>DASXJN010000169.1:0-14086 GCA_036497365.1 Jatrophihabitantaceae bacterium | reverse complement strand
GAGGCCGTCGGCTGTGACGACGCACAGCGACGCGCCCCCGCACGACACACTCCGCTCGTCGTCGCTGAGCCGCTGCCCGGGCACGGCGTGCCAGCCGTGCCCCGCGTAGAGGACGGCGTCCGCCGCGTCGTCGTCCTCGTTCACCAGCATGCACAAGGTCGGCGACGAGCAGGAGATGGACAGCGGCGAGGACAGGTCGTCGCCACTGATGGTCCGCGTGTGCGACACGGTCGACCCGTTCAGGAACGACACCGAGTCCGCGCTGTCGAACAGCGCGCAGAACTGGTCGGTCGGGCACGACACCTTCGAGACCGCCGCGAAATCGTCGTTCTCATCACGCACCTGGTACTCACCGAGGTCGGTCCACGCCGAACCGTCGAACCCCAACAGGTGGGCCGGCGTGGTGTCGCCGACCGCGGTTGTGCCGACGACGCAGCGCGACGGTCCACACGAGAACCCGTCCGTCTGCTCGCCAGCTGGCAGATCGGGAACCGCCTGGTGCGCGCTCCAGGTCGAGCCGTCGAAGTACCTGTACTGATCGACCTGGGGCATCGCCACGCACAGTGTCGCCGACCCACATGACAGGGTGACCTGACCGTTCGCCAACAGCGGCTGGGGTTGTGTCCAGCCGCTGCCATCGAACTGAAGCGTGCGGCCCTGGCTGTCGATCGCCATACAGAACGTGCGAGTGGGACATGACAATTCGTAGAGGGCCCTGCCGTCGACCTTGTGATGCTTACTCCAGGACGAGCCGTCGAAGTAGGCGACATTTCCGTAACCGTCCGCCGCGACGCAGAACGTCACGGCCGGGCACTGCACCGCGTCGAGACCGCCCGAGGCCGCGCCTGCGATGCGCGGCGCCGACCAGGTCGCAGTTGCACCGCGGGACGGGACGACGTAGACGTAGCGCGATGCGGCGTTCGCCGCGGTACGGCCGGATGCAGTCACGATCTGGACATGCACCGTGCCGGACGCGTGCGCGGGAGTGACCGCATAGATCGAGCCGTCACCGCGCCGGGAGAAGTCGCTCGCCTTCACCCCGCCGAAGCGGACCGACGTCGGCTTACCGAGGTGTCTGCCCGTGATGATCAGGCCGGTGCCCCCGCGCGGCGTACCCCCCTTCACCGACAGCGCGGTGATGACCGGTACGTGGCTGCGTGCCGACTGCGCCGGCGTCGAATCCGCCGCGGCCGGCACACCGGCCCCGCACAGGCTGACGATCGCGGTCACGGCGCCGAGAACGGCAAGGCAGGTGCGAGATTGTCGAGACACAAAATCCTCCCGGTGGGTCCGGCAAGATCGTAGAGAGATCGGCCTGAGAGACGGACGACGTGGTCTAGGCGAACTGTCAGGCCTTGCCGGCCGCGGCCGGAGGGACCTCGACGGGCCGGATCGCCTTGCTTGTGGCACGGTTGGCAGGTGCACGTGTCGGGTAGTAACACGTGTCAGTTGGGTGCCCGTCCCGCCTTCGAGGAGTGGCCGATGACCAAGCTCGACCTGGATCTCGCGTGGCAGCAGGTGCGTCGACTGCCGACGACCGCTCAGGAGGCCGCGGTCCTGCTGCGCACCGGGCTGGCCCCGCTGAACCGGCCGCAGGACACCGTTCGTGCGTTGCTGAACATGAAGCAGTGGGGCATGGTCGCGGGTGCGATCCGCATCGCCGCGCACCGCGATCCGGACGGCCTCGGTCTGGTCGACGAGATCGGCGAACTGACCTTCGGCGATCTCGACCGGCGGTCGAACGCGCTCGCGCGTGCCTGGCAGAAGGACGGCCTCGACGACACGTCGGTCATCGCGGTGCTGTGCCGCGACCATCGCGGGCTGATCGAGACCATGTTCGCAGCCGGCAAGCTCGGCGCGAAGCTGCTCCTGATGAACACCGGCTTCGCCAAGCCGCAGTTCGCAGAAGTGGTCGAACGAGAGGGCGCGAACATCCTCGTCTACGACGTCGAGTTCAGCGAGGTCCTCGGCGAGGTGCCCGACGACGTGCCGCGCTACCTCGCGTGGACCGACGACGACGGCGAGCAGAAGCACACCACCCTCGAGTCGCTGATCGAGGGCTCGAGCAAGGAGCACCTCCCCCGGCCCAAGACCGTCGGCGGTCTCGTGCTGCTGACCAGCGGTACGACCGGAACGCCCAAGGGAGCTTCACGGCAGGTCAGCTCGCCGTTCGCGGCGGCCCAGTTCCTCGACCGGATCCCGCTCGGCCTGAAGGAGCGCACCTTCTTCGGTGCGCCGCTGTTCCACGGCACCGGCTTCTCGCAGTTCCTGCTCACTCTCGCGCTCGGCTCGACCACTGTGACGCGGCGCAAGTTCGATCCGCGCAAGACGCTCGAAATGATGCAGGAATACAAGTGCGAAACACTCGTCCTGGTACCGACGATGTTGCAACGGCTGCTGCAACTCGGCGACGACGAGATCAAGAAGTACGACATGAGCGCACTGAAGATCATTTTCCTGGCCGGCTCTGCGGTGCCGCCCGAGAACGGCAACCACGCCATGGACCTGTTCGGCGATGTCGTCTACAACCTCTACGGCTCGACCGAGGTCGCCGTCGCCACCGTCGCCACCCCGGCTGACTGGAAGCAGGCACCGGGCACGGTCGGGCGCGTGCCGGTCGGCTGCACGGTTCGCCTCTACGACGACGACGGCAAACGGATCACGAAGCCGAACGAGACCGGGCGGATCTTCGTCGGCAGCGGGCTGAAGTTCAGCGGCTACACCGGCGGCGGTTCCAAGGACGAGATCGACGGGCTGCTGTCGTCCGGCGACGTCGGCCACTTCGACGAGGACGGGCTGCTCTTCATCGACGGCCGCGACGACGACATGATCGTCAGCGGCGGCGAGAACGTCTTCCCGGCCGAGGTCGAGAACCTGCTCCTCGAACATCCCGACATTGCTGATGCTGCAGTCATCGGGGTGAAGGACGAGGACTTCGGCCAGCGCTTGAAGGCATTCGTCGTGCTCAACGACGGCGCATCGCTCGCCGAGGACGACGTGAAGCAGCACGTGAAGTCCGAACTCGCACGACACAAGGTTCCGCGCGAGGTGGAATTCGTCGACGAGTTGCCGCGCAACGCTACCGGCAAGCTACTGCGCAAGGAACTAACGTCTGACGAGTGAGCTCACCATTCGCCGACTTCGCGGCATCCACGCTCGACAGTTGGCTGGCCGCACATCCGGTCGAGGCGACGCTGCTCGGCGACCACAGTCACGATCACGAACTCGACAATCCTTCTCGTGACGCCGCCGAGTCGCGAGCAGCCGAGCTTCGCGTGCAACTCGCAACCCTTGATGCCGCCGACCTCAGCGATCTCGACGAACGCGTCGACGCCGAGGTGCTGCGCACGGCGTTGACCGCGGAACTGTTCGAGCTCGACGAGATCGACGAGGCCTCGTGGAACCCGATGCTGCACAACCCGGGTACCGCGCTGTACGCGCTGGCGTCCCGCCCGTTCGCACCGGCGGCCGAGCGTCTCTTGTCGGCGCGGGCGCGACTGTCGGCGATCCCCGCCTACCTCACTGCCGCGCGTGACCGGCTGCGCACCATGCCCGCGGTCCACGTCGAAACTGCGATCGCGCAATTCGACGGCACGATCGCGCTGATCGACGAGGTGCTTCCGGAACTCGCGACAGAAGCAGGCAGCGAGTTCGGCCCAGAAGCGGCGACCGCGCGAACAGCCCTGTCCGAACATCAGCACTGGCTGCGTGAACAGCTCGAGTCCGCCGAGCGAGACCCGCGCATCGGTGCCGACCACTTCCGCGCCAAGCTGGCGCTCGCACTCGACACGCAGTTCATCCCCGAGGACCTGCTCGCCCGCGCCGAGGCCGATCTTGATCGCATCACGACCCAGCTCACCGAAGAGGCCGGTCGATTCGCCGGCATCGCGACGCCCGACTCGACCACGATCCGCCAGGCGCTCGACGAACTCGCCCGCGACGTGGCGACCGACGAGACCATCCTTCCGCTGTGCCGCGAAGCGCTCGTCGAGACGACCGAGTTCGTGCGCAAGCACAAGCTGATGACGGTCTACGACGACCCGATCGACATCATCGAGATGCCCGAGATCGACCGCGGTGTGGCCGGCGCGTACTGCAATCCGTCGGGACCGCTCGAGATGGAGCCGTTGCCCACGCAGTTCGCCGTATCGCCGACCCCGAAAGGATGGCCGGCCGAGCGGATCGCCTCGTACTACCGCGAATACAACAAGCACATGCTGCACGACCTCACCGTGCACGAGGCGATGCCGGGCCATGCACTGCAGCTGATGCATTCCAACCGCCACCGCGCATCGACACCGATCCGGGCGGTGTTCGGCAGTGGTTCGTTCATCGAGGGCTGGGCGGTGTACGCCGAGGAGCTGATGGCGCTGCGTGGGTACCGCAGCGACACGTCGGACCGTGCCGCGAGTGCGTTGCGCCTGCAGCAACTGAAGATGCAGTTGCGCAGCACCCTGAACTGCATCCTCGACATCCGTTTCCACTGCGGCGACCTGGACGAGGCGACCGCGCTAGACCTGATGAAGAACCGCGGCTACCAGGAGGACGGCGAAGCCGCCGAGAAGTGGCGCCGGGTGCAACTCACCTCGACCCAGCTGTGCACGTACTACGTCGGGTACTGCGAGGTCCGCGATCTCGCCCTCGACCTGCACCGCGCCCATCCCGACTGGCGTGAGGGCGACCTGCACGACCGGATCCTCGGACACGGGTCACCGCCGGTACGCCATCTGCGGTCGTTGTTGCTGGGCTAGGCAGTGGCCTTCCTCGACGGGCCGACGCCGATCGCGTTCGCCCATCGCGGGTTCGCACCGGACGGCGCCGAGAATTCGATGGCCGCCTTCCAGCGCGCCATCGATCTCGGCTACCGATACCTCGAGACCGACGTCCGCGTGACGGCGGACGGCGTCGCGCTCGCCTATCACGATGCCCGGCTCGACCGGCTCACCGATGCCTCCGGACTCATCGGCCAGATGCGTTGGGACGACGTGCGGCGTGCACGTATTCGCGGCCGCGAACCGCTCGCGTTGCTCTCCGATGTGCTGGTCACCTGGCCACAGGCACGCGTGAACATCGACGTCAAGGCGGCCTCGTCCGTCCGGCCGGCAATCGAGGCGATCCGTCGTGCGGGTGCGATCGACCGGGTGTGCGTCGCCGCGTTCTCGGCACGGCGCATCGCTGCCGTGCGGCGCGCGCTGGGCCCGACGGTCTGCGCCTCGGTCGGGCCCCGCGCGGTAGTCACGCTGCGCATCGCGCGCCGACTGCGCGCACAGGGCATCCGCTGCGTGCAGGCACCGGCCAGAGTGCGTGGCCACCCTTTCGTCACCACCACGTTCGTGGCAGCTGCGCACGCGGCCGGCGTTCAAGTGCACGCCTTCACGGTCAACGACGAGGCAGAGATGCATCGGCTGCTCGACCTCGGCGTCGACGGGATCATGACCGACCGGGCCGACCTGCTGCGAACCGTGCTCGAATCCCGCGGTCAATGGTCATGACCGCCGATCGCACCCGACGCGGCTGGTACCTCTACGGCTGGGCGAGCCAAACCTTCCCGACGCTCGTGACGACGGTATTCATGTCGCGCTACCTCACGTCGGTGACGCAGGACGCGGTCGGCAAGCACGGTCGGGTCCACGTGCTCGGCATCCCGATCGCGCCGGGCAGCCTGTTCGTCTACACGGTGAGCGCCGCGACGATCGTGCTTGTCGTCCTCATGCCGCTCGTCGGTGCGATCGCCGACCGAACCGGCCGCAAGCGCGACATCATGCTCGGCTGCGGCTGGTTCGGCGCGGCCGCGTGCGTCGCGATGGTCTTTGTCGGACGCGGCGACTGGAAGCTCGGCGCGACGCTGTACGCACTCGCGTTCCTCGGTTACAGCTGCTCGATCGTGGTCAGCTATTCGTTGCTGGTCGATCTGTCGACGTCTGACGAGCGCGACCGGGTGTCGTCGACCGGTTGGGCCATCGCGTACGTGGGCGGCGGCACGCTGCTCGCGATGTCGTTCGTGCTGAGCCTGTTCGTCGGCACTGCGACGCTCGCCCGGATCTCGCTGTGCGCATCGGGAGTGTGGTGGGCGATCTGGTCACTCCCCGTGCGGCGGCGGCTGCCTCGCATCATCGGCAAGGGCACGCGTACGACCAGTGGCAACGTGCTCACGGCCGGGTTCCGACAGTTGCGCACCACGCTCGGGCACGTGCGCGGTTTCCCGCTCACCCTCTCGTTCCTCATCGCCTTCCTGATCTACAACGACGGCATCCAGACCGTCACTACTGTGGCCGCGCAATACGGCGACAAGCAGTTGCACCTGTCCGACACCGTGCTACTGACTGCGATCCTGCTGGTGCAGTTCGTCGCTTTCGCCGGCGCACTGTGGCTCGGCCGTCTCGCCGGCCGGTTCGGCGCGAAGCAGGTCGTGCTCGGCTCGTTGATCGTGTGGATCGGCTGCGTCGCCGCGGGGTACTTCCTCCAGGCGCGAGTGGTGTGGGAGTTCTTCGCGCTCGCAGTCGTCATCGCTGTGGTGCTCGGCGGCAGCCAGGCGCTCTCCCGCGCGCTGTTCTCGCGAATGATCCCCTCCGGCGCCGAGGCCGAGTACTTCTCGTTCTACGAGATCTCCGACTCCGGAACCAGTTGGCTCGGGCCGCTCGTCTTCGGGCTGACCTACCAGAACACCGGGTCGTACCGGGGTGCGCTCGTCTCTCTCGCGATCTTCTTCGTGGTCGGGTTCGTCCTGCTGCTGCGCGTGCCGGTCGAGGCGGCCCAGCAGGCGGTGGCTCGGGCCGAGCCGACCGGACGGTGACCCGCCAGGGCCTTCGGCCTATCGGCGGCGCAGCGACAGTGCGGCCCGCACGCCGAGCACGGCGGCGCCTAGGGCGCCGGCCGAGATGCCGAGCGCCGGCAGACCGCGTGTCGTACCGGATCGCATCGCACCCAGGATGACCGTGGCGTCGACGACGTCGGCCCCCGCGCCGGCGAGCAGCCACGGCACCGCTGCCGGGGTCGGCCCGGCGGCGAGGGTGCCCGCTCCCAGCCCGATGTCGCGCGCTGCCGCCATCCGGGCCAGGAACCGCACCCGCTTGGCCGTCGCGGTGTCCAACCCGAGCATCCGCGTCGAAAGCACAGGCGCGGCCAGGAACACGCCGCCGAGGGCAACCCGGCCGACCCCGAATCCGACGACGATTGCCTGAGGGGAAGGTAAGAGTGTGCGCAAGTTCGGAACCGAACCGGCCTCCGGAGCGTAAGAGCTAAGGACAGCACCGATGTTCTTGCCGGATCGTCGGCCGAGACGGGGCACGGTAGGCAATGCTGGGCCTCGATTCTGCGGGGATCTCGGTGCTGGCGAACGATGCGGCAGCCTGAGAGTTCCCGGTGGCGGTGGGTTACCGAACACACTGTTCAGGGAATCATTCACTATCGGGAATTCGTTCTACTGGGTGCCGGTATGAGATCCGGCAGCAGACGCCGTAACGCGGCGCCGGGATCCGGCGCTGGGGAAGCGGATTCCGTGCCGATACAAGACCCGTCCAGGAGGTGCTGACAATGGCAGACCGCACGCTGCGTGGCAGTCGGCTGGGCGCGATCAGCTACGAGACCGAGTACGGAGCAGAACCCGCACCACGAAACATGGCGGCCTACCGCTGCCAGCGTGGCCACGAGTTCACCGTGCCGTTCGCCGAAGAGGCGGAGATTCCCACCACCTGGGAATGCCGGCTCGACGGGACGAGCGGCTTGCTCATCGACGGTCCTGAGCCGGAGGCCAAGAAGGTCAAGCCGGTTCGGACCCACTGGGACATGCTGATGGAGCGGCGTTCGATCGCCGACCTCGAGGAAGTGCTCGCTGAGCGCTTGGACGTCCTGCGGGCCCGCCGCGGACAGAAGAGTGCCTGACCGAGCGACCTGGACGCACCAGCCACCACACCGACAAACATCCGTAGAAATCCGCCCGGACCCCCGTCCCGGGCGGTTTCTGCTTTTAAGCGCCCCGGCTTCAGCCCGGGGCGCCGGGACGCGGCGCCTCGTCACGGGCCCCGAGTCGTCCGCGCAGCTGACCGGTCCGGTGCTGGATGCCCCAACCGGTCACCTTCCGGAACGCCTCGCGCACGATCGCACCGGTCATCTTGGACTCACCGCGCTCCCGTTCGGCGAACGTGATCGGCACTTCGACGACCCGGAACCCGGCGCGCAGCGCGCGCCAGGCCAGGTCGACCTGGAAGCAGTAGCCCTGTGAGGTCGCCGCTCGGTAGTCGATGCCCTCCAGCACAGCGCGCCGGTAGGCGCGATACCCACCGGTGGCATCCTGCAGATCGATCCCGAGTGCCAGCCGCACGTACAGGTTGCCGCCGCGTGAGAGCGCCTCGCGCCGGCGCGGCCAGTTGACTATCGCGCCGCCGTGCACCCAGCGCGAGCCGAGCACCATGTCTGCCGAGTCGAGCGCGGCGAGCAGGCGCGGCAACTGCTCCGGCGCGTGCGAACCATCCGCGTCCATCTCCACCAACACGTCGAAGCCGTGCTCGAGCCCCCAGTCGAAGCCGGCGACATAGGCCGCACCGAGACCGGCCTTGCCGGGCCGGTGCAGGACGTGCACTCGCTCGTCGGTCTCGGCGACGACTTCGGCGAGCTTGCCCGTGCCGTCCGGACTCGCATCGTCGACGACGAGGGCGTGCGCGTGCGGTACGGCCGCGAACAGGCGCGACATCACCCGTTCGACGTTCTCGCTCTCGTTGTACGTCGGGATGATCACGAGCACGCGGGAGTCGGTCACGATGTCTACAGTCCTGCCATTTCGGTTCGGGTCGGAGTGGGTTCGTCCGGCGAGTCGGCCCGCCGCCGCGCGGACACGGAGATCACGATCGAGGCGAGGGCCGCGGCTACGGCCAGGCCGGCGAGCACCCATTCCGGCACGGCGCCCCATCGCACCGCGTCGGTCTGCGCGGTCTCCAGGTCGACGCGCGCGTCCAGGATGGCCGGCTGGAACAGCGCGCCGGATTCGGCGACCACGGTCCCGGTCGGGTCGATGATCGCCGAGATCCCGGTGGTCGAGACCTGCAGCACGGTCCGGCCGGTCTCGATCGCACGCAGTCGGCTCATCGCGAGTTGCTGGTAGGTCTCGGAGGTGTGTCCGAAGGTCGCGTTGTTCGTCTGGACGACGAGCAGTTGAGCGCCGGCTCGCACCGACGACTGCACCAGGTCGTCGTAGGCAACCTCGAAACAGATGACGTCGCCCAACGGTGCCGGCCCGCCGCTCAACAATCCGTTGCCGGTGCCGGCGACCATGTCCTGGGTGACCAATTTGGCCGCCGAACTGACCTTCTCGGCGAGGCTGCGCAAGGGCATGTACTCGGCGAAAGGCACCGGGTGGCGCTTGATGTACTGCGCGCCCGGGCCGGTGGTCGGTGACCAGAGGATGCCCGCATTGCGCCGATGGGTCGGGCCGGGGCCGTCCAGGATCGCGCCGACCAGCACCGGCACTCCGACCGCGCGTACCGCTTTGGTGATCAGCGCGCCGGCCTGCTTGTCGACCAGCGGATCGACGTCCGAGGCGTTCTCCGGCCAGACGACCAGGTCCGGTCGAGTGACCTGGTGGGCCCTGATCTCGCGCGCCAGCTTGAGCGTCTCGGCGACGTGGTTGTCGAGCACCTGCTCGGCGCGGTCCTCGAAGGCGAGCCCGCGGTCGGGCACCGAACCCTGGATGACGGCGACCGAGAGTTGCGAGCCGCTCGACCCGACCGGCCCGAGCACGGACAGCGTCTCGGTCGCTGCCGGGACCGCGACGAGAAGCACGATCGCGCCGGCCAGTTGCCATCGGGGCAGCGGACGGCGAACGCACAAAGCCGCACCGGCGAGCGCGCCGCCGAGCAGCGCGACGACGAAGCCGAGTACCGGCGCGCCCCCTTCGAGAATCGCCCATCGCAGCGGAGAGTTCTCCTGGCTGAACGCGAGCCGTCCCCACGGGAATCCGCCGAACGGCAGCCGGTCTCGCAGCGCCTCCTCGAGCACCCAGCTACAGCCGATCCAGAACGGTGCGGCAGGCAGTCGCTGCACCAACGTCAGCACCGCGCCGAGCCCGGCCATGAATGCGGCCTCGCCGGTCGCGAGGATCAGCCACGGCGCCGGCCCGACGTACACGCCGGTCCAGTGCAGCAGCGGGACGAAGAACGCCAGGCCGTAGAGCAGCCCGAGCCACGCGCCGGTACGCGCCCGCCTGCCCTCGACCGCCCACGACAGGCCGGCGACGCTGAGCACGGCCAGCGGCCAGATACCCAGCCGCGGGAAGGCGGCCGCGCCCGCCAGCCCGGCCAGCACGGCTACGAGTGCCGACCAGCGGACGCGGACCGGTGTGGCCCGCTCCGGAAGTCGCCAGTGCCGCGTCATCCGACCAGTATCACCGAGTCAACCTAGGTATCCGTATGGCACGGTCGGGAGGCTCTCAGCCGGCCGGCAGACCGGCGTCGAAGATCGACTCACCGGCCCGGACGGTGGCCACGCAGCCGGGCAGTGCGCCACCGGCTGCCAGCTCCGGCAGGCCGCGCCCAGGGCTGTCCCAGACCGCGAAGGTGGCCGGCGCCCCGATGCCGAGGCGGCCTTCGGCCGGACGGCCGCCCGCGCGCCAGCCTCCGGCGGTGTGCGCCGCGAGCGCGGTCTCGACCGACACCGCAGCGGCGGGGTCGTGCATCCGCACCGCCGCCCGGATCGCACCCCACGGCCCGAGCGGGGTCACCGGCGCGTCCGACCCGAACGCGAGCGGCACGCCGGCCGCGGCGAGGTCGGCGAACCGGTTCAGCGCGGCTGCCCGCGCCGCACCGAGCCGCTGCGTGTACATGTCGGCCGGGCCGCCCCACATCACGTCGAACATCGGCTGCATCGATGCCACCAGTCCGGATGCGGCGAGCCGGCCCGGGTCGCGGACGTATTCGGCGTGCTCGACGCGCGAACCCGGCCCGGCCGGGCGCCCGATCCGCTCGGTCGCCAGCTCGAACGCGGTCAGCACCTGGTCGACCGCGGCGTCCCCGATCGCGTGGAAGCCGGCCTGCAGGCCCGCTTCGACGCACCGCACGACGTGCTCGGTGACGTCGGCGGTGTCGAACCGGACCATCCCGGTGGTGTCGTGCCGGTCGGCATACGGCTCGTGGAGGGCGGCCGTGTGCGAGCCGATCGATCCGTCGCAGAACAGGTCACCGGCGGCGCCCACCGCACCGAGTTCGCGGGCGGTGTCGATGCCGAACAACTCGCCCCAGTAGCCGATGACCTCGGGCAGGGGTTCGTCTCGCGCCAGCGTGAGCGCGCTGGTCAGGTCCTCGGCGGACGAGATCGCCGGACCGGCCATCTCGTGCACGCAAGCGATGCCGAGGCTCGCCGCATGCCGCAGCGCCGCACGTTGCAGGTCGGCTGTCTGCGAGGGCGTCAGCGCGGCAAGGGCGGCCGTCCGTGCGGTGTCGTGCGCCACTCGGGCGACATGTCCGCTCGGGTCGTATCCGGCCAGATCGCGCACTCCGGCGAGCAGCTGCGACGACACTGCGGCCGAATGCACGTCGATGCGGGCCAGATAGACCGCGCCGCCGTAGCCTGCGCGGTCCAGCTCCGCCGCCGTGGGCGGCCGCTGCTCGGGCCAGCGCGTCTCGTCCCACCCGCCGCCCAGGACCGGACGGCCTCGGCCGGCCCTGGCTGCCCGCTCGACGAGCGCGAGCGCTTCGCTCAGGCTCGCGGTCTCGCTGAGATCGAGTCCGGTCAGTGCCAGGCCGGTGCCGGTGCAGTGCACGTGCGGATCGACGAAGGCGGGCGTGACGAGCGCATCGGCCAGGTCGACGACCCGGACTCCAACCGCGTCTGCGGCCGCCTCGTCCTCGCCGAGCCAGCTGATGAAACCGTCGTCCACGAGGATGGCGCGCGCAACGAAACGGTTTCCGTCGTACACCCGCCCGTTGCAATAGAGGGTCCGCACGCGGGAGAGTCTGCCAGCGAAGGTCGTTAACGTTTCCGGGACCGGATGAAAGGGGTGTCCCGTCATGGCAGCCAGCATCGAGGATGTCGCGCGCCGGGCAGGGGTATCCATCGCGACCGTCTCGCGGGCGCTGCGCGGGCTGCCGGACGTCGCCAATTCGACCCGCGATCGTGTGCTTGAGGCCGCCTCCGAGCTCAGCTACGTCGCCTCACCGTTCGCCGCCCGGCTGGCGAGCGGCCGCACCGCGACGGTCGGCGTGGTCGTCCCGTTCGTCAACCGCTGGTTCTTCGCCGAGGTGATCGACACCGTCGAGACCGCCCTGCGCCAGGCCGGGTTCGACCTGCTGCTCTACAACCTGGGCGACGAGGGCGGTCGTGAGCGGTTCTTCGACGTGATGCCGATGCGCAAGCGCGTCGACGCGGTGCTGGTCGCGAGCATCGTGCTCGGCGACGACGAGATCGCGGCGCTCGAGTCGCTCGGCTGCCCGGTCGGCCTGCTCGGACTGCAGCGTGACGGGTTCCTCTCGACGCGGATCGACGATGTCGCATCGGCGCGCCGGGCGGTCACGCATCTCACCGATCTCGGCCACCGTCGGATCGCGTTGATCGGCGGCGACACCGACGATCCGATGCGGTTCACTCCCCCGCTGCACCGCGCCGACGGCTACCGCGAGGCGCTCCAGGCGGTCGGTGTCGAACCGGACCCTGCACTCGAGGTGCTCGGCTACTTCACCATCGCCGGCGGCGAGGACGCCTGCCGCACGCTGATGGCGCTGCCCGATCGTCCGACGGCGATCTTCGCCGAGAGCGACGAGATGGCCAGCGGCGCGCTGCGCGCGCTGCGCCGACTGGGCCTGCGCTCGCCCGAGGACGTCGCAATCATGGGCTTCGACGACCACCCGACAGCGGAACTGATGGATCTGTCGACCATCCGCCAGCCGGTCGCCGAGCAGGCGCTCGACGCGACCACCCGCCTGCTCGCCGCGGTGGCGACCACGCAACCGGCCGGCGATGACGACGTC
Source organism: Jatrophihabitantaceae bacterium (assembly GCA_036497365.1). Taxonomy (GTDB): domain Bacteria; phylum Actinomycetota; class Actinomycetes; order Mycobacteriales; family Jatrophihabitantaceae; genus RYN-133. Next base: position 1,133 of record DASXJN010000169.1, on the reverse strand, counting down.
GTGCTCGAAACCGAACTCGTGGTGCGTGGCAGTACCGATGCGGCCAGGACGGTGTACTGACTCGATGCTGATGCTCATCGACGCGGCCAATCTCTACTTCCGCGCCTTCCACGCGCTGCCCGATTCGATCAAGGCGCCCGACGGCACGCCGGTCAACGCGATCCGCGGCTATCTCGACATGACCGCGTCCCTGATCGACAAGCGCCGGCCCACCCGGCACGTCGCGTGCCTGGACGCGAGTTGGCGGCCGGCGTTCCGCGTCAAGCTCGTTCCGTCCTACAAGGCGCACCGGATCGGCAAGCACGGCGGAGAGGACGTGCCGGACGCCCTCATCCCGCAGATACCGTTGCTGATGGAGGTGCTGGCCGCGGTCGGCATGGTCACCGTCGGTGCGGACGGCTTCGAGGCCGACGACGTGATCGCGACGCTGTGCGCCCGCGACGAGGACACCGTGGAGGTCGTGAGTGGTGATCGCGACCTGCTCGCCGTCGCCAACGACCGGGTCACCGTGCTCTACACCGGCAAGGGCATCGCGAAGATGGAGGCCATGGGGCCGGACCAGGTGCAGGCGCGCTATGGCATTCCGGCCTCGCACTACGCCGACTTCGCCGTGCTACGCGGCGACCCGAGCGACGGACTGCCCGGCGTGCCGGGCGTCGGCGAGAAGACCGCTGCGGCGCTGGTCGCCAAGTTCGGCACGGTCGAGGAGATCGTCACGGCCGCCGAGGACGGCTCGCCCGGTTTCCCGTCCGGCGCGGCGAACAAGATCCTCGCCGCGCGCGACTATCTGGCGCTGGCTCCGGACGCCGTGCGCGGCCGGGTCGACGTCCCCGTCGGTCAGCTGAACGACGCCCTGCCCGCCGAACCCGCCGACCCGGAACGGCTCGTGCGGCTGGCCGACGAGCTCGCCATCGAGGCGCCGGTGAACCGGCTGCTCAACGCGATCGCCGCCGCCCGCGCCTGACCGCTAACCCGACCCTGACCCGCGACGACCCCACACCCCATCCTTGATTTGGTATCGACTGACCATTTCGATCATGAAAATGGGGTCACCCGATACCAAATCAAGTGGGGTGGGTGGCGCGGACGGGGTGGGGCGGACGGACGTGGTGGGGCGGACGGGGTGGGTCAGC
>DASXJN010000168.1:0-9293 GCA_036497365.1 Jatrophihabitantaceae bacterium | reverse complement strand
ACGAGCGGGGTGCACAGGATGGACGTGACGAGCGAGACGACAGCCGCGATAAGCAGCGTCTTGATGCCCACGAAGCGTCGTCTCCCTTCTAGTCGCCCGGCTCATCCTCGGCGATCGCGAGGGCGACCCGTTCCAGGCTCGCCGCGCGCGAGGCCTTGACGAGCACCACGTCGCCGGGCCGCAACTCGGCGCGCAGCGCCGCTGTCGCGGTCTCGACGTCGGGCACCCAGTCGGCCGAGGTGCGCCTGTCCGGCGTCGCAGCAGAGCCTTCCAGAACCGCCGCGTCGAGGATCGGCCGGGCTGGCTCGCCGACGACCAACAGACGTGCTATCCCGAGCTGCGCAACCAGCCGGCCTACCGCCTCGTGCTCGTCGTGTTCGGTCGCGCCGAGCTCGGCCATGTGACCGAGGACGGCGACCGATCGTCCCGAACGTGCCGCAGTGACCGATACCAGCGTGCTGAGGGCCGCGCGGATCGACTCCGGATTGGAGTTGTAGGCGTCGTTGATCACGACGACGCCGTCCGGGCGTTCGGTCAGCTCCATGCGCCAGTGTGACGCGGGTGGAGCTGCCGACAGCGCGGCGGCCGTCTCCGGGAGGCTGAGCCCGTGGTTGAGTGCGAGCGCCGCGGCCGCGATCGCATTGCTGACCGAGTGGACGCCGACGAAGCGCAGCTGCACCGCGGCCGACTCGGCACCGGCGTGCAGCACGAACCCCGGGCGTTGCAGCTCGTCAGTGGTCACCTCGTCGGCCCAGACATCCGCATCCGCCGACATCCCGAAGGTCACGACCCGTGCCGCCGTGCGCGACGCCATCCCCATGACGAGGTCGTCGTCGGCGTTGAGCACGGCGAGTCCGTCGGCGGGCAGTGCTTCGACGAGCTCGCCTTTCGCCTGGGCGATCGCCGCGCGGCTGCCGAACTCGCCGATGTGCGCGCTACCAACGTTGAGCACGATCCCGGATTGCAACGGCGCGATCTCGGTCAGGTGCCGGATGTGGCCGATGCCGCGCGCGCCCAGTTCGAGCACGAGGAACCGGGTGGCCGCGTCGGCCCGCAGCACCGTGTACGGGTGGCCGAGTTCGTTGTTGGCCGAGTTGGCGGGCGCGATGGTCGGGCCGAGCGTGCTGAGCACCGACCCGAGCAGATCCTTGGTCGACGTCTTGCCGGACGACCCGGTGATGCCGACGACGGTCGCCTCGAGCCGTCGCGCCACGGTGGCGGCCAGGGCGGTGAGCGCGTCGATGCCGTCGGCCACCTCGATGCGGGGCAGGTCGACGGCGTGCGAGGCCAGGACGGCGACCGCGCCGCGTTCGAGCGCCGCGGCGGCGAAGTCATGGCCGTCGACGTGCTCGCCGGGCAGTGCCAGGAACAGCCCGCCGGGAGCGACCTTGCGCGAGTCGTACTCGACCGGACCGGTCACCACCGTCGCGGGGTCGGCGTCGACCAGCCGGCCCCCGACTGCGGCGGCGACGTCGCCGAGGGTCAGCTCGATCATCGCCGGTGCTCCAATGCGGCCCGCAGCACGGCGCGGTCGTCGAAGGGATGTGTCACGCCGGCGATCTCCTGCCCGGGTTCGTGTCCCTTGCCGGCGATCAGGACGGTGTCACCGTCGCGGGCCAGTTCGACCGCGGCAGCGATCGCCGCCGCCCGGTCGCCGATCTCGTGCACCTCGGCGCGGCTCCCGAGCGGCACCGCATCGACGCCGGCCAGCATGGCCTGCCGGATCGCGGCCGGATCCTCGCTGCGCGGGTTGTCGTCGGTGACGATCAGCACGTCTGCGTCGCGGGCGGCGAGCTCGCCCATGATCGGACGCTTCGCGCGGTCACGGTCGCCGCCGCAGCCGAGCGCGATGATCAGTCGACCGCGGGTGAGCGGCCGCAACGCGGCGAGCGCGCCCTCGACCGCGGCGGGTTTGTGGCTGTAGTCGACGATCGCGAGGAACGGCTGGCCCTCGTCGATCCGCTCCATCCGGCCCGGCACGGTTGCCGTCGCGATGGCGGGGACCGCGATGTCGGACGGCACCTCGTTCTCGGCGAGGATCGCCAACGCCAGCACGGCATTGGCCACGTTGTAGCGGCCCGGTACGGCGCAGCTCGCTGCGAACCCGCCGTCCGGCGCCTGCACCCGGAATCTGGTGGAGCCGTCGGGAAGTTCTTCGATGTCGCTCGCGCGCCAGTCGGCGGTCGCCGGTCCGGTGCTCACCGTCGTGCAGGGGCCGACCCGGGCAGCCATCTTTTGTCCCCAGTCGTCGTCGACCATGATCACTGCCTGCCTGGTGCGGCCGTCGAACAGGAGCGCCTTTGCCGCGAAGTAGTCGTCCATGTCGGCGTGGAAGTCGAGGTGGTCCTCGGACAGGTTGGTGAAGGCGCCCACCGCGTACTCGATGCCATCCACCCGACCCATGGCCAGTGCGTGGCTCGACACCTCCATGGCGACCGTGGTCGCGCCACGCTCGCGCATCACCGCGAGCAGCGCCTGCAGTTCGGTCGCCTCCGGCGTCGTGAAGCCGGTCTTGATCGACTCGTCGCCGATCAGGGTGGCCACCGTGCCGATGAGGCCGCTCGTCCGTCCGGCCGCCTGCAACCCGGCTCGGACGAAGAACGTGGTCGTCGTCTTCCCGCTCGTGCCGGTGACGCCGAGCATGTCGAGCTCGCCACTCGGCTCGTCGTAGACCATCGAGGCGACCGGGCCGATGCGAGCGCGGACGTCGTCCACGACCAGCACCGGAACGCCGGCCGGCACGAGATCGGCCCCGGCCGCGTCGGTGAGCACGGCGACCGCGCCGGCGGCGACCGCCCGCTCCGAATAGCTCGCGCCGTGCACGGCGTGCCCGGGTGCACCCGCGAACAGGTCACCGGGGCGCACGTACCCGCTCGACATGGTCGCGCCGGTCACGGCGAGATCGCTGCCGGCCAGTCGCGCGCCGGGACCGGCAACGCTCGCGAGCGAGCGCAGCGCGACCGGGAGCACGCCAGCGGGCCGCGGCACGCCGGCCGGAGGCACGGCTGCGGGGTCCTCGGCTGGCACGTCAGCACACGGTACTTGGCGACGCCATCCGGGTGACCGCGTCGCACACCTGCAGCGGCACGTGCTTCGAGCGCGACCCGGTCGGCGGGATGTGCGCGTGGCCGATCTCGTAGGTGGCGATCTGGTGGAACAGCGGCGCGGCCACGTCACCGCCCTCCAGCCCGTGCGCCGGGTTGTCGACCATGATCGCGACGACGAACTGCGGATCGTCGGCGGGCAGCATTCCGGCGAAGGTGTCCCAGTTCATCCAGGACGAGTACGCGCCGCCGTGGTTGGGGTCCGGCTGCTGAGCCGTGCCGGTCTTGCCCGCCACCCGGTAGCCGGGAATCGCCGCCTTGGTTCCGGTGCCGCCCGGCAGGGTCACCGACTCGAGCATCGTGCGCACCGTCTGCGCGGTCTTGGTGGTGATGACCCGCCGGCCGGCGGGCTGCTTGGTTGCAGTCGTGGTGCCGTCCGGCGAGGTCACCGACTGGACGATGCGCGGTGCGATCTGCACGCCGTTGTTGGCGAAGGTCTGGTAGATCGACGCGAGCTGAAGAACGGTCATGCTCTCGCCCTGCCCGAACGGCAGGTTGGCGAATGTCGACCCCGACCACTTCGACATGGGCGGCAGGTAGCCGGAGCTCTCTCCCGGCAACTCGATGCCCGTCTTGCGTCCGACGCCGAACCGTTTCTCGTACTTGTCCCAGGCGCGCGGGCCGAGTCGCTGCGCGATCTTCAATGTGCCGACGTTGGACGACTCGGCGAGGATGCCTGTCGCCGTGAATCGCTCGGTCGGGTGGTACCAGGCGTCGCTGACGGTGGTGTCGCCCATCTGGATCTGATCCGGCACCGAGATGACCGTGCTCGGCTTGATCACGCCCTGCTGGATCGCCGCCGCGAAGGTGATCGACTTCTGCACCGAGCCCGGCTCGAAGGCCGACATCACCGGTGGGTTCATCGGGACGTTGGGGTTGATCGTGTTCGGGTTGCTCGCGTCGAACGCGCCGGACGACGCCATCGCCAGCACCTGCGACGTGTGCGCATCGAGGACGACCATCTCGGCGTCCTTGGCGCCCGACTCACGCACCGCCTCGTCGAGGTACTGCTGTGCGGTGAACTGCAGGCTCTGGTCGATAGTGAGCCGCACCGTCCCACCGTTGCGGGCCGGCACGGACACCGACTTGCTGCTCGGGTTGATGTTGCCGGAACTGTCGACGCTGTAGGTGAGGCTGCCGTCCTTGCCTGCGAGCACCTTGTTGTACTCGGCCTCGACGCCGGCCGCCCCGTCGCCGTCCGAGTGCACGGTGCCGACGACGTTCGCGGCCGTGGTGTGTCCCGGGTACTCGCGACTGGTGGTCGGCTGGGTGTAGATGCCGATCAGGTTGAGATTGGTGACCTTCTGCGCGGCGACCGGCGAGATCGCGGTGGCCACGACGGCGTACTGGGACGTCCCGTTGATGAGCTTCGCGACGGCGTACTCCGACTTGCCGACCAGCGGAGCCAGCGCCTTGGCGTAACTGACGATGAGGTTGGGGCTGCCCTTGGGCTGTTGCTTGGCGGCCTGGGTTATCTGCCGCGGATCCGCGGTGACGTCCTGCGCGGTCGACGTGTAGGCGAGCGCGACACCGTTTCGGTCGACGATCGCGCCGCGCATGGCATGCACCGTCACGCGGTCGGTGCGCTGCGCCGCGGCCGCGACGGCGTACTTGCCGCTGTCGAGCGCCTGCAGTTGCACCAGTCGACCGCCGACGACGAGCAGCAGGGTGCACACCGCGGCGAAGCCGAAGCGAAGCCGACCGCTCAAGCTGCCCAGCCGCATCGAGCGCCGGGTGCGACGCGCCGGCGGACGGGCCGGGCGGCGTGGCTGCGATCGGAGCGGCTGCCGCGCGGGCTGGCGGGCTGACTGCGAGACCGGTTGCCGGCCGGCCGGACGCGGCTGCCTGCCGGGCGGCGGACCGAACCGGCCCCGTGGCGGCGATGGCGTCCGTCCGGTCATCGAGGTCCCCCGGGAATCGTGATCGTGGTGATCGGTGCTCCGGCGCGTCGCTCGTGGTGCGACTGCGGATGGTGCTTGGAGTGGTGCTTCTTCGACGTCGTGCCGGTCGTCTTCTTGGTCGTCTTCTTGGTCGTCTTCTTGGTCGTCTTGTGCTTGTCGTTCTTGGCGTTGCCCGGCTGCTTCTTGTTCTGCTTTCCGGACTTCTTCTGCGCCTTCTCCGGCTTCTTCGCCTTCTTCGGCTTGGTCTTCTTGTGCTGAGCCGGATGGTGCGTCGGCGTCGGGCTCGGCACGGGCAGCGGCGCCGCGGTGGCGGGCGCGGCCTTACCCATCACCCGCACATGGCCGTCCGAACCGATCTCGAGGAAGCCCGGATTACCCGCCGGCACCATGCCGAGTGCCTCGGCTGCGCGCGCCAGGTTCGCCGGCGCGGCACTGGCCTGCTGGTCGTTCTGCAGTTGCACCACGCGTGCTGCGATGTTCTGGTCGCGCAGGGCCAGGTCGTGCCGCTGGACCTCGTTGGCTGCCGACGCGGTGTTCAGCGCGAGCAGTGCGCACAGGCCGCCGACGACGAGTCCGCCGAGCAGCAGCACGAACGGGGTCCGCTTCGCGCCCGGCGCGTGCTTTCCCGCGCCGGCGGGCGGCCGGGTCATGCCGACTTCCGAATCCGCTCGGCGGCGCGCAGCCGCACCGATGCCGCTCGCGGATTCGCCTCGACCTCGGCGGCCGTCGGCGGCTCGCTCCCCCGGGTCAGCAACCGCAACTGCGGGCCGTGGTCGGCGAGCGCAACGGGCAGGTCCACCGGCGTGGTGTCGGCGGCCAGGGCAGCGAGTGCCTTCTTCACGATGCGGTCCTCGAGCGAGTGGTAGCTGAGCGCGACGATCCGGCCGCCGATCGACAGCGCGTCGAGTGCGGACGGCACCGCCGAGCGCAGCGCGGTCAGTTCGCCGTTGACCTCGATGCGCAGTGCCTGGAAGGTGCGCTTGGCCGGGTGGCCGCCGTGCCGACGGGTGGCCGCCGGAATGGCGGTGCGCACGAGCTCGGCCAGCTGCGCGGTGGAGGTCAGCCGGCCCTGACGGCGGGCGCGGTCGATCGCCTGCGCGATCCGTAGCGCGAATCGCTCTTCACCGAACTCGCGCAGGACCCGCGCGAGTTCGGGTACCGGGTACTCGTTGACGACGTCCGCCGCGGTCGGGCCGGTACTGGCGTCCATGCGCATGTCCAGGGCCGCGTCCTGGGCGTAGGCGAAGCCGCGCTCGGCAACGTCGAGCTGCATCGACGAGACGCCCAGGTCGAACAGCACACCGTCGACCCCGTCGAGGCCGAGCTCGTCGAGGACTTCGGGCATCCGGTCGTACACGGCGTGCACCAGATGCGTGCGCCGCGCAAAGCGGGCCAGCCGGTCGGTGCTGCGGGCGAGCGCGGCGGGGTCACGGTCGAGGCCCACGAGCGTCAGCTGGGGATGGGCCTCGAGGAGGGCCTCGGCGTGCCCGCCGAGGCCGAGCGTGGCGTCGACGACGATCGCGTCGCGCTCCTCCAGCGCCGGTGCGAGCAGCGCGAGCACGCGATCGAGCAGGACAGGAACATGGGTGGCCGACTCGGCGGTGCGGTCGGTGTGGTCCATGCGCAGCCTCTCCGGCGGTCGATGCTTCGTGCGGGGGATCGGTCGGGTGGGGAGAAGTGGTGGCGGACTCGAGATTCGACTTGGTCCCCGCCCGTCCGTCCGTTCTCGGAGCCTGGCGCCGGGGAAGGGGCGTCAGGAGTTGGACGGGTGGAGGCCGAACCGAAACTCGACGTTCTGTTCGCGGGCAGTGGCATCGCGGCGCTGGCGTCACAGCACGCCGGGCAGCACCTCCTCCGCGACGTCGGCGAAAGCCTGTTCCGAACCGTCCAGGTAGTTCTGCCAAGCCTCGGCGTTCCACACCTCGATGCGGCTGTTCGCGCCGATGACCACGCAGTCCTTGACCAGCCCGGCGTAGTCGCGCAGCTGGGCGGGGATGGTGATCCGGCCCTGGCCGTCCGGAGTCTCGCGGGACGCGCTGGCAAACAGCACCCGGCCGTAGTCGCGCACCCGCCGGTCGGTCACGGGTGCCGCGCCGAGGGCGGCGGTGAACCGGGTGAACTCGTCGGTCGGGAACACGAACAGGCAGCGGTCCTGGCCCTTGCAGATCACCAGCCCGCCCTCCAGTTCCGGCCGGTATCTCGCTGGAAGTGCGAGGCGGCCCTTGTCGTCCAGGCGCGGAGTGTGCGTGCCGAGGAACACGGGCACTCACCTCCGACCCGGACACCGTCCGATCTCAACGTTGTCCCCCACTGGTCCCCACCGTACCCCACATCCTGCCACCGTCAATTACCAAGCCCCCTCCGGCGGGTTGTCGTCGGGCGGTTTCCGGGATCCCGGCCGCGTCCCGGCTCCCCGGCTGAACCGGAAACTGGGGCGATCCGTGGTTCGATCCGTGGTTATCTGATCGGTTACCTGAACGCGACCGGCGTCGGTGATACTCGATCCAGAACCGGATCACGTATCGCGCGACTCCGGGCGCATGCTCACGACTCGACGACGAGGACGGTCCTGGTGGAAGACCTGGCAAGCGATGCGGCCTTCGGGCGACGATCCTTCGGCTCGCACTCCGCGCCGCCCGACATGGAGCCGGCCGCGAGCGTCCAGGACGTCCGCATCGTCGGGGACCGGATCGCCGAGAACATCGATCGGGTCATCGACGGCAAGCACGACACGGTGCGGCTCGGCGTGGCCGTCCTGCTCGCCGAGGGGCACCTGCTGATCGAGGACGTTCCCGGCGTGGGCAAGACCAAGTTCGCCAAGGCGCTCGCGCGCTCCATCGACTGCTCGGTACGGCGCGTGCAGTTCACCCCTGACCTGCTGCCCAGCGACGTCACCGGCGTCAGCGTCTACAACGCCGAGGAACGTGACTTCGAGTTCAAGCCCGGCCCGGTGTTCGCCAACATCGTGGTCGGCGACGAGATCAATCGTGCCTCGCCGAAGACCCAGTCCGCGCTGCTCGAGTGCATGGAGGAACGGCAGGTCACCGTCGACGGTGTCACCCACTCACTCGAAGCGCCGTTCCTCGTTCTCGCGACGCAAAACCCGATCGACATGGAGGGCACCTACCCGCTGCCCGAGGCCCAGCGCGACCGCTTCACCGCGCGCATCTCGATGGGGTACCCGGATCGCCGCTCCGAGATCCAGATGCTCGGCGAGCACGCGTCCACCGATCCGCTCGAGTCGCTTCAGCCGGTGTCGGACGCCCGCGAGGTGCGCTCGCTGATCGGCGGTGTGCGCAGCGTGCACGTCGCCGAAGCGGTCAAGGCGTACGCGGTCGATCTCGCCGAGGCGACCCGCACCGCGACCGATGTGCGCCTGGGCGCGTCACCCCGCGCGACATTGCAACTGCTCCGCGCCGCGAAGTCCTGGGCCGCGCTCGACGGGCGCGAGTACGTGCTGCCCGACGATCTGCAGTTCATGCTCGTGCCGGTGCTTGCGCACCGCATGCTGCTCACCGCGGACGCCCACGTCGGCGGACGTACCGCCGAAGACACCCTGCGCGACCTGACCCGCACCGTGCCGATCCCCAACCCCAGCGCGGCGCGGACGATCTAAGTGGCCCTCGATCCAGAGACGCCGGTCTTGTAGTGGCGACGCGACGGGCCGGATTCACCACCCGCGCCAGCTGCCTACTGGCCGCAGGCGGCACCGCGCTGCTGTGCGGGTTACTTCTCGGCATCGTCGATCTCGCCCGCGCCGGCGTGCTCGCCCTGGCCGTCCCGCTGCTCTCGTCGCTGATGGTGTTGCGGTCGCGCGTGCAGATCGCCAACCGCCGCAGTGTCGAACCGGCACGAGCGAACGCCGGCGACACGGTGATCATGCACCTGACCATCTCGAACAGGTCGCTGCTGCCGACCGGACCGCTGATGCTCGAGGATCAGCTGCCGACCCAGTTGCACGGCAACGCCCGGTTCGCGATCGACGGGCTGCTCAGCCGCGAGAGCCGCACCGTCTCCTACCGAATGCCGCGCCTGCCCCGCGGCCGGTATCGCGCCGGCCCGCTGCACATCCGGCTGACCGACCCGTTCCATCTCGTCGACGTGCGCCGGTCGTTCACTGCGACCAACGAGATCATCGTGGCACCGATCATCGACACGCTGCGCAACGTCGAGGCCCCGCGCTCGCTCGACGTCGGCGACGACGCGGGCAGCCACTCGATCGGCACCCGCGGCGCCGACGACGCGTCCACCCGCGAATACCGCACCGGCGACGCCTTCCGCAAGATCC
>DASXJN010000167.1:0-19111 GCA_036497365.1 Jatrophihabitantaceae bacterium | reverse complement strand
CGCATGCTGGTCGACGTCCATGTTGCTCGCGGTCTCGCCGCCGACGGCCCATTGCGCTCCGGGGATGGCGCGCACGGCGTCCGGTACGAGTGTCGTTCGCAACGACTGCACACCAGCCCTTGCCGCAGCGGATTCGCCGTCGAACGGGGCGTCGACCTCGAGGACGTGGACGGTGCCGTTCGCGGACGTGCGGATCTTCGGACGGCCGACGAAGTGCGGGTCGTCGGCCAGTTTGCCCGCGAGGCCGGTGAGGGCGCCGCCGACCGCACCCGACTGAGCAGCAGGCGCCTTGACCGCGATCTGCGCGTTGGTCTGGTGGTTGGGGAACGCTGCGTTGAGCCGGTCGTAGCTCTGCTTCTCGGCGATCGACGTCGGCAGCGACTTGGCGCTGTCGGACGCGAGGTTCAGCCCGAGCGCCGGGAGTGCGAGCGCGAGCAGGGCGAGCACCGAGACCAGCAGCGTACGTCCGGGCTTGTTGAGTGCAGGACGCAGCAGTGCCGGCCACAGCCGCGGCTCACGGTCGTGCATCGTCCAGCGCCACAGGATCGGGACGCGCGGACGGTCGATCCGGCGGCCGAGCAGCATCAGCAGCGCGGGCAGCACGGTCAGTGAACCGAGCACGGCGACGGCGACGACGATGATCGAGCCGACCGCGAGCGAGGCGAACGTGAGGTCGGCGGCCAGGAACAGCCCGCACATCGACACTATGACGGCCAAGCCGGAGACGAGCACCGCGTGTCCGGACGTCTCGGCCGCGATCTCGATCGCCTCGAGCTTGCTGCGACCGGCGTGGCGTTCGGCGCGTGCCCGCTTGACGTAGAACAGCGAGTAGTCGATGCCGACCGCCATGCCCATCAGCAGGATCATCGAGGAGGTGCTGCCGGAGTCGGGCAACAGGTGCGACACCAGCGACGACAGGCCGGTTGCCGCGCCGACGGCGGACAGCGCGAGCAGCACGGGCACGCCCGCTGCCACAATCGCGCCGAATGCGATCAGCAGGATCACGAGCGTCACGGGCAGGCTGAAGGTCGCCGCGGACGACAGGTCGGAGGCCACCTGGTCGTTGACGGCGGCGTTGAGCGACTTGCCGCCGACCTCCTCCACACGCAACGCGGGGAACATCGACTGCACGGCGGCGGTTGCGTCGACGACCTTCTCGACGTCGGCGTCCATCCGCAGGGCGACCTCGACCGTGACGGCCTGGCGGTTGGGCGACGTGGCCGGCGAACCCACTCGAGCGATCTGGTTGAGGTGCGACATCCGGCTGGTCACCGCGTCCACCGCGGCGTGTGCGGCTGCGGCGTCGAGCGATCCGGAGCGGGCCGTGATCAGCACGTTCTCGGTGTCGCGGCCCTCGAGGTGCGCGTCGTGTAGCCAGTGCGCGGCGCGGCCGGACTGGCCGATCGTGCTGTCGAGGTCGCTCTGCTGGCGCAGGCCGGCGAGATTGCCGACCGCGACGCAGGCAGCAACGAAGACGAGCCAGAGCGCGACTGCCCGCCAGGGATGGGTCGCACTCCAGCGGGCGACGCGTACCGTGCGGCGCGTCGCAGGTGTTGACGTGTTCGGCTGGGCAAGCATTGTTGCGGCCTTTCCGTGATGCGAGAACCTGGAGGTTGATCTGCGGGAATCTGACGCAACCAACGGTGGCCCGGCGCGTGCGGCAAAACACTGGTGTTGGGTCCCGGGTCGAAGTGGGGTTATCTCCACCGTCGTCTCCCGCGGTGTGCGTCAGGATGGAACGGTGTTCAGGGAATTCGTCGTCCGGTCGCGGCTGCTCGCGATCTCGTTCGTGTCGCTCTTCCTGTGCACTCTGAGCCTGGTCCTGTTCGTGCTGTCGATCGCCGATCTCGTGCTCATCGCGGTCTGGGTAGGCATCCCGCTGCTGATCAAAGAGATCGCCGTGACCCGGTGGCTGTCGGGCGTGCACCGCAAGTACGCCGGCGGGCTGCTCGGCGAACCGATCGACGTGCCGTACCTGCGCATTCCCGAGGGCGGCATGCTCGTGCGGGCCCGCGCGATCCTCGCCGACCCGGCCTACCGGCGCGACGTGCGGTGGCTGCTCGCGGACGGCACCGCGGGCCTGGCCCTCGCCTGTCTCGGCGTGGCCGAGGGCCTTCTCGACATGCTGTTCTGGTGGCTGCCGCCCGGCCACGCCGTGCATGCGCACGCCCGGCTGAGCCGCGCCCTGCTCTCGCCGTCGGAGAAGAGCCGGCTCGCGCTGCGTGTCGAGCAGCTGACCGAGTCACGTGCCGAGACCGTCGACACCCAGGCCGCCGAGCTGCGCCGCATCGAGCGTGATCTGCATGACGGGGCGCAGGCTCGGCTGGTGGCGCTCGGGATGAGCCTGGCGATGGCCGAGGAACAACTCGCGTCCGACCCCGAAGGCGCGCGCGCCCTGTTGACCGAGGCGCGCACGGCCTCGAGCGACGCGCTCGCCGAGCTGCGCAGCCTGATCCGGGGCATCCATCCGCCGGTGCTGGCCGACCGCGGCCTGGTCGGCGCGGTGCAGGCGCTCGCGCTCGCGTCGCCGATCCCGGTGACGGTGACCGCGGACGTCCCCGATCGGCTGCCGGCGCCGGCCGAGTCGGCCGGCTACTTCGCGGTGGCCGAGGGGCTCACCAACGTGATCAAGCACGCACAGGCGACCAGCGTGCGGATCTCGCTGGCGCACGACGGGACGGCCCTGCGCGCCGAGGTGATCGACGACGGGATCGGCGGCGCCGACCCGGATCGCGGCACCGGCCTACGGGGCATCATGCGCCGCCTCAGCGCCTTCGACGGCGCCCTGACCGTGGAAAGTCCGCCCGGTGGACCCACCAAGCTCGTTATGGTGCTGCCGTGCGTGTCGTCCTCGCCGAAGACCTCGCCCTCCTCCGGGACGGCCTGATCCGGCTGCTCGAGGCCAATGACTTCGAGGTCGTCGAAGCGGTCGACAACGGGCCGTCCCTCTCGCGGGCGCTGATCACCCAGCGTCCGGACGTCGCTGTCGTCGACGTGCGGCTGCCGCCGACGTTCACCGACGAGGGGCTGCGGGCCGTCATCGAGGCGCGGGCCGTGGTGCCCGGGCTGCCGGTGCTCGTCCTGTCGCAGTACGTCGAGCAGCTCTACGCTCGCGAACTGCTGGCCGACCGGTCCGGCGGAGTCGGCTATCTGCTCAAGGACCGGGTGTTCAACGTCGCACAGTTCGTCGATGCCGTGCGACAGGTCGCCGCCGGTGGCACCGCGATGGACCCCGAGGTGGTCGCGCAGCTGCTCACCCGGCGGGCGGGCGATCGTCCGCTGGCGAGCCTGACGCCGCGCGAGCGCGAGGTCCTGGGCCTCATGGCCGAAGGACGATCGAACGCCGCCGTCGCCGCGCGCCTGTTCGTCACCGAGAAGGCCGTGAGCAAGCACACCAACAACATCTTCAGCAAGCTCGGCCTGCCGCAGTCCGAGGACGACAACCGGCGCGTGCTCGCCGTCCTCGCCTACCTCAACGACTGACCGGCGGTGCTGCGCGTCACGGCTCGGTGACCCTGAACGCGCGCAGCACGACACGCCGGGTGAACCGCTGCAGCGTTCATTGTTGACGCGCGCCGGCCGAAACATCCCTGCGCAGGGGGTGACGAACTGTCAGATCTTGTCGCCGAGCGACACCTGCGGGGCGGGCAGCCGCCAGCGGCGGGGGATGTAGGCCCGGCTGCCGGCATAGAACCCGATCGTCATCGGGCCACCCTGCGCCGACCCGTCGCGCTCGATGGCCAGCCGGCGGATCCGGCGGCCCACGAGGTACCACTCCACGAGCAGGCCGATGAACACCAGCAGCACCGCGTACTGCAGATACGGGATCAGCCAGCCGACGACGATCAGCGGGAACAGGATGAGCAGGTAGTTGCTGGCCATCCGGTGCGAGTCGACGTAGTCGCGGGCCAGCTTGCGGGTCGCGCCCTGGTCGCGGCGCGGCAGCACGGACGGGTCGCCGGAGCGCATCAACTCGCGGCGCTGCGCCACCGTCAGCCTGCTGGCCGGCGTGCTTCGGGCGCTGCGCTGCACCTTGGCGAGTTCCTTCTGCCGCGCGTAGGCCTCCTTGCGGTTCTTCGGCGCGGTGACCGGGCCGCGGGGGCCGATGGATTCCCGGCGCTTGGGGGTCGGCCGGCCTTTGCCGGCACTGCCGAGGGCCGATTGCGGCTCCTCGGCGGTTTCCTCGCCGGCTCCAGTCACAGCATCAGCCACAGCGTCGTCGGTATTGCGTCGGGACAGCTTCACGGCCCCGACAATACCTAGCCTGCGACCGCCGTCCCACCGCCTGTACACGTCAACAGCTACCATGGAATAGCGGTCCGGGGCGCGCACGTTGCGCCTGACGACCCGCTGGAAAGTCCATCTGAGCTGGGAGTCTCATGACCACCACCGATTCCGCGTCCGTCGAGCTGACGAGCGCACCCGTTGATGCGCCGGCCACCTCCGTGGCGCTGACCGACACCGCGGCCGTCAAGGTGCGTGCCCTGCTCGATCAGGAGGGCCGCGACGACCTGCGCCTGCGGGTGGCCGTGCAGCCGGGCGGTTGCTCCGGCCTGCAGTACCAGCTGTTCTTCGACGAACGCAGCCTGGACGGTGACGTCGAGCTCGACCTGCAGGGTGTTCCGGTCGTCGTCGACCGGATGAGCGCCCCGTACCTGGGCGGCGCGACCATCGACTTCACCGACACGATCGAGCAGCAGGGCTTCACGATCGACAACCCCAACGCCGGCGGCGGCTGCGCCTGCGGCAACTCGTTCTGCGGCTGACGCCGAGCTACTGACCGGCCGGGTCCTGTTCTGCAACAGGCCCGGCCGTTGTCGTGTCCGACCGACGTAGAGGAGCGTGCTCGCCGTGTCGATGCTCATCGCCGGATCCATCGCGACCGACCATTTGATGCACTTTCCCGGCAAGTTCTCCGAGCAGCTGCTCGCCGAGCACCTGCACAACGTGTCGCTGTCGTTCCTCGTGGACGATCTGGTCGTTCGCCGTGGCGGGGTCGCACCGAACATCTGTTACGGCATCGCGCAACTGGGCGGAACGCCGGTGCTCATCGGCGCCGTCGGTGAGGACTTCGACGACTACCGCGGCTGGCTCGAGCGCCACGGGGTCAACTGCCGGTTCGTGCATGTCTCGACCACGCACCACACGGCCCGCTTCGTGTGCACCACGGACGAGGAGATGTGCCAGATCGGCTCGTTCTACGCCGGCGCGATGGGCGAGGCGCGCAACATCGAACTGAAGACGGCGTGGGACGCCTCGGGCGCCGACCTCGCGGTGATCAGCGCGTACGACCCGGACGCGATGGTGCAGCACAGCTCGGAATGTCGCGACCGCGGCTACCGGTTCGCCGCCGACCCGTCCCAGCAGATCGCCCGGATGGACGGCGCGCAGATGTTCGGGCTGATCGAGGGCGCCGACCTGCTCTTCACGAACGAGTACGAGAAGAACCTGCTCGAGTCGAAGACCGGCCGCTCGGACGCCGACATCCTCGCCATGGTCAACGTGCGGATCACCACGCTGGGCCGCAACGGCGTCGAGATCAGCGGCCGTGACATCGAGGCGGTGCGGGTGCCGGTGGCCGTCGAGCGGCGCCGCGCCGACCCGACCGGCGTGGGCGACGGGTTCCGCGCCGGGCTGCTCACCGCCCGCGACTGGGGGCTGTCGTGGGAGCGTGCCGCGCAGGTCGGCAGCCTGCTCGCGGCCTACGTGCTCGAGACGGTGGGCACGCAGGAGTACCAGCTCAAGCCCGCCGACTTCGCCGAGCGGCTCGCCGAGTCCTACGGCGACGAGTGCGCGGCCGAGGTGCAGCCCTACCTACCCGCCTGACGATCAGAGGCGGACGGGGTAGGTCGGCGCCGGGATCTCCGGGCGGATCCGCTGCTCGATGAAGATGCCGTGCCAGATCAGGAACACCAGCAGCGTCCAGATCTTGCGCGAGTAGTCGTGCGGCCCGGCGCGGTGCGCGTCGAGCAACCGCAGCACCTCGGCCTTGTCGATCAGATCGTCGGCCTGCGACTCCTGGACGATCGCCCGCGCCCAGTCGTACATGACGTCCTTGAGCCAGTGCCGGATCGGCACCGGGAAGCCGAGCTTCGGCCGGTTCAGCACGTGTTCCGGCACGATCAACTCGAGTGCCCGCCGCAGCGCGTACTTCGTCGTCTCCTTGGTGATCTTCTGATCGGTCGGGATGGACGAGCCGACCGCGAACACCTCGGTGTCGAGGAACGGCACGCGCAGTTCGAGCGAGTTGGCCATCGTCATCTTGTCGGCCTTGACGAGGATGTCGCCGCGCAACCAGGTGAACAGGTCGACGTACTGCATGCGGGTCGAGCCGTCGAGGTGGGCGGTCTGCTCGTACAGCTTTCGGGTCACGTCCATGTACGACACGGACGGGTCGTAGGACTTGAAGAACCCCATCTCGTCCGGACGGAAGATGCGCGCATTGCCGTAGTAGCGCTCCTCGATTCCGATCGAGCCGCGGCGCAGCAGATCCTTGCCGCGCGTGCCCTCCGGGATCTTCGTCGACAGCTTGCCGAGGCCGCGTTTGACGACGCCCGGCACGTGATCGAAGGCGCGCAGTGAGATCGGTTCGCGATAGATCGTGTATCCGCCGAACAACTCGTCCGCGCCTTCACCGGACAGCACGACCTTCACGTGTTTCCGCGCCTCGCGCGCGATGAAGTACAGCGGCACGAGCGCGGGGTCGGCGACCGGGTCGTCGAGGTACCAGACGATCAGCGGCAGCGCCTGCATCATCTCCTCGGCCGACACGACCTTGGTGATGTGCTCGACGCCGATCGCCTTCGCGGACTCGGCCGCGACGTCGATCTCGCTGTAGCCCTCGCGTTCGAAGCCGGTGGTGAAGGTGAGCAGGTTCGGGTTGTGCCGTTTCGCCAGCGCGGCGACGGCCGTCGAGTCGATGCCGCCGGAGAGGAACGAGCCGACGGTCACGTCCGCGCGCATGTGCTTGGCGACGGAGTCCTCGAGCGCCTCGGCGATCTCGCGATAGAGCTTGTCCGGGTTGTTGACCTGCTTGATCGCGAAGTCCGGATGGAAGTACCGGCGTGGACGGACCTCCTCACCGGGGCGCAGGGTGAAGTAGGTGCCTGACTCGATGCGGCGGATCTTGCTGTGCATCGACGCCGGCTCCGGCACGTACTGCAGGGTGAGGTACTGCTGCAGCGCGGCCGGGTCGACCGTGCCCGGGTCGGTCGCGACGTCGAGCAGCGACTTCTTCTCGCTCGAGAAGAACGAGCCGCGCGCGTCGGAGTAGGTGTACAGCGGCTTGATGCCGAACCAGTCGCGCGCGCCGAACATGACGCGTTCCTGCGCGTCCCAGATCAGGAACGCGAACATGCCGCGCAACTCGCGGACGATCTTCTCACCGAGATGGTGGTAGCCGGCCACGATGGCCTCGCTGTCGCCGTCCGTGGTGAACACCACGCCGAACTCGCGGGCCAGCCGCTCGCGCAACTCGATGTAGTTGTAGATCTCGCCGTTGAAGATCAGTTGGTAGCGGTCGTGCAGCCACGGCATCGGCTGGTGCGAGTGGTCGATGTCGATGATCGAGAGGCGCCGGAAGCCGATCACGGCGTCGGCGTCGGACCAGGTGCCGCCCTCGTCGGGGCCGCGGTGCCGCATGTCGGTCAGCGAGCCGCTGACCGCGTCGTCGACGCCGGCCGCGTTGCCGTCGGCCGAGAGGAATCCGATCAGTCCACACACGCTGTCCAGTATCCCTGCTGCCGGGCGTTTCGCGGCCCACCCCGCCCTCTCCGCGGGGTGGGGGTCAAGTAGGCTCCGAATAGTTGGAGCAACCTCATCGAAAAGGCGGTTCGACGTGCGGCGCAGACGCTGGACGCGCGGCGGTGTGCTCGCGCTCATCCTCGCCGCGTCGACCCTGGTACTGAGCGGTTGCTCGTTCCAGGACGCCGAGAAGCACCTGCGTTTCGGCTGGCCCACCGGCGTCACCAAGCAGGCCGAGCGCATGCGCGTGCTCTGGTCGTGGTCCGGGGTTGCCGCGCTCGCGCTCGGCGTCATCGTCTGGGGCCTGATCTTCTGGTGCTGCATCCGCTATCGCGCCGGCCGTCGGGACAGCACCTGGCTGCCCCGTCAGACGAAGTACAACCTGATCATCGAAGCCATCTGCGTGGCCTTCCCGTTCGTGGTCATCGTCGGCCTGTTCTGGCGCACGGTCGTGGTCGAGGACTACGTCAACCAGATGTCGAAGAAGCCGGACGTTCTGGTCCAGGTCGACGCGTTCAAGTGGAACTGGCAGTTCGAGTACCACACGGTGAAGGTCAACGGCCAGGAGAAGAACCAGGCCTACCCCAACGCCACCGACCAGACGACCGGCCTGAACAACTCGCCGGACTACCTGAGCACCGTCGGCTCGGTCGACGAGATCCCTGTCCTGGTGGTCCCGCTCGGCAAGTCCGTGCAGGTGATCGAGCACTCCGAGGACGTCATCCACTCGTTCTGGGTGCCGGAGTTCCTCTTCAAGCGCGACGTCATCCCGTACGGCACGCCGGCGCAGCAGAAGGCCAGCGGGCTGCGCGACAACCGCTTCCAGTTCACCGCGACCCAGACGGGCAGCTTCGTGGGCCGGTGCGCCGAGCTCTGTGGCACCTACCACTCGCGAATGAACTTCGAGGTACGCGTCGTCGCGCCGGACGTGTTC
The DNA here is from genome assembly GCA_036497365.1 of Jatrophihabitantaceae bacterium. GTDB lineage: Bacteria > Actinomycetota > Actinomycetes > Mycobacteriales > Jatrophihabitantaceae > RYN-133. The sequence continues at coordinate 10,434 of DASXJN010000167.1, read as the reverse complement.
ACCCGGTACCTGGCCGCGCTGAAGCAGATCGGCCCGAACGATCCGGCCCGCCAGGCCAAGGCGTTGGCCGAGGCCAACGTGCCGGGCGGCCCGTACGCGACGACGACGCATCCGTTCGACCCCGACCGCAGCGTGCGTACCGCGGCCACGATCAACGGAGGCTGACATGCGGATCGAAGCTCGAATCTTCCTGCTGGTCGCCGGTTTCTGCTGGCTCGCCGCCGCCGCGTACGGCGCCTGGACGCACGAGGTCGACGGCCACATCGAGTGGGCCGGCTTCGTCGCCCTGATCCTGTCCGGCGGGTTGCTGGGTATCTCGGGATCGTTCTTCTGGTTCGTCTCGCGCCGCATCGACCCGCGTCCCGAGGACCGCGCCGACGCCGAGATCGCCGAGGCTGCGGGCGAGTTGGGCTTCTTCAGCCCGGGCAGCTACTGGCCGATCGCGATCGCCGGTGCGGCCGCGTTCGCCGCACTGGGTCTCGCGTTCGTCCAGGTGTGGCTGGTGATCATCTCGGTGATCGGCATCCTGGTCACGGTCAGCGGCCTGCTGTTCGAGTACTACATCGGCGGCCGTCGCCCCGCCCCGTAGAGAGCTCGCCGCTCCCGCCCGTCCGTTGAGTGGCGCGTTGTCCCCATGAGTGGCGCGATATTTCGCGCCACTCGGTGCCATAACGCGCCACTCAACTGGGGGAGTGGGCGGCCAGCCAGTCGCGGATGGGTGCCACGCCGTCGGTGGCCGGGTCGATCACCGTCGTGCCGTCGCGCAGCCGTCCGCTCGCCGCGCCGCTGATCACCAACACCGGGCCGGGATGCCGTGCCGCGAGCAGGCCGAAGTCGCCGTCGCCACTCACCAGGACGAGTGGCTCGTCGTCGAGTTCGTATGCCTCGGCCAAAGCGAGATCTGCGCGCTGCCAGCCGGCCGTCGCGATCAGTTGTGCGATGTCGGGCCAGCGGAGCCGGTCGAGCGCCTGCTGACGTCCGCTGGCGATGAGCCGAAGGGGATCGGTCGCGACTGCGAGCAGATCGAGCACCGGCTGCAGCCGTGGCGGCGCGACGTTGTCGGCGTCCACCAGCACCTGCAGCAACGCCACACCACCTATGGGTGCAAACCGAAGGTCAGTCGGTCAGCTCGTGCTGGTCGGACGAGTGCGACTCGAGCGCGGCGCGCTCCTGCTCCTCGTACTCGTCCAGCGCGGCCTGGATCTCCGGCTTCTCCTTCACCGGCCACAGGAACCCTCGGACGTGCTTGATCGGCGACATCGCGCCGAGCTCACCCATCCGCTTCGGCACCGGCGTACCGGAGTAGGACAACGTGCCGTGACCGTGATGGTCGGTCGGACCGAGCGGCTGGTGCACCTCGATGAACTCACCGGTCGGCAACACCTTGATGATGCCGGTTTCGAGCCCGTGTTCGAGCACCTCGCGGTCGTGCCGCTGCAGCCCCAGGCACACCCGGTACGCGAGCGTGTACGCGATCGGCGGCAGGATCAGCAACGCGATGCGTCCGCCCCACGTCATCGCGTTCAGCGAGATGTCGAACGCCTTCGCGATCAGGTCGTTGCCGCCGGACAGGAAGAGCACGAGGTAGAACGTGATCGCCATGACGCCGAGCGAGGTGCGCACCGGCACGTCGCGAGGTCGCTGCAGCAGGTGATGGATCGCCCGATCCTTGGTCATCTTCGCTTCGATGAACGGATAGGCGCCGGCGAGCGTGAACAGGATGCCGGGTAGTACGACCGTCGGCCAGAACAGCGGTGGAAGGTCGTAGCCCCAGAGCCTGATCTCCCAGGACGGGAACAGACGTGTCGATCCGTCCAGGAACATCATGTACCAGTCCGGCTGCGACCCGGACGAGACAGCACGCGGCTCGTACGGTCCGAACAGCCACACCGGGTTGATCTGCGCCAGCCCGCCGAGCGCCGAGCACGCGGCGAACACGATGAAGAAGAACCCGCCGGCCTTGGCCGCGTAGGTCGGGAAGATCCGCTCGCCGGAGACGGTGTGCTCGGTATGCCCGGGCGCCGGGAACTCGGTGTGCTTCTGCCGGACGAGCAACGCGAGGTGCGCACCGATCAGCGCGAGCAGGATGCCAGGGATCAGCAGCACGTGCACGATGTACAACCTGCCGATGATCAGGTGCCCCGGGAACGGTCCGCCGAAGACGGTGAACGACACCCAGCTGCCGACGATCGGGATCGACTTCATGATCGCGTCGGCGATCCTCAGGCCGGTACCGGAGAGCAGGTCGTCCGGCAACGAGTAGCCGGCGAATCCCTCGACGATGCCGAGGCCGATCAGGCCCAGCCCGATCAGCCAGTTCAGCTCACGCGGCTTGCGGAACGCTCCGGTGAAGAACACCCGGAACATGTGGATCAGCATCGCTGCGAGGAACAGCAGCGCCGCCCAGTGGTGGATCTGCCGGATGACCAGGCCGCCGCGCACGTCGAAGGTGATGTCGAGCGTGGACTTGTAGGCCTGCGACATCTCGATGCCGCGCATCGGCACGTAGGTGCCGTTCTTCGGGTAGATCGTCTCCGCCATCGACGGGTCGAAGAAGAACGTCAGATACGTGCCGGTCAGCAGCAGGATGATGAACGAGTACAGCGCGATCTCGCCCATCATGAACGACCAGTGGTCCGGGAAGACCTTGTTCAGCTGGTTGCGCAGCGGACCCGCGACGCGCAGTCGCTCGTCGCCCCAGGCGGCGGCCTTGCCCTGCGGCGTGCGGGGCTTGTTGTCGCGTCGCGGCTGTGTGGTGGTCATGGGCGCTCCCAGAAGCCGGGCCCGATCGCCTCGTCGAAGTCATCGCGCGCGACGAAGTACTGACGGCCGTCCGAACCTGCCACCACGTCCAGCGGCAGCTTGGGCAAGCTGCGGGTCGCCGGGCCGAACACCGGCTTGGCGTCCTCGAGCACCTCGAACTGCGACTGATGGCACGGGCACAGCAGGCGAGTCGTCTGCTGCTCGTACAACGACGCCGGGCATCCCGCGTGAGTGCAGATCTTCGAGAACGCGACGTACTCGGGGTTGGTCGCCGGCCAGCCGAACCCGGCCTGGCCCTTGCGGGCGTGCACTACCTGGCCCGGGCGCAGCCGGATGACGATCACCGGGGACGACGCCGAGGTCAGGCCGTTGAACCCGTTCTCGTCGTCCTGGCGCACCCCCGGGAAGACCGTAGCGATGGAGCCGGGCTGAAGGTCATCAGGCGAGACCTGCCGCCAGTCGGAGTACACCAGCGGGACCCTGCCGTCGGTGCCCGGGAACATCTTCTTGTTCCGCCGGTACAGCGTGTGGAACAGCTGGTCGCCCGGCTTCTTGATCATGCCGCCGATCAGAGCGATCAGGGGCACGGTTGCGAACGCGCCACCGGCCAGGCCCAGCGAACGCAGGATCATCGAGCGGCGTGGCAGGCCCGTGTCGGCGAGACCGACAGCGAGCGTCGCCTCCGTCATCAGCTTGTCTTCCTCGCTGGACGCGATGTCGTGCCGGTCCTGGACGACTTCTTCCTCGGGCATGAGCCACTTGGCCCACAGCACCAGCCCGATGCCCATGAACAGCATCAGGATGGCGAACAGGCCGCCGAGCGCAGGCGTGTAGAAGCGGAAGTTCTGCGGGGTGCCCGGCAGGTGCCAGTGCCACGGAAGCGCGCAGAAGCAGACGATGAACGCGACGCCGGCAAGAGCGGCGATGATGAAGCAGGCGGCGACGCCGCGCTCGGCGCGCTTCTCGGCCTTGGTGCCCCTGATCGGGAACCGCTCGCGCCGGTGGACGACGTACACGCCGTCGACAGCGGCACCGGCGAGCATGCGCTCCTCGGCCGTCATCTCGCGCAGCTCTTCCGCGGTCGGGCGGTTCTCCTCGTTGTGCCCGGTCGGCGAGCTGAGCTCGGACGATGTGCTGTGCGAGACGACGTCCGGCGTCTCGTCCGTCGTACTCACTGGCTCTTCGCTCCGATCCACAGGATCACGATCATCAGCAGGCCGACACCGCCGACCCAGATCACGATCGCTTCGGACACCGGGCCGATGCGGTCGATCCCGCTACCGCCCGGGTCGTCGGAGGACTTGATCGTCATGACGTAGGCGATGATCGCGCGCTTCTGGGCCAACGTGATCTCGTTGTTGCTGAAGACCGGCATGGTGCCCGGTCCCGAGATCATGGCCGCGTACATCTGCTTGACGGTCGCGTCGTTCAGCGACGGCGCCTGCTTGCCTGCCGACAGCGGCGCGCCCTTGAACGTGACGCCGTGGCACGACGCGCAGTTGATGCGGAACTCCTCGCCGCCCAGCGCGATCGACGCGGCGTCGCCCTCCAGCGTCCCTTTCGGGATCGTCGGGCCGCCGCCCAGCGATTGGACGTAGTTGGCGAGGTCTTCGGTCTCTTGCTCGGTGAACTTCGGCGTCTTGCGCGGGACGTAAGCGCTCTGGCCGGTGGCGGGCATGCGTCCGGTGCTCACCTGGAAGTAGACGGCTGCCGCGCCGACACCGACGAGCCCGGGCCCCTGGTTCTTCACACCTTGCAGGTTCTGCCCGTGGCAGGTGATGCAACTGAGCTCGTAGAGCTGCTTGCCGTGCGTGATGGAGGCCGCCATGTCGGACGAATCCGCGGCGCCGGACGACGACGCGAACACCGCGTACGTGCCGCCCATCATCCCGAGCGCGGCGACCAGAATCGCGAAAGCACTGAGCTTGCGGCGCACCCGCGTGCGCGAGCGGCGGCGCGTCGCACCCGAATCGGTCGGTGCGGGCGCTGCGGCCGGCTCGCCGCCGGTGACCGACACCGCGGGTTCGAATCCGAACTCGGCGGTGAGGTCAGCGCCTTCTTCCTCGACCACATTCGTCCTTTCGCTGGGTTCGCTGCGGCTCATCAGGAACTCACTGGATGATGTAGATGACCGTGAACAGGCCGATCCACACGACGTCGACGAAGTGCCAGTAGTAGGAGACCACGATTGCCGCGGTCGCCTGCGCAGGGGTGAATTTTCCGAGCGTGGTTCTAGCGAGGAACAAGATGAACGCGATCAGACCGCCGATGACGTGCAGGCCGTGGAAGCCCTCGGTGAGGAAGAACACCGAGCCGTAACCGGTCGCCGAGATGGTGTTGCCCTTGTGGATCTCCATCAGGAACTCGTTGCCCTGACCGAGGACGAACGTCAGACCCATCAGGAAGGTGAGCACGAACCAGCGGCGCAGCTTGAACACGTCGCCCTGTTCGGCCGCGAAGACACCCCACTGGCAGGTGAAACTCGAAGCCACCAGGATGATCGTGAACGGCGTCGCGTAGGCGATGTCCGGGACGATCTTCTCGCCGTCGGGGAGCGACATCGGCCAGTTGCCCGGGTGGACTGCGCGCATCGTGAAGTACATGGCGAACAGGCCCGCGAAGAACATGAGTTCGCTGGACAGCCATACGATCGTGCCGACGCTGACGATGTTCGGACGAGTCAGCGAATGGACTCTGCTGGACTCGAAGCTCGTCGTCGCAGTCACCCCCGCATTATGTCCTGTCTGAGCGCGCCGTTGGCGGCGGGGTAGGCCTCCGCGCGCCGTCGGGAAACGATCGCGTCCGACCGTCCCGCAGGCCCGATCGGGCGCCGTCGATACGATCGCTGCATGTCCTCGGCTGCGTCCCACACTCCGGCTGCTGTGCAGAGCGGTGCGACCGTCCTCGTCTACAGCAATTCCGCAGATATGCGGGCTCGGGTGCGCAGCGCCGTCGGTCGACGCCCGGCCCCGGATGTGGGCCGGATCGAGTGGGTGGAGTGCGCCACCAACGCCGAGGTCGTGGATCAGCTGGACGAGGGTGGCCTCGACCTGGTCATCGTCGACGGTGAGGCCCAGCCGACCGGCGGAATGGGGCTGGCCCGCCAGTTCAAGTACGAGATCGCCGACTGCCCGCCGATCGTGGTCCTGATCGCCCGGCCCCAGGACGGCTGGCTGGCTGCGTGGTCGCTGGCGGACGCGGTCATCCACATGCCGCTCGACCCGATCGAGGCCGCCGAGGTGGTGGCCGCGCAGTTGCGCCGGCGCACCACCGGCATCCCGGTCGTCCGCTAGGCATGAGCGACCAGGCGCGCAGCTGGCCGCGCCTGCTGTCCACACTTTCCGACCGCACCGATCTGTCCGCGGACGACACCGCCTGGGCGATGAACGAGATCATGGCCGGCGACGCCAGCCCGGCCCGGCTGGCCGCGTTCGCCGTGCTGCTGCGCGCCAAGGGCGAGACCCCGGACGAGCTCGGTGGCCTGGTGCGCACGATGCGCGATCGCGCCACGCCGCTGTCGGTGCCGATGCGGGCCGTCGACGTCGTGGGCACCGGTGCCGATCGCGCGCACACCGTGAACATCTCGACGATGGCCGCGCTCGTGGTCGCCGGGTCGGGACGGCCGGTGGTCAAGCACGGCAACCGGGCGGCGACCTCGGCCTGCGGCTCGGCGGACGTGCTCGAAGAACTCGGGGTCGCCATCGACCTGCCGCCGGAAGGCGTGAACGCGAGCGTTGCCGAGGTCGGCATCGCCTTCTGCTTCGCGCCCGTGTTTCACGCCGGGATGCGGCACGCCGGCCCGACCCGCGCCGATCTCGGCGTCCCGACCTTTTTCAACTTCCTCGGCCCGCTGACCAACCCGGCACGGGTGACCTCGGCCGCGATCGGCTGCGCCGACCGGCGGATGGCGCCGGTCATGGCGGCGGTGCTGGCCGACCGCGGCGACTCGGCGCTCGTGTTTCGTGGCGACGACGGGCTGGACGAGCTGACCACGACGACGACGTCGAGCGTGTGGGTGGCGGCGAACGGCACCGTGCGCGAGGGCACCCTGGACCCGTCGCGGTTCGGCATCGCGCCGGTTCGACCCGAGGCGCTGCGCGGCGGCGACCGCGCGTTCAACGCCGAGGTCGTGCACGACGTGCTGGCCGGTGGGGGAGCCGGGGTTCGGGACGCGGTGCTGCTCAATGCGGCCGCCGGGATTGCCGCGTACGACGGACTGGGTGATACCGAGCTGGACGACACCATCGCCGCGGCGCTCACCGTCGCCGCGGAGTCGATCGACTCGGGTGCCGCGGCCGATCTGCTCACCCGCTGGGTCGTCGCGTCCGCACGCTGATCGTCCAGCGGATACTGGACGGGTGAGCTCGGTCCGGATCCCTCGCCTCGCCCTGGCGGCGTGGGGAGTGGCGACCGTCGCGATCGTGGCGCTGGCCGTAGCGGTCTGGACGCACCTGTCCGCGGGGACGAGCGGCGCGATGGCAGGCATGCACGGTGCCACTTCGGCCCTGACGCGTGCGGGCGGCAATCCGTTCGGCCCGCTGCTCGGCAAGCATCTCGTCACGTCGTGGCAGCTCGACTCGATCAGCGTTGCGGTGCTCGTGCTCGCCGCGGCCGCGTATCTGACCGGCGTTGCGCTGGTGCCCATTCGCTCGGGCGTCCGATGGCCGGTTGCGCGCACGATGAGCTTCCTGGCCGGGCTGCTGGTGTGCGCGTTCGCGACCAACGGCAGTATCGCCGTCTACGACCAGGTGCTGTTCACCGCCCACATGGCCGGTCACCTCGCGCTGGTGATGGTCGCGCCGGTGCTGCTCGTCGCCGGGCATCCACTCAGCCTCGTGCTGGCGGCGTGCGACCGCGCGCGGCGCGAACGGCTGCAGCGCATCCTCATCGGCCGGGTGCTGTCGTTGCTCACCGCGCCGCCCGTCGCGTTGGCGGCCTACACGGTCGTCATCGTCGGCAGTCACCTCACCGGGCTGATGGACCAGATCATGCGCAACACCTGGGCCGGTCAGGTGGAGCACCTCGTGTACGTGCTCGTCGGCTGCCAGTTCTTCGTCCTCGTAGTGGGACACGAGCCCATCCGGTGGCGGCTCGCGACACCTGCTCGGTGGTTGCTGCTCGCGATCGCCATGGCGGTCGACACGTTCACCGGCATCGTCCTGCTGCAGGGCACGCATGCCGTGGCGATGCTGTCCGACCCCGACGTGCACGTCGACCGACTCTCCGACACCCGCACCGGCGGCGCGATCATGTGGTTTGCCGGTGACGCGCTGATGATCGTCGTGATGATTGCGCTCGTCGTGGGTTGGTTGCGTCGGGTCGACACCGAGCGCGCGGACAAGAAGGGCTGGCTCGAGCAGGCGCGCGTCGCGACCTTCACCGAACGCACCGCGACGAGCGGTGACGTCGAGACCTATGACGACGACGAAGCGGCGCGCGACTCGTACAACGACTGGCTGGCCGGCCTCGACAAGCGCTAGCCGCGATGCAGTTGCACGCCGGACGCGTCGCTGTTCACCAGCGGGCCCCACACGATGACGCCGGAACCGGTCGCAATGACGACGGGATCGTCGTAGCTGACGTGCGGCGCGCGCGGGAGTGAGGTCCAGACCCGCGTGACCGGGTCCCACACGGCGGCCTCGCCGGGACGATGCTCGATGCCGCCGCCCGACTCGGACACCTGCGTGTTGACACCGAAGAGCAGGCCATCGGTGAAGACGTATGTCGCGTCGAGGTCGTCGACCGGGCCGTGCGGCACGGCGCGGTGCGTGCCGGCGGTGACGTCGAAGATCTCGCCCTTGCGGTTCATCGCCGGCGTATGCGGGCAGACGCCGCACCAGATGTCGAACGCCGGCAGGATCACCGAGTTCCCCGTCCACAGCGTCTGGTAGCTGGTCATGCCCAGCGGTGGGGCGATCGTGTTCGGCGTCCAGACGTGGGCGGGTTCGGCGGTCGGATCGAGCGTGTAACCGTCGACGCCCGAGTGGATAGTGCCGCCGTGTCTGTGCTCGACGTCGTATGACCAGTCCGACTGCAGGTAGACCGAATTGACACCGGCCGCGCCAGTGAAGAACACATTCGCATGCTTGGCCGTCAGCCGAAGTGACGGCAGGTCGCTCCAGGTGTTCGTGCCCGGGTCGTACAGGTCGGCGCGCAGCGTGCGAGCCGACGCAGCTTCCGACGTGGACACCAGCACCACGTCGGACCCGACGAGGAATGCCTGGGCATCGCGATAGCGGCTCACCGGCGCGCTGGGCAATGGCGTCCACGTCTTGGTCGCGGGGTCGTAGACGGCGCCGTCGGTGAGTCGCTGCTTGCCGCTCTTTCCCGCAGTACCGCCCCAGACGAACCAGACGCTGCCGGTCCACACCGAGGCCGGGTTCGACCGGCCGGTCAGCGGTGCGTGCGGCAGCGTCGTCCACGTCTTGGTCGACGGGATGTAGCTCGCGCCGTTGGCGAAGTAGTGACTCTGTCCACTTCGGCCGCCCCAGACGAGCAGTTGGCTACCGGTCCACACTCCCGCGGCATCGCCGCGAGGGTGAATCGGTGCGAGCGGCAGCGTCGTCCAGTGGTAGGCCGGCGCCGCGGGGGCGGCCGACGACGATGCGGCCGCTGCCAGCGGGACGGCGGTGAGCGCGGCCGCGATCAACGCGAACCGCTTCGTGAGAGCAAACGTTCTCGGGCCAGGCATGGGTCACGGTCCCTCGGACTCAGGGGGAGGTGCCCGTTATGACGAGATGCGACCTGCGCCGCGTTCCGAACCGTCAGAAGGGCGGTGGGTCGTCGTCCGGTGGTTGCGTGTCGAGGGTGGTGTCTCTCGGTAGCTGATCGGGGGGTTTGTCGTAGGTGTGTCCGGTCGGGCTGGTCCAGGTGTAGGTGCCGTCGGGTTGTCGGTCGATGTTCCAGCCGCAGTCGTGCTTGAGGTGATGATGTCGTCCGCATTCGGGGGCGAGGTTGTCGTGGCTGGTTGCCCCGCCGTTGGCCCAGTCTTGGACATGATCCAGCTCGCAGGTTCGGGAGTCGCGGTTGCAGCCGGGTCCGCGGCAGGTGTGGTCGCGGGCGGTGATGAAGTCGACCAGATCCTGCGGCGGCCGGTACACGGTTCGGCCGTAGTCGATCAGGTCACCGACCTCGTCGTGGACCAGCCGGTGCCAGGTGCTGTTGGGGTCGCCGGCCAGTTTGCGGGCCACTGCGGCGGGGAGGGGTCCGTAGCCGGCCAACTCGGCGGGCTGGTCGTCGAGGCCGAGCAGGGTGGAGAGGGCGACGGTGACCTGGATCCGGCTACGGCGTCCCTTGCGGCCCTTCGGCGTGGTCGTGCCGGTCATGAGGTCGAGGTTGTGCCCGTCGAGCACGGCTTGGCAGATCAGTTCGAGGGCGTCGGCGCGGTACTGGTCGGCGCTGCGGCGGCACTCGGCCGGCACGCCCGCCTTGATGTCGTCGGCCTTCAGCTTGTCGGCCACCACCTGCACCGCGAGGAACACGGTCTGGGCGGAGTGCGCGGCCAGGTAGGCGTTGATCCAGGCCATCGCATCCGGAGCAGGCTCGAAACTGACCCGCCGGTCGTCCTGGGCCGCCTCGTGCTTCTGCTCCGCGTCGCGGGGATCGAGTCTGGCGACCGCCCGTCGGATCGACCGGCGGTAGTCGGCCGGCGTCTGGCTGGGTGCCTTCTCC
>DASXJN010000166.1:0-5776 GCA_036497365.1 Jatrophihabitantaceae bacterium | reverse complement strand
CAGATCAGCCCGCACTTCATCTACAACTCGCTCACCGCGATCGCGTCCTTCACGCGCACCGATCCCGACCGCGCTCGCGACCTGCTGCTCGAGTTCGCCGACTTCACCCGGTATGCCCTCCGGCGCGGTGGCGAGTTCGCGACGCTCGCGGAGGAGTTGCGCAACACCGAGCGCTACCTCGTCCTCGAGCAGGCGCGCTTCGGTGACCGGTTGCGGGTCTCGCTCGTCGTCGCGCCGGAGGTGCTGCCGATCGCGGTGCCGTTCCTCGTCGTCCAGCCGCTGGTCGAGAACGCGGTGCGGCACGGCCTCGACGCCGAGGCCGATGTCGTCACCGTGTCGATCACCGCGCAGGACGCCGGAAGCCACGCCGCGATCGTCGTCGAGGACGATGGCGCAGGCGCCGAACCCGAGGTCATCCGCGCCGCGCTCGAAAGCACCGATCGGGCCACCGCAGGCAGCTCGGTGGGGCTCGGCAACGTCGATGCCCGGCTGCGTCAGGTGTTCGGCGACGAGTACGGCCTGGTCGTCGAGACCGCGCCGCGGGCCGGCACCCGGGTCAGCTTCCGAGTGCCCAAGTTCGCGCCAGGAGTACATGTGGCGGGGTAGGTTCCCGTCGTGATCACCGACCCGGTCGATCTATTGCGGGTGCTCGTCGTCGACGACGAAGCACCCGCCCGCGATGAGCTGTCGTTCCTGCTCGCCGAGGACTCCCGAGTCGGCACGGTGCGGTCGGCGCCAAGCGCGGCCGTCGCGCTCAAACTGCTGTCGGACGAGCCGGTTGATGCGATCTTCTGCGACATCAAGATGCCCGGTCTGGACGGCATGGAGCTGGCCCGCATCGTCAGCCGGTTCGCGGCGCGTCCCAAGATCGTATTCGTGACGGCCTACGACGACCATGCCGTCGATGCCTTCGAACTGCAGGCCACCGACTACGTGATGAAACCGGTACGTGCCAGCCGGGTCGCCGAGGCCGTACGCCGCGTGGTCACCTCCGGAGCCGGCGGCGAGCCCGGAGAGGACGAGACGATCCCGGTCGAGCTCGCCGGCGTGACGCGCTTCGTGCGGCGCTCGCAGGTGCGCTTCGTCGAGGCGCACGGCGACTACGCGCGGCTGCACACCGCCGGGCAGAGCCATCTCGTGCGCACACCGCTGTCCGTGCTGGAGGAGCGGTGGGGCGGCGACGTCGGTTTCGTGCGGATCCACCGCAGCACGCTCGTCGCCCTTTCCCACATCGACGAGGTACGCACCGTCGACGGCCGGATGACCGTCGTCCTGGGCCGCGACGAACTGCCGGTGAGCCGGCGGCACACGCGCGAGTTGCGAGACCGACTCGGGGCGTCGCGGCATGAATCAGCGGGTTGAGGCGCAGTGACGCGCCGATGACCGGTGAGCTGCGGCGGGTGCGCATCACCCATCCCCGCACCGAGGCCGCTCGGCGCGCACCGGCACGGCCGGTCGTGCGCGAGATCTCCGAGCAGACCGACATCGGCGAGGTCTTCATGAGCTCGTTGATCCGCAGCCAGCGACGGCTCGCGGTCATCGTGTGCGGCACGGTCGGGGTGCTGCTCTGCGGCCTTGCGCTGTTGGGCGCGCTTGCGCCTCGCCTGGCACGATGGCACGCCTTCGGCCTCCCCGTCCCATGGCTGCTGCTTGCGATCGTGATCTATCCGGTGCTGATCGCGTTGGCGTTCTTCGCCGTCCGCCAGGCCGAACGGCACGAGCGCGACTTCAGCGAACTCGTGCGGCGACCGGCCGGCGACCGGGACACGGTCGATGAGCCATAGCGCGGCGATCACGGCGGTCACCATCGTCGCTGTCGCGACGACCGTCGCCGGTTCGCGTGGGCTACGCCGGGCACGCAGCACGGGCGACTTCTACGTCGCGGCGCGCGCGGTCACGCCACGCTGGAACGCTGCCGCGATCGGCGGCGAGTACCTTTCCGCCGCGTCCTATCTCGGCATCGCCGGGCTGATCCTCGCCTACGGCTACGACGTGCTCTGGTACCCGGTGTGTTACACCGCCGGCTACCTCGTCCTGCTGGCGATCGTCGCCGCTCCGCTGCGCCGCAGCGGCGCGTACACGCTGCCGGACTTCGCCGAGATCAGGCTCGGTTCGTCGGTCGTGCGGCTGGCAGCGAGCCTGCTCGTCGTGCTGATCGGCTGGTTGTATCTCGTGCCGCAGTTGCAGGGCGCCGAGCTCACCGTCGCGACCCAGACGGGCGCGCCCGCCTGGGTGGGCGGCGTGATCGTGTGTGTGGTCGTGCTGGTGGCCGTCGCCGTCGGCGGCATGCGCTCGATCACGTTCGCGCAGGCACTGCAGTTCTGGCTCAAGTTCATGGCGTTGCTGGTGCCTGCGTTCGTCCTTATCGCGGTGTGGCAGCACCGCCAGGACGGCCTGGCGCACGGCTACCCCACCGCGCAGCGGACGACCACCGTCGACGTCACCACAGCGACAACGGTGCGCGTGCCTGTGCCCGAGACATTGGACGTACGCGGCACCCTCGACGGTGCCGCGGTCTCCGGTGCCGTCCGGCTGCATGCGGGTACCCACCGGCTCGCCGCCGGCAGCCGGGTCACCGTGTCCGCCGGAACCGTCGTCCCGGTGATCACGTCATTGCCCGCCCAGCGCAACTCGTCCTGGATCACCCCGCTCGGATCGGGCAAGGAGCATCCGCTCTACGCGAGCCTGTCGCTGATCCTCGCGATCTGCCTCGGCACGATGGGGTTGCCGCACGTCCTCGTCCGCTTCTACACGAACCCGGACGGCCGCGACACGCGTCGCACGACCCTGGTCGTGATCGTGCTCCTGTCGTCGTTCTACCTGCTCCCGACGCTGTTCGGCGCCTTCGGTCGCAAATACGCGCCCGACCTGTTGATCACCGGCAACACCGACGCGACAGTGCTGCTGCTGCCCGAGCGCATGCTCGGCGGACTGCCCGGCACATTGCTCGGGGCACTGGTGACGGCAGGCGCGTTCGCCGCGTTCCTGTCGACCGCCTCGGGGCTGACCGTCTCGGTGGCCGGCGTCCTGTCGCAGGACGTGCTCCGCAGTCGTCGTGAACGGCCGCGTGCGCACCGGATCCGTTCGTTCCGCCTCGGTGCGATCGCCGCCATCGCGGTGCCGTTCGCGCTGAGCCTGCCGAGCGAGCACCTCGGGCTCGCTGCCGTCGTCGGTCTGGCCTTCGCGGTTGCCGCGGCGACGTTCTGCCCGTTGCTCGTGCTGGGCATCTGGTGGCGCCGGCTCACCGACGCCGGCGCGGTGACCGGCCTGTTCGTCGGCGGGGTGCTCGCGTTGGTCGCGGTCCTGATCACGATCGTCGGCGGCGGCACGGACGGCGGCTGGTCCGGTGCCCTGCTCGAACAACCCGCGGCATGGGCCGTGCCGATCACCTTCGCCGTGATGATCGGGGTGTCGCTGCTGACCGCACACCGCATCCCACAGTCCGTCGGCCGGGTGATGGTGCGCCTGCACGCGCCCGAAGATCTCGTCGCCGAGTTGCGGGAGCACGACCGCTCGTCGTCCTGAACCGACCGCTCGTCGCGGCGCGCGACCCGCACACCGCAGCGTCGCCCCCGTCCGACGAATGATCCCCGCGCGGCCGATCACCGGCTGGCACGGTCTGTTTGCGGAGGCATCGACATCCAACCCGCGGCTCTGCCGCGGCGAGAGGAGCACAGATGGCGCAAGAGACAGCGACACCGACCCCACCGCTGAGCCGCGGAGCCGGTCTTGCCGACCCGGGGCCGCTCGGTCTGGCCGGCTTCGCCGGCACGACGTTCTTCCTGTCCGTGGTGAACACGAACATGCTCGGCGCCTCGGTGCAGGGCATCGTGTTCGGCCTGGCCTTCTTCTACGGCGGCCTCGCCCAACTCCTCGCCGGCATGTGGGAGTTCGCCAAGGGGAACACGTTCGGTGCGGTTGCGTTCTCGTCCTACGGCGCGTTCTGGCTGTCGTTCTGGTGGATGCTGACGCACTTGCCGGACAAGGCGGCACCGACCGACCTGCTGCACGGCGTCGGCGTCTACCTCCTCGTCTGGACGATCTTCACCGCCTACATGTCGGTCGCTGCGATGCGGGTCAGCGGCGCGGTGCTGGTCGTCTTCATTCTGCTGACGCTGGCGTTCTTGACGCTGACGATCGGCTTCCTGTCCGAGAGCGTCGACGACTTCGTCAAGAACAGCAACGCCTGGATTCATCTCGGCGGCTGGATCGGCATCCTGACGGCGCTGGCGGCCTGGTACGCGTCCTTCGCCGCGGTCACCAACTCGACCTTCAAGCGTGTCGTGCTGCCTGTCTTCCCCCGGGCATGACGGCGTCGTCATTGCGGCGTTTCGGGGATAGGTTCGAGATATGAGCGAAACCCTCTCGAATCTGCTGCATGAGAACCGCAAATTTCCGCCGTCGGACGAGTTCGCCGCGAATGCGAACGTCAAGGCCGACGCGTACGACGAAGCCGGCCAGGACCAGTTGGCCTTCTGGGCCAAGCAGGCCGAGCGATTGTCGTGGGAGACGAAGTGGACGGAGGTGCTCGACTGGTCGGGCGCGCCGGTCGCGAAGTGGTTCGTCGGCGGCAAGCTCAACGTCGCGTACAACTGCGTCGACCGGCACGTCGAGGCCGGCCACGGTGATCAGGTCGCCTATCACTGGGAGGGTGAGCCCGGCGACACGCGATCGCTGACCTACGCAGAGCTCAAGGACGAGGTCTGCAAGGCGGCCAACGCACTGATCGAACTCGGTGTGCAGACCGGCGACCGGATCGCCATCTACATGCCGATGATCCCCGAGACGGTCATCGCCATGCTCGCGTGCGCCCGGCTGGGCGCGCCGCACACGGTGGTGTTCGGCGGGTTCAGTTCGACCGCGCTGAGCGATCGGATCATCGACTGCGACGCACGGGTCGTGATCACCGCAGACGGCGGCTACCGGCGTGGCACGCCGTCCGCGCTGAAGCCGGCGGTGGACGAGGCGTTGCTGAAGTGTCCTGACGTCCGGTCGGTATTGGTCGTCAAGCGCACCGAGCAGGACGTCGAGTGGACCGACGACCGCGACGTGTGGTGGCACGACATCGTCGGCAAGCAGTCGTCCGACCACACGCCGGAGGCCTTCGACGCCGAGCACCCGCTCTACGTCATGTACACCTCGGGCACCACCGGTAAGCCGAAGGGCATCCTGCACACGTCCGGCGGCTACCTGACCCAGGTCTCGTGGACTCATCAGGCGGTCTTCGACCTCAAGCCGGACGACGACCTGTACTGGTGTGGTGCCGACATCGGCTGGGTCACCGGCCACAGCTACATCGTGTACGGGCCGCTGTCGAACCGGGCGACGTCGTTCATGTACGAGGGCACGCCGAACACCCCGAACGAGCACCGCTGGTGGGAGATGATCGAGAGGTACAAGATCTCGATCCTGTACACCGCGCCCACCACGATCCGCACGTTCATGAAGTGGGGCGAGGACATCCCCAAGGCGCACGACCTGTCGTCGCTGCGGATGCTCGGGTCGGTCGGCGAACCGATCAACCCCGAGGCTTGGATCTGGTACCGCGAGAACATCGGCGGCGGCAACTGCCCGGTCGTCGACACGTGGTGGCAGACCGAGACGGGCGCGATCATGATCACCCCGCTTCCCGGGGTGACGCCGACAAAGCCGGGCACGGCCACGCTGCCGTTCTTTGGGATCGACGCGGCCGTGGTCGATCGCGAGGGCACCGAGCTTGCGCCCAACCAGGGCGGCTTGCTGGTCATTCGCAAGCCGTGGCCATCCATGCTCCGCG
>DASXJN010000165.1:0-19101 GCA_036497365.1 Jatrophihabitantaceae bacterium | reverse complement strand
CGAGCTCGAGGCTGACCGCGACGCCCGGGTGCTGGTCGAGGAGTCTGTCGATGTCACGCTGCCCTGGGACCGCCGCGTCACCGGCGCCCGGCACCCGCTCACGACGATCCAAGAGCGCCTGTGCGACGTGTTCGTCGCCATGGGGTACGAGATCGCCGAAGGCCCCGAGATCGAGGCCGAGTGGTACAACTTCGACGCCTTGAACATGGGCCCCGACCATCCGGCCCGGTCCATGATGGACACCTTCTTCGTCAACTCGCCCGACTCGGGTCTGGTACTGCGCACCCACACCTCGCCGGTGCAGGCCCGAGTAATGCTGACCCGCAAGCCGCCGATCTACGTCGTCTGCCCGGGCAAGGTATTTCGCACCGACGAACTCGATGCCACGCACACGCCGGTGTTCCACCAGATCGAGGGTCTGGTCGTGGACGAGGGCATCACGATGGCCAACCTGAAGGGCACCCTCGACCACATGGTCGTCGAGATGTTCGGCGAGGGCAGCCGCACGCGGCTGCGGCCGCACTACTTCCCGTTCACCGAACCCAGCGCGGAGATGGACCTGCTCTGCTTCGTCTGCCACGGCGACTCGGTCGGGGATCCCGACCGGCCGTGCCGCACGTGCAAGAGCGAGGGCTGGATCGAGTGGGGCGGCTGCGGCATGGTCAACCCCCGTGTCTTGACCGCCTGTGGCATCGATCCGGGCAGATACAGCGGCTTCGCGTTCGGCATGGGCATCGAGCGATCGGTGATGTTCCGCAACGACGTCGAGGACATGCGCGACATCGTCGAAGGCGACGTCCGCTTCACCGCTGCTTTCGGGATGGAGTCATGAAGGCGCCACTGACCTGGCTGGCCGAGCACGCCGCGCTGCCGCCGGGCATCGAACCGCGCCGGGTTTCCGACGCGCTGATCCGCATCGGCATGGAGGTCGAGGGCGTCGAGAGCGGCGCCGAGGGCATCTCCGGCCCGCTGGTCGTCGGGCGCGTTCTGGAGTTCGCGGACGAACCGCAGAAGAACGGCAAGACGATCCGCTGGTGTCAGGTCGATGTGGGCCCGTACAACGACCGCGACGAACCGCGCGGAATCGTCTGCGGCGCGTCGAACTTCGCGGTCGGCGACCTGGTCGTCGTGTCGCTGCCCGGTGCCGTGCTGCCGGGTGGGTTCGCGATCTCGGCCCGCAAGACCTACGGCCACATCTCGGACGGCATGATCTGCTCGACCCGCGAACTCGGGATCGGCGACGAGTACGACGGCATCCTCGTGCTGCCCGTCGATGCGGCCAAGCCGGGCGACGATGCGCTCGACGTGCTCGGTCTGCGCGACGCGGTGCTCGATGTCGCGATCACCACCGATCGCGGCTATTGCCTCTCGATCCGCGGACTGGCTCGTGAGACGGCGGCCGCGCTCGACGTAGCGTTCACCGACATCGCGGCTGAGCTGCCCGAGCCGGACGGCCGCGCCTACCCGGTGTCGGTCGACGACCCCGTCGGCTGCGACCGGTTCTCCGCGCGCGCGCTGACCGGACTCGACCCGGCAGCCCCCTCGCCGGACTGGATGGTCAAGCGGTTGCGGCAGTGCGGCATGCGTTCGATCTCGCTCGCCGTCGACGTCACCAACTACGTCATGCTCGAGACCGGTCAGCCGCTGCACGCGTTCGACCGGGCCAAGCTCACCGGCGCGATCGGCGTCCGGCGTGCCCGGCCCGGTGAGAAGCTGACCACCCTCGACGACGTCGTGCGCACTCTCGACCCGGACGACCTGGTCGTCACCGACGACACCGGTCCGATCGCGCTGGCCGGCGTGATGGGCGGCGCATCGACCGAGATCGGCCCGGAGACGACCGATGTCGTGCTCGAGGCCGCGCACTGGGAGCCGGGCACGATCGCGCGCACGTCACGACGGCACAAGCTGCCCAGCGAGGCGTCGCGCCGGTTCGAGCGCGACGTCGACCCCGAGATCGCCGGTCCCGCCCTGCAGCGCTGCATCGACCTGCTCGCCGCGCACGGCGGCGCTACCGCGGTCGACGGATACACCGTGGTCGGCGACCCGATTCCGCTCGCGGCGATCGAGCTGCCGGACTCCCTGCCCGCCGAGACGGCCGGCATGCCGATCACCCGCGACGAGGTTCTCGAGACCCTCGCCGCCGTGGGCTGCACGACCGAAGGTGGCGCCGTCCTTCGGGTCCAGGTGCCGTCCTGGCGGCCGGACCTGCTCCAGCCGGCGGATCTCGTCGAAGAGGTCGTCCGGCTGGTCGGCTATGACAAGATCCCGTCCGTCCTGCCCGTTCCGGAGCCGGGTCACGGCTTCACGCCCGAACAGACGCTGCGCCGCACGATCTCGCGCGCCGTCGCCGCAGCCGGTTTCAGCGAGGTGTTCGGCTCGCCGTTCGTCGCGCCGGGCGTGCACGACGCGCTGGGCGAGCCCGCCGACGATCCGCGCCGTCGCACCCTGCGTCTGGTCAATCCGCTCTCCGATGCCGAACCCGAGTTGCGCACGTCGCTGCTGCCCGGCCTGGTCGGCGTAGTGCAACGCAACCTCGGCCGAGGGATTCGCGACCTGGCGGTCTTCGAGATCGGGCTGGTCTTCTCGCCGGCGCGCAGCATCGAGCCGCCGCCGCGTCCGGCGCTGTCCGGGCGTCCCAGCGACACCGATCTCGAGGCGCTGTTCGCCGCGATCCCGGTGCAGCCCCGGCACCTGGCGGTGCTCCTCACCGGTGACGTAGAACGCCGTAGCTGGTCGGGCGCTGCACGCCCGGCGACCTGGGCGGACGCGGTCGATGCGGCCCGGGTCGTCGCGCGGGCGGCGCGCGTCGAGCTGACGGTGCGCGCGGGCCGGTACGCACCATGGCATCCGGGGCGCTGCGCCGAACTCCTGCTCGACGGCCGGCTGATCGGTCATGCCGGCGAGCTGCACCCGCGCGCCATCGCTGCGCTCGACCTGCCCGAGCGCACCTGCGCGATGGAGCTCGACCTCGACGCGTTCGCGCCACCGTCGCCCGCGACGGCGCCGGTGATCTCGAACTACCCACCGGTGCTGCTCGATGTTGCGCTGGTCGTGCCCGTGGCCACGCCCGCAGTCGAGGTCGAAGCGGCGCTGCGCGAGGGTGCCGGCGAGTTGCTCGAATCGGTGCGGCTGTTCGACAGCTACGCCGACGAGCAGCGGCTCGGTCCGGGGCTCAGGTCGCTGGCCTTCGAGCTCGTCCTGCGCGCGCCCGACCGCACCCTGACCGTCGAGGAAGCGACCGTCGCGCGCGACGCGGCGATCGCACTGGCCGGCGCGCGAAGCGGCGCCACCCTGCGGACCTGAACCGGCGGAAGGGCAGCCCACATCCGGCTTTTCGGACGTCCCGGGCGAACCCGGGACTTAGTGGCTGGCGATGATCAGCTTCTTGATGTCTTCTTGACCGTGACCCTATGCAGGCCACGGCAAGCTTCCGTGTGCCGGCATCGTGCCGGCCATTCCGTGGGGGGATCATGCAGCGTTGCGTGCGTCGGAGGATGTCGCCGAAGGTGCTCGGCGTCGGTGTGGCCGGGGCCGCTGCCGCTTTGGCCGTCGCGCCGCTCGCCGCGGCGCAGCCGCCACAGCACCTTTCGTCGCACGCACCGGTCGATCCGCAGTCGGCCCGCGGCCACAGCGGTGCGCACACACCTCGTCCGAACCTGGGCATCTCGCCCCGATTCGGCTGGCAGAAGTTCCGCGTCGGTGTGCAGATCAAGAGCGGGGCATTCGTGCCCGAGGGGACGTCGACCCTGGGATCTGACGTACACATCGTCGAGACCGACCAGAGCGGTGCGGTCGTCAATGACGAGACGTGCACGACGAGCGTGCCACCAGACCCGGGTTCGACCGAGACGTACTGCACCTTCGGTGGTGGCAGCTCGGTCCGCGGAGGCTCGGCGACGCCTGCGACTGGGTTCGGTGAGGACCCGGACCACTACTACGCGGCGCCGGGTGACACGGTGCAGTTGATGCAGACGACAGTGCAACCGAATTTGCGCATCGACACGCACGAACTCGTAGTGAACCCGGGCGGCGATCCCAGCTGTAACGGGGAGGTGTTCCCGCCGTCCTGTGCGGAGGACGTCGGCGCGCAGACGTTCACCGATCCCGGACTGCCGCCCGTAGCCGTCGACGACTCCGCGACGACCGAGTCGCCGAACCCGGTCGATATCGACGTGCTCTCGAACGACGACACCAAGGGCGCACCGCCGTCGATCAGCGTCACCACCGACCCGGGTCACGGCAGCGCGCAGGTGATCGAGCCCGGCCTGCGGGGCCGTGGCGTGACCCACCACGTCGCGCCCGCCGGCCCGACGATCCGGTACACGCCGAACGACGGGTTCGTGGGCCACGACAAGTTCAACTACCGGCTCACGACCGCGAACGGGTCGTCGGTCGCGACGGTGCGGATCACGGTGACCGCTCCGCCGCCGACGGCCAACAACGACTCCGCGTCGACCGACAGCGGCGTCGGCGTGACCATCCATGTGCTCGCCAACGACGACGCGAACGGCGGCGGCCCGTTGCATCTGCAGTCGGTCGGCTCGGCCGGGCACGGCTCCACGTCCACCGACGGGCCGTATGCGATCTACACGCCGGACGACAGCTTCGTCGGTACGGACACCTTCACCTACGTGGCCAGCACGAAGTTCGGCAGCGACACCGCCACTGTGACGGTCACGGTCGCTGCCCGGCCCACGAGTCCGCCGCCTCCGCCGCCGACCTCGGCGCCACCGAGCAAGCCGCGGACGAGCAGCCCCGCGCCGTCGCACTCGGCGTCGTCGTCTCCCGTCAGCGTCACGGCGACGCCGACTCCGTCGCACAGCGACCAACCGTTGGCCGTCACCGGCACACCGACCGGATCGCTGACCGTGGTCGGCATCGGTCTGGTCGTCGTCGGTGGTGCCGCCACGACCCTGGGCATGCGCCGGCGTCGCGGTCGCCGCGCCTGAGCCGCTCCGGTGGCTGACCTCGGCGAGTGGTGGTACGCGCTCGTCGCCGCTGCCGACGGAGCACCTGCCCAGTTCGTCCGGGTGGAGTCACGGCGGCATCCTGACCACGCACGGGTCGAACTGAGCGCCGCCGAGCTGGCCGCGCAGGCCGGTGATGACGTGGTGTGCGTGGCCACCTATGACGAGGATCGTGTCGTCCGGGTGCAGCCGGCACCGACGTTCGCGCCGAAGGCGCCGCCGCTGTGGTTCGTCGAGGTACGCGAGTCCAGCGCGCAGCCGCCGGCGACCAGCCTCGTCGCGTTCACCGGGCACGGTCAGCGAGTGGGCACCGTCGTCGACGACGCGGACGTGTCGAACCTGTCTGTGACCAGCGACGACCAGCTGGCCGCGGTGCGGTGGTACCCGGCGACCGGTGAGATCGACCAGATCTTCGTCGCTGCGCAGTGGCGCCGGCAGCACGTCGGCAGCGCGCTGCTGATCAGTGCCGGCACGTTGTCGCTGGCGCGCGGCTGGCCACGGTTGTGGAGCGATGGGCAGCGCACGGTGCTCGGTGAGCACCTGCGCAATTCGCGTGCGTGGGCCAAGAGTGCGGCCGAGCTGACGCACATCGCACCGCCGATGTCGCCGGGCGACCCGGCGGGTTTCACAGACGCCTGAGCGCCTCGCGCCGGGACAGCGGGCTGAGCTCGTGCGCGTCGACGAAGGCGCGTACCCAGTCGGGATCTGACCGGGCGTACTCGCGAAGCGCCCAGCCGATCGCCTTGCGGACGAAGAAGTCCCGATCGGCTCCGTTGACCTCGATCGCCGCCGCCAGCAGCTCCACGTCCGTGTCGTGCTTGCGTCCCAGCTGGCAGATGATCGACACGCGCCGCAGCCAGCGGTCGTCGGACGTCGACCACGAGTGCAGCTGCGGGGCGATCTCGGCCGGCCAGCCCACGAGCAGCTCGCCGACGCGGTGCGCGACCTCGTCGACGTGGTCCCACCAGGCGCCCGTGACGACCAGGTGGCGGTACAGCGGCAACAGCGAGGGGTCGCGCAAGGCCCGGGCCGGTCTGGTGTCGCACAGTGCGGTCGCGGCATAGCGCTCCTCGCGGTACTGCGCGTCGTCCCACAGCGCTCGCACCGCCGCCTCGAGGGCATCGCCGACTTCATGTAGTCCAGCATTCGCGGTGCGAGCTCGGGGACGGCCGTGGCGCGCAGGTCCGCGCGGATCAGCCTGATCAGCGTGTGCTGGGCAACCGGCCCCGCGTCCTCCGCCACAACGTACGAGGCAGCTCTGGTGGCCGCCCTGTGTTCGCTGCCATCGCGGGCACCCAGTTCTGCATGAAATTGCGTCGTCGTGCATAATTGTGTGCATGGGGTATCGAGCAGCGGTCGCCGGCGCGAGCGGCTACGCGGGCGGGGAGCTCTTACGGCTGCTCTGCGCGCATCCGGACCTCGAGGTGGCCGCGGTGACCGCGCACGGCAACGCCGGCCAGCGGGTCGGCGACGTGCACCCGAACCTGCGCTCGGTCGCCGACCTCGTCCTCGCCGAGACGACGCCGCAAGCCCTGGCCGGCGCCGACGTGGTCTTCCTCGCGCTCCCGCACGGGGCCTCGGCCCCGCTCGCAGCCCGGCTCGACCCGGCCCAGAAGATCGTCGACCTCGGCTCCGACCACCGGCTCGTCGACCCGGCCGCGCACGCTCGCTACTACGGCGGCGAGCACGCGCCGCCGTGGACGTACGGACTGCCCGAACTCGCCGGCCAACGCGACCTGATCGCCGCGTCCACCCGGGTGGCCAACACCGGCTGCCACGCGGTGGCCGCGATCCTCGCCGCGGCGCCGCTCGTCGCGTCCGGCGTGGCGAACGCCGACGACGTCGTGGTGGTGTCCGCCAGCGGGACGTCCGGCGCCGGCCGGGCCGCCTTGCCGCACCTGCTCGGCAGCGAGGTGATGGGCGACCTGTCGGCCTACAAGGTCGGCGCACACCGGCACGTTCCCGAGATCAAGCAGGCGACCGGCATCACCTCGCTGACCATGACGCCGGTGCTCGCACCGATGCCGCGCGGCATCCTGGCCTCGGTCAGCCTGCGGCCGATCGGCACCGGCGACGCCTACGAGTGCCTGGCCGCCGCGTACGCGGACGAACCGTTCGTCCATCTGCTGCCGCCGGGCCAGCAACCGCACACGGCCGCCACGGCCGGGTCGAACAGCGCGCACCTGCAGGTGGTGCTCGACCAGGACTCCGGACGGATCGTGGTGACCAGCGCGATCGACAACCTCGGCAAGGGCGCGGCCGGCCAGGCGCTGCAGAACGCGAACCTGATGCTCGGCCTGCCCGAGACCGCAGGGCTCGCCGCCGATGGAGTAGCTCCGTGAGCGTCACTGCAGCGAAAGGCTTTCGGGCGGCGGGCGTCGCGGCCGGCATCAAGGCATCCGGCGGCCTCGACCTCGCTCTGGTCGTCAACGACGGCCCGAGTGCGATGGCGGCCGGCGTGTTCACCACCAACCGGGTCAAAGCCGCGCCGGTGCTCTGGTCGCAACAAATCGTCGCCGACCAGCAGGTTCGCGCCGTCGTCCTCAACTCCGGTGGCGCGAACGCCTGCACCGGACCGGACGGCTTCGCCGACACCCATGCGACCGCCGAGAAGCTCGCCGCCGCGCTCTCGATCGGTGCAGGCGACGTCGCGGTCTGCTCGACCGGGCTGATCGGCGAGCGGCTGCCGATGACCGAACTCCTGGCCGGCGTCGACGCCGCGGCCACCGCACTAGGTCCGAACGGTGGCGAGCACGCCGCCGAGGCGATTCGCACCACCGACACGGTTGCCAAACAAGCCTCGGTCTCACGCGACGGCTGGACGGTCGGCGGGATGGCCAAGGGCGCGGGCATGCTCGCGCCGGGCCTGGCCACGATGCTGTGTGTGATCACGACCGACGCTGTCATCGATGCCTTCACCGCCGACCAGGCGCTGCGTTCGGCCACCCGGCAGACCTTCGATCGCGTCGACGCCGACGGCTGCATGTCGACCAACGACACCGTGCTGCTGCTCTCGAGCGGCGCATCGGAGGTCACCCCGAAACCGACCGACTTCGCCGCCGCATTGCGCGCCGTGTGCGCCGACCTCGCCGCCCAGTTGATCGCCGACGCCGAGGGCGCCACCAAGGAGGTCCGCATCGAGGTCACCGGTGCCGCCGACGAGGACGACGCGGTCGAGGTCGCCCGCAGCATCGCCCGAAACAATCTGCTCAAGTGCGCGCTGTTCGGCAACGACCCGAATTGGGGGCGTGTGCTGGCCGCGATCGGCACCACCGACGCGCGATTCGAGCCGGACGAACTCGATGTCGCCATGAACGAGGTGCAGATCTGCCGGCGCGGAGCAGCCGCGGAGGACCGGAGCCAGGTCGACCTGTCCGGTCGCGACATCCACATTCTGGTGGACCTGCACGCCGGATCATCCGCAGCCACGGTGTGGACGAACGACCTGTCGCACGGCTACGTCGAAGAGAACTCGGCGTACTCCTCATGACGACCCGCGATCAGGCGCTTGCCAAGGCGACCGTCCTCGTCGACGCGCTGCCGTGGCTCGAGCAGTTCCATGGCAAGATCGTCGTGGTCAAGTACGGCGGCAACGCGATGAGCTCGCCGCAGTTGCAGCGCGCGTTCGCCGAAGACATCGTGTTCCTGCGCTACGCAGGGCTTCGCCCGGTCGTCGTGCATGGTGGCGGACCGCAGATCACCGAGCACCTGAACCGCTTGGGTATCGAGTCCGAGTTCCGCGGCGGGCTGCGGGTCACCACGCCGGAGGCGATAGACGTCGTCCGGATGGTGCTCACCGGCCAGGTCAACCCCGAAGTGGTCAACCTGGTCAACGACCACGGACCGTTCGCGGTCGGCCTGTCCGGCGAGGATGCCGGGCTGATGACGGCCGAGCGACGGCCGGCGATCGTCGACGGCGAACCGGTCGACATCGGCCAGGTCGGTGACGTCATCGCCGTCGACCCGTCGCCCGTGCACGCCCTGCTCGACGACGGCCGGATCCCGGTGATCGCGACCGTGGCGCGCGGCACCGACGGCCTCACCTACAACGTCAATGCCGACACCGCAGCTGCCGCGATCGCCGTCGGAGTCGGTGCCGAGAAGCTCGTCGTGCTCACCGACGTCGAAGGCCTTTACGCGGACTGGCCGGCCAGCACCGAGATCGTCAGCTCGATCACGATCGACGAACTCGCCGCGCTGCTCCCGACGTTGGCCGCCGGGATGATCCCGAAGATGGAGGCCTGCCTGCGG
Source organism: Jatrophihabitantaceae bacterium (assembly GCA_036497365.1). Taxonomy (GTDB): domain Bacteria; phylum Actinomycetota; class Actinomycetes; order Mycobacteriales; family Jatrophihabitantaceae; genus RYN-133. The sequence continues at coordinate 9,880 of DASXJN010000165.1, read as the reverse complement.
GCCGTCGAGGGCGGCGTGCCGCGCGCGCACGTGCTGGACGGCCGGGTGGCCCACGCCCTGTTGCTCGAGGTCTTCACCTCCGAAGGCATAGGAACGATGGTCGTTTCGAAATGACCACCAACGCGATGAGCGCTCACGCGAAGAGCCTGCGACATCCAACGGGCCGTGAGGCCCGTGTCGGATCGACGACCGGCCCGAGCGAAGCGAGTGGTCGGAAGGAGATGCGGTGATGTCGTCATTAGCCGAGCGCTGGAGCGCCGTGATGATGCCGAACTACGGCACGCCACCGATCGTCATCGATCACGGCAGCGGGGTCCGTGTATGGGACGACGCCGGCAACGAATACCTCGACTTCGTCGGCGGCATCGCGGTGTCGAGTCTCGGCCACGCGCACCCGGCGATCGTCGCCGCGGTCACCGAGCAGGTCGGTCGGCTCGTGCACACGTCCAACCTGGCCATCCACGAACCCGGCGTGCGGCTCGCCGAACGCCTGGTCGGGCTGCTGGATCTGCCCGCGCGTGTGTTCTTCGCGAACAGCGGCGCGGAGGCCAACGAGTGCGCGTTGAAGCTGGCCCGCAAGCATCGTCGCGGCGGTGGCGTCGTCGCGAGCAACGGCGGATTCCACGGCCGGACGATGGGTGCGCTCTCGATAACCGGCAACGCGGCCAAGCGCGAGCCGTTCGCGCCGCTGCCCGGCCCGGTGGCCTTCATCGACTTCGGTGACGTCGACGCACTTCGTGCCGCCGTCGACGACACGACCGCCGCCGTCTTCGTCGAGCCCACCCTCGGCGAGGGCGGCGTCGTCCCCGCACCGCCCGGCTTCCTCGCCGAGGCGCGCCGGGTCTGCGACGAGGCCGGCGCGCTGCTCGTCGTCGACGAGGTACAGAGCGGCATCGGGCGGACCGGACACTGGTTCGCCACCCAGGCCGAAGGCGTGCGGCCCGACGTGCTCACGCTCGCCAAGGGCCTGGGCGGCGGCATGCCGATCGGGGCATGCATAGGCATCGGCGCGGCGGGGGAGTTGTTCGCCGCCGGCGACCACGGCAGCACGTTCGGCGGCAACCCGGTCTCGTGCGCCGCCGCGCTCGCCGTGCTTGAGACGATCGCCGGCGAACACCTGCTCGACAACGTCAAGCGCGTCGGCGAACACCTGGCCGCCGCACTCGACTCGATCGACAGCCCGCTCGTGTCCGGCCAACGCGGCAGCGGCTTGTGGCGCGCGCTCGCGTTGACCGACGCACAGGCGGCGCCGGTCGAAACAGCCGCTCGTGCGCACGGCTTGCTCGTCAACGCGGTGAAGGCCGACGTGATCCGGCTGGCCCCGCCGCTGATCCTGACCGAGGCCGACGTCGACGCGGCGATGCCGATCCTGATGCGGGCCCTCGACGAGGTCGGTCAGGCCACCTCATGAGCATGCGCCATTTCCTGCGCGACGACGACCTCGCGCCGGGCGAGCTGATCGAGGTGCTCGACCTGGCCGACGCGATGAAGTCCGAGCCGCACCAGCGCCAACCGCTGCGCGGTCCGCGCGCGGTCGCGCTCATCTTCGACAAGCCGACGCTGCGCACCCAGCTGTCCTTCTCGGCCGGCGTCGCCGAGCTCGGCGGGTTCCCGTTCGTCCTCGACGTCAAGGCGGCCGGCATCGGCGAGCGCGAGTCGATCGCCGACGTCACCCGGGTGATCACCCGCCAGGTGTCGGCCATCGTGTGGCGCACCCACGGCCAGGAACGCATACAAGAGATGGCGCGGCATGCGACCGTGCCCGTCGTCAATGCGCTCACCGATTCGTTCCACCCGTGCCAGATCCTCGCCGACCTGCAGACCGTCCGTGCGCACAAGCATGAGCTGCCCGGCCTCGCGTTCGCCTACCTGGGTGATGCGGCGAACAACATGGCGCATTCGTATCTGCTCGGCGGTGCCGCAGCGGGCATGCATGTTCGCATCGCCGGGCCGGAGGGGTACGCGCCCGACCCCGAGATCGTCACCGACGCCGAGCGCATTGCCGCGCAGACCGGCGGTTCTGTCCTCGTCACCGCCGATCCGCACGCCGCGCTCGACGGCGCGGACGTCGTCGCCACCGACACCTGGGTGTCGATGGGCCAGGAGGACGAGACGGCCGAGCGGGCAACACCGTTTCGCGCCTACGCGGTCGATGCCGAGGCGATGCAGCGTGCGGCGTCCGACGCGATCGTGCTGCACTGCCTGCCCGCCTATCGCGGCAACGAGATCAGCGCCGACGTCCTCGACGGGCCGCAGTCCGTCGTCTGGGACGAGGCCGAGAACCGGCTGCACGCGCAGAAGGCACTTCTCACGTTCCTCCTGGAGCGGGCGCCATGACGGTCTCGCGCGCCGCACGACACGACAAGATCGTGGCGATCCTCGCCGAACACCCGGTGCGTTCGCAGGCCGAACTGGCAGCAGCGCTCGAGGCGGACGGCTTGTCCGTAACGCAGGCGACGTTGTCGCGCGACCTCGATGAACTCGGCGCGGTCAAGCTGCGTTCGCCGGACGGCGGGCTGCCGGTCTACGTCGTCCCTGAGGACGGCTCGCCACTCACCGCACGCACCGCGGACGACGATCCACCCGCGCGGTTGGGTCGGATGCTGGGCGAACTGCTCGTCTCGGCCGAGGCGAGTGCGAACCTGGTGATCCTGCGCACCCCTCCCGGTGCGTCCAACTTCCTCGCCAGCGCGCTCGACCGGGCCCGCCTGCCCGAGGTGCTCGGCACGGTGGCCGGCGATGACACCATCCTGGTCGTGGCGCGCGATCCAGACGGCGGCGAGAACCTCGCGCACCGCTTCCGCGAACTCGGCAGCAGAACCCCGACGAACCCAGGAGATCCCATCTCGTGAGCAAGGTCCTCACCGCCCTGCCGGTCGGCCAACGTGTCGGCATCGCCTTCTCCGGCGGTCTCGACACCTCGGTCGCGGTCGCCTGGATGCGCGCCAAGGGCGCGATCCCGTGCACGTACACCGCGGACATCGGCCAGTACGACGAGCCCGACATCTCCGGCGTACCCGAACGTGCGAAGCAGTACGGCGCCGAACTGGCCCGCGCCGTCGACTGCCGACGAGAACTCGTCGAGGAAGGTCTGGCCGCGCTCGCCTGCGGCGCGTTCCACATCCGTTCCGCGGGACGGGCGTACTTCAACACCACGCCGCTCGGCCGCGCCGTGACCGGCACGCTGCTCGTGCGTGCGATGCAGGCCGACGACGTGCACATCTGGGGCGACGGTTCGACGTTCAAGGGCAACGACATCGAGCGGTTCTACCGGTACGGCCTGCTCGCCAACCCCGGCCTGCGCATCTACAAGCCGTGGCTCGACGCCGACTTCGTCGGCGAGCTGGGCGGCCGCGCCGAGATGAGCCAGTGGCTCGTCGAGCACGAGCTGCCCTATCGCGACAGCAAGGAGAAGGCCTACTCGACCGACGCGAACATCTGGGGTGCGACACACGAAGCGAAGACGCTCGAGCACCTCGAGGTGTCCATGGAGACCGTCGACCCGATCATGGGCGTGAAGTTCTGGGATCCGTCCGTCCGCATCGACGCCGAGGACATCACCGTCCGGTTCGCGTCCGGACGGCCGGTCGCGATCAACGGCGTCGACTACGACGATGCCGTGGCGCTGGTGCACGAAGCCAACGTGATCGGTGGACGGCACGGGCTCGGCATGTCCGACCAGATCGAGAACCGGATCATCGAAGCGAAGTCGCGCGGCATCTACGAGGCGCCGGGCATGGCCCTGCTCTGGATCGCCTACGAGCGGTTGCTCAACGCGATCCACAACGAGGACACCATCGCCAACTACCACGCCGAGGGGCGGCGGCTCGGCCGGCTGCTGTACGAAGGTCGCTGGCTCGACCCGCAGTCGCTCATGCTGCGCGAGTCGATCCAGCGCTGGGTCGCGTCACTGGTCACCGGTGAGGTGACGCTGCGCCTGCGTCGCGGTGAGGACTACTCGGTGCTCGACACCCACGGCCCGTCGTTCTCCTACCACCCGGACAAGCTCTCCATGGAACGTACCGAGAACGCCGCGTTCGGCCCGGTCGACCGCATCGGCCAGCTCACCATGCGCAACCTCGACATCGCCGACTCGCGCTCGAAACTCGAGCAGTACGCGGCGCACTCGACCGTGCAGTTGGGCCGTACCTACCTGTTCGGCGAGCTCGAAGCCGGGCTGTCCGAACCTGGTGCCGAGCAGATCGCCGCCAACCCCGCCGCCGAGGCCGACGACCGTGCCCTCGACAATGCGGCCATGGATTCCGGCGTTGACTAGCGATCAGCCCGTCTCGTTGTGGGGCGGGCGGTTCAGCGGCGGCCCGGCCGACGCGTTGGCCGCGCTGTCGCTGTCGACGCATTTCGACTGGCGACTGGCTCGATACGACATCGCCGGTTCGCGTGCGCACGCGCGGGTCCTGCACGGCGCAAGCCTGCTCGACGACGATGAGCTCGCCGGCATGCTCGATGCGCTCGACGCGCTCGAACGCGACGTGGTCTCCGGCGCGTTCACACCGGACCCGTCCGACGAGGACGTGCACACCGCGCTCGAGCGAGGACTGCTCGAACGAGCCGGCGCAGAGCTCGGCGGACGGCTGCGCGCCGGCCGGTCGCGCAACGACCAGATCGCCACGCTCATCCGGATGTACTTGCGCGACGAGGCGCGCCTGCTCGCCAGTGAGGTCGTCGGGGTGATCGACGCTTTGCGCGGCCAGGCCCAACAACACCTTGGCGTCGCGATGCCGGGACGAACGCATCTGCAGCACGCGCAGCCCGTCCTGCTGTCGCATCATCTGCTCGCGCATTGCTGGGCGCTGAGCCGTGACGTCGCCCGGTTGCAGGACTGGGACGAACGCGCGGCGATCAGCGCGTACGGCTCGGGTGCTCTTGCGGGGTCGTCCCTCGGTCTTGATCCCGAGGCAGTGGCCGCCGAACTCGGCTTCACCGCCGCGGCCGAGAACTCGATCGACGCGACCGCCAGCCGTGACGTCGTGGCCGAGTTCTCGTTCGTCACCGCGATGCTTGCGGTCGATCTCTCCCGCATCGCGGAAGAGATCGTGCTGTGGGCGACGAAAGAGTTCGGTTTCGTCAACCTCGACGACGCGTACTCGACCGGCAGCTCGATCATGCCGCAGAAGAAGAACCCGGACGTCGCCGAGTTGACGCGCGGCAAGGCCGGCCGGTTGATCGGTGATCACGCTGGCCTGCTCGCCACGCTCAAGGGCCTTCCGCTCGCCTACAACCGCGACCTGCAGGAAGACAAGGAGCCGGTCTTCGACGCGGTCGACACGCTGCACCTGGTCCTGCCCGCGGTCAGCGGCATGGTGGCCACGCTGGTGTTCGACACCGTGCGGCTCGAGCACCTTGCGCCGCAAGGCTTCTCGCTCGCGACCGACATCGCCGAATGGCTGGTGCGGCAGCACGTCCCGTTCCGGGTCGCCCACGAGGCCGCCGGAGCGTGCGTGCGTTTGTGTGAGGAGCGGGGTATCGAGCTCGACGAACTCTCCGACGACGACCTGGCCGCGGTCTCACCGCGGCTGACCCCGGCCGTGCGCGAGGTGCTGACCGTGGCCGGCTCGATCGCCTCCCGCTCGGCCAAGGGCGGCACGGCGCGCGACCGAGTCGTCGAACAGGACGCCGCGCTGGCCGAAGTAGTCACCACACAATCGACTTGGGCCGCCGCAGTGTTGCGCGCCCAGTGATCGTCGATCGCGAGCGACTCGCCGGACCCGCAGTGCGACTTGCTCCGCGGCTGCTCGGCGCCGTGCTCGTCTCGGATGTCGGCGGCGCCGAGGTCGCCGTCCGGTTGACGGAGGTCGAGGCCTACGAAGGCGTCGACGATCCCGCATCGCATGCGTTTCGTGGGCAGACCGCCCGTACTGCCGTCATGTTCGGCCCACCCGGCTTTCTCTATTGCTACTTCACCTACGGCATGCACTGGTGCGCGAACATCGTGTGTGGCGCCGACGGCTCCGCGGCCGCGGTGCTGCTGCGGGCCGGCGAGATCGTCCGCGGACAGGACGTCGCGTTCGCACGTCGCTCCGCCGCCCGGTCGGCACGCGAGCTGGCACGTGGCCCCGCTCGCCTGGCGACCTGCCTGCAACTCGCGGCCCACACCAACGGTGTCGACCTGTGCTCGCCGGATTCCCCGGTGCGGCTCGAAACGATGCGGACGCGCCGCGTTGCCGGGATCAGCGCCGGGCCGCGGGTCGGCATCACTACCGCCGTCGAGCGACCGTGGCGGTTCTGGCTTCCCGACGATCCGACCGTCTCGACCTTCAAGCCGGGAGCAAAGCGCATTCGCCCTGCCCGGCCATAGGGTGGCGCGATGGCGACCGTGCTGTTCGCTCCCGAGTCGGCGTTCGGACCGACCAACCAGTGCATCGGGCTCGGCGCCGTCCTACTGCGGCGCGGGCACCGCGTCGTGTTCGCCGCCGAGTCGTCGTGGGCCGGCCGGCTGGCGCCGTTCGGGTTCGAGGAACAGCTGGTCGACCTCTCCGAACCGGCACCGGCGGACGAAGCAGTCGATGCGGGCAGGTTCTGGGCCGACTTCATCCACGAGACCGCACCCGAGTTCCGCAAGCCGACCGTCGAGCAGATCGAGGGGTTTCTTCTCCCGACCTGGCAGGCACTGGTGGACGGCGCGCGCTACGCCGAACCGCGGCTGCGCGAGATTCTCGCCGCCACCGAGCCCGACGTCATCGTCGAGGACAACGTCGTCGCCTTTCCGGCGCTGACCACGACTGCGGCGCCTTACCTGCGGATCGTGTCGTGCAACCCGCTCGAGATGCCGGGGCCGAATCTGCCACCGGTGTTCTCCGGCTTGCCGAGCGCTGACCGCGCCGAGTGGGCGAGCTTCCGCGCCGAGTACGACCGGGTGATGCGTCCGCTGTGGAGCGAGTTCAACGAGTGGGGTATCGCGCAGGGATCCGCGCCGTTGCCCGACCTCGAGTTCGTGTCTACCTCGCGCGTCGCGAACCTCTACCTCTACCCGGCCGAGGCGGACTACCTCGACGCCCGTCCGCTCGACCCGACCTGGCACCGGATGGACTCGAGCGTGCGCGAGACGGACGACGCGTACGAGTTGCCCGACTCGATCCGCGACCGGCCGGACGGCAGCGCGCTCGTGTACCTCTCCCTCGGTTCGCTCGGCAGCGCCGACGTGGCACTCATGCAGCGGTTGATCGACGTCCTGTCCGCCACGCCGCACCGATTCATCGTCAGCAAGGGGCCGCAGCACGAACACATCGAGCTGGCGGCCAACATGGTCGGTGCGCAGACCGTGCCGCAGACGCGGGTGATCCCGCTGGTCGATCTGGTCATCACGCACGGTGGAAACAACACGACGACCGAATGCCTGCACTTCGGCAAGCCGATGGTGCTTCTGCCGTTGTTCTGGGACCAGTACGACAACGCGCAGCGGATGGACGAACTCGGCTTCGGCATCCGGCTGGCGACCTACGCGTTCGCCGACGACGAGCTGACCGGAGCCGTCGACAAGCAGCTCGCCGACCAGGCGTTGCGCGCGCGGATGGCCGAGGTCGGTGAACGCATCCGCGCACGAGACGGCGTGCGGTGCGGCGCCGATGTCATCGAGGCCGTGGCGCGGCACTACGGGTAGGGCGCGTCCGGCAGACTGGACAACCGTGACGACGGTCGACGAGCTGCCCCAGCACCTGCGCGAAGCGCACGACGTGCTCGCCTCCGGCGCCGCGCAGATCCTGCCGGCCGGCGGCCTGGCCGAGCGGCTGCTGGCCGCTGATCGTGAGCACCGCCCGCTGCGCGTCAAGCTGGGCATCGACCCGTCCGGGAGCGATCTGACCCTCGGGCACGCGGTCGTGCTGCGCAAGTTGCGCCAGTTCCAGGACTTCGGGCACACCGCGGTGCTGGTCGTCGGCGGATTCACCGGCCAGGTCGGCGATCCGTCCGGACGGACCAGCACCCGCTCCGCACAGTCCGCTGAACGGGTCATCGCCAACGCGAAGGGCTACTTCGACCAGCTGATGCGCATCCTGGACCGCGACCGCGCCGAGGTGGTGAACAACGCGGACTGGCTCGCTCCGATGCAGCTCGGCGAGATGCTCGGCTACACCCGGCAGCTGACCATCGCCCAGCTGCTCGAACGCGACGACTTCGCCCGGCGCTTCGCCGCCAACCAGCCGATCACATTGAGCGAGTTCTTCTACCCGCTGCTGCAGGGCATCGACTCGGTCGCGATCAATGCCGACATCGAGCTCGGCGGCACCGACCAGACCTTCAACAACCTGGTCGGCCGCGAACTGCAGCGCTCGCGGGGGCAGGCCCCGCAGGCGGTGCTCACGGTCCCGTTGCTCGTCGGGACCGACGGTGTCGAGAAGATGGGCAAGTCGCTCAACAACTACATCGGCATCGACGAGCCCGCTGCCGAGCAGTTCGGCAAGCTGATGAGCGTTCCTGACGACGTCGTCGGCCTGTACGCGCGGCTGTGCACGGCGCTGCACCCGCGCGAGGTGGACGAACTCGAGGCCGAGGTCGCGCAAGGCGGTAACGCCGCCAACCAGGCCAAGCGCCGTATGGCGCGCGCCGTGGTCGAGCTCTATCACGGCGCGGACGAGGCGCGGGCCGCCGAGGAGCGGTTCAACGCGGTCTTCCGCGAGAACAAGGTGGCCGTCGACGCTGCCGAGACGCCGCTTCCTGCCGGCGATCCGGTGCACCTGCCGGCGGCCCTGGTCGCGGGCGGCTTGGCCGCGAGCACCAGCGCGGCCCGGCGCGACATCGACGCCGGCGCGGTACGGGTCGACGGAGTCGCTGTGCCCGCCCGGCACTACGACCTGCCGCGCGCGGACCTGGTCGGGCAGGTGGTGGCGGTGGGCAAGCGGCGCACCGCCCGCTTCGTCGAGCCCGCCTGACCTGCCGTCCCGACGCCGGACGACCAGGATGCCCCGCGGTGCCCCAGCTCACAAAGATCGACCCCGCTCCGGGACATGATCGACTTGTCTGCGGACGAGCCTGCGGTCGCCCCGAGGCCAGCAAATCCGGGGATCCTGTGGCTTTGCCGAGGCAATTTGACGCGGCTTGCAGCGGGTTACTAATGTTGTCGTTGTTCGGCGGACGGAGCCCGCGAGGGAGCCGGTCGAACAGTTCCCCCAAGTGCGGCGCGCCACGGCCGGATCTCGATCGTGTGCGGCGACCAAGTGGGAAGTCTGGGCGGTGCCGGTCTGTTTGACCGGGGCTCACCGACCGGAGTAACGTATCTCGGGTTGCCCCGGATCGTCCCGAAAGGGTCGTGACGGTGTGCGTCCGCTCCTTGAGAACTCAACAGCGTGCCGAAAGTTAGTGCCATAAAGCAAGACTCTCGTCGGCGATCTTCATTCGAAGGTTGCCTAGAGATTCCTTTGGTACATCGAGCAATTCAATAAACATTTCTCTGCTTCGGCGGAGAGATGCCAGCTCGTTGAACCAGTGATTGAAGCCGTGCGGATCGCCATCTGCACGGCGCTTTCTGTGTCGATGAACCGATTCGGTTTCCGGATCGGCATCTATATACCTACACGGAGAGTTTGATCCTGGCTCAGGACGAACGCTGGCGGCGTGCTTAACACATGCAAGTCGAGCGAGGCCCGTTCCTTCGGGGACGGTGCCCTAGCGGCGAACGGGTGAGTAACACGTGGGCAACCTGCCCCTAGCACTGGGATAACCCCGGGAAACCGGGGCTAATACCGGATACGACCTCTGAGGGCATCCTCCGGAGGTGGAAAAGATTCTGGCTAGGGATGGGCCCGCGGCCTATCAGCTTGTTGGTGGGGTAATGGCCCACCAAGGCGACGACGGGTAGCCGGCCTGAGAGGGCGACCGGCCACACTGGGACTGAGACACGGCCCAGACTCCTACGGGAGGCAGCAGT
>DASXJN010000164.1:0-2253 GCA_036497365.1 Jatrophihabitantaceae bacterium | reverse complement strand
CCGCGGGTCAAGTGTCGCCGCGTAGCCCAACATCTCGGTCTCGATCTGGTCCTCGTGGTCGTAGGCGACCTGTTCGGGCAGGCGCTCGACGGTGTCGGCGATGACCTTCGCGTGGGCCGGCGAGATCTCGCCACGCTGTAGCGCGGCGGCGGTGACTCGGTAGACGGGACCTGCGGTCATCGACCCGCTGCACCGCTGCCCGAACCGTTCGTAGGCCTTGACCCGCCGAGACGCTTCGGCCGGCGCGATCCGCAGCAGGAACTTCAGATACACCGCCGTCGACTTACACCCCCGGTTGAACGGCATCGAGCGTTGCGTGACCTGTTGCAGCAGCCGGTCATCCACCGCCGCGGTCTTGTTCCGGATCGTCTCGAAACGGCGCAGGATGTCTTCGATCTCGTCATCGGCACAGGGATCCAGGGCGACGGTGGCGAACCGGCCAAAGGCGGCTTCGAGCTCGCGCAGCGCCACCGAGGCTTCCGTCTCGACCAGCACCGATTCGCTCACATGTCCGATTATATGCCTATCCGGAAGCATCTGTCAAGCAAAGAATCGAAAGATATACAAGGTAATTCCGTGTGAAGCGACCAAGACATAACCGCACCCCGGCAGCGCCCGAATGCGCAAACCCAGCCAACAGCGAAACTCCCTCGTCGCTGCCCGCTCTAGAACGCAACCAAACGACGAAACTCCCTCGTCGCTGCCGCTTTAGATGCAACCATCACCCCAAACCCGAGCCAGTCGACTTACCATGCCGAAGTGCACACGGCGAGCCGGCCGCCGGCGCCGGCGACGGCACTGATCGGACGCGACACCGACATCGAGGCGGTGCTCGACCTCCTCGGCCGCGCCCGCCTGGTCACGCTGACCGGGCCACCCGGCGTCGGCAAGACCCGGCTGGCAACCGCGGCCGCCGCGACGCTTGCCGCCGACTTCGCCGACGGCGTCGTGTGGGTCGACCTGAGCCCGCTCACCGATGCGCAGCAGGCCGGCGCCGAGATCGCGCGGACGCTCGACGAGAGCTTCGACCCCGACGCGCTACTGGTCCTCGACAACTTCGAACACGTCCTCGACGCCGCGCCGGCCCTTGCCCGACTTCTCGGCAGCACCACGCGACTGCGGATCCTCGCCACCAGCCGCGAACGGTTGCGGCTCTCTGCCGAACATGAGTACGCCGTGCCGCCGCTGGCCATGCCGTCCGACCCCGAGGTCGACGATCTCGCTCGGCTCGGTGACAACCCGGCGGTGGCCGTACTGCTGAGCCGCGCCCCGGCGAACATCAAGCTGACCGTCGACACTGCGCGTGCGCTCGCCGACATCTGCATCCGTCTCGACGGTCTGCCACTGGCCCTCGAGCTCGCCGCGGCGCGGCTTCGAGTCTTTTCGCCGAGCGAGCTCGCGTTCCGCCTCGACCACCGGACCGCGGCACTCTCCGGCGGACCCCGCGACGCACCGGCGCGGCACCGCGACCTGCGTGCTGCGATCGCGTGGAGCCACGACCTGCTCTCCGATCGCGACCGGGCCGTGTTCCGCACGCTGTCGGTCTTTCCCAACGACTGGTCGGTGGCCGCTGCGGCCGCCGTCTGCGACGAGCCCGAGATCCTCGACGCGATCGAGTCGCTGCTCGACAAGAGCCTGATCCGCCGGTTGGCCCAAGATCAGGGCGAGGCTCGCTTCACCATGCTCATGAGCCTGCGCGAGTTCGCCGCCGAACAACTCGGGCCCGGCGAAGCGGCCCGGGCCCGCGCGCGGCATACCAAGCTCTTCGCCGACGCCGCCTCGGCATGGGAACGCACGGTCGGCACGGCCGACGAGATCGCGACCTGGATCTTGTTCGCAACGATCCGTGCCGATCTGCGGACCGCCTTCGAACACAGCCGCACCCAGTCCGACGCCGACGCGACATTGTGGCTCGCGAGTGTGGTCGGCTGGTACTGGTACACCCGCGGTTCACTCGGCGACGCCCAGATCCTCCTGGACGAGATTGCCCGCGCAACCGAGCAGGACACGTCATCCCCTGACGCGCGTGCCTCCGCGGTCCTCATCGCCGGCGTACTCACCTATGCCAAGCGCGAACCAGCGGCCGCCGAGGCCGCGTTGCGCCGTGCCGCGGATCTGGCCGAGCAACTTGGTGACGATCGGCGCCGCGCCATCGCGACCGCGTTCCTCGGGCATCTCGCGCGCGACGCCGGCGACTTCGCGGCTGCACACGGTCGGTACGAGACGGTGCGCGAGATCTACGCCCAGCAGGGC
>DASXJN010000163.1:0-2534 GCA_036497365.1 Jatrophihabitantaceae bacterium | reverse complement strand
AACCAGATCAGGTACATCCGGATTGCGTGCGCCCGGCCGGGTTTCGCGGGATCAGCCGGGCGCATTCGTGGCGCGACGTTGAGCAGGGCGAAGGGCAGCAGCAACAGCCACAGGGCGCGGAACGCCGATCCGGACGTGAGCCCACCCCACGCGTAGCCCTCCATGTACGGGCCGTGCAAGCGTCCCACCGTGTCACCGGGCCGCGACTCGTAGATGTCGTTGACGTCAGCCGGGTTGGTCGAGCGGTAGAAGCCGGCGCGCTTGTCGCCGTCGAGCAGCATCACGTCAGGCCGGTCGAGAAGATCCTCGGGCGGGGTGCCGGACACGCCGTGCACGCGTAGTTCGATCACCTGTTGGATTCGCATACGCGCCCTCCCCGGTGGGCGCAGAATAGCGCTGTCAGCGCCGTGCCAGTCGATAACAGCGCCGTGTACGTGCCGTGCCAGCGCGCCCGGGCACTGTCGCAGCATGACCAACTACGCCATCGAAGCCGAGGAGCTCACGAAGCGCTTCGGCGATACCCAAGCGCTTGCCGGCATCGACCTGCATGCGCGACCGGGCACGGTGCTCGGCGTGCTCGGACCGAACGGCGCGGGCAAGACCACCGCCGTCCGGATCCTGACCACGCTGCTGCGGGCCGACTCCGGCTCGGCGCGCGTCAACGGCCTGGACGTCGTGCGCGACGCGGAGCAGGTGCGCCGCAACATCGGGCTGACCGGCCAGTACGCCTCGGTCGACGAAGATCTGACCGGAACGCAGAACCTGGTGATGATCGGCCAGTTGCTCGACCTGTCCGCGCCTGAGGCCCGCGCCCGCGCACGCGAGTTACTCGAGTGGTTCGACCTGACCGACGCCGCCGGCCGTGTGGCCAAGACCTACTCGGGCGGCATGCGCCGCCGCCTCGATCTGGCCGCGTCACTCGTCGGACGGCCCTCGGTGATCTTTCTGGACGAGCCGACGACCGGCCTCGATCCGGCCAAGCGTGAGGACATGTGGGACGTCGTCCGGCAGCTGGTCGCCGACGGCTCGACCGTGCTGCTCACGACGCAGTACCTCGAGGAAGCCGACGCGCTCGCCGACGAGATCACCGTCATCGACCACGGCCGGGTGATCGCGCACGACACTCCGCACGGTCTCAAGCGTGTGGTCGGCGGCCAGCGGCTGTCGGTCCGCCCGTCCGACCCGGCGCAGCTCGAGACGCTGGGACGGATGCTCGCCGGCCTGACCGGTTCGACCCCGGAACTGGAGGGGCGGGACCGGCTGACCGTGAAGGTCGACGGCGACGAGATCCTGCCGATCGCGGTGAACTGCCTGCACGGCGCGGGGATCCGCGTCGACGAACTGTCCCTGCACCTGCCGAGCCTGGACGAGGTGTTCTTCACCCTCACTCGCGCCCGCACCAAGTCTGAGGAGCCCGCGGCATGACTACGACACTCGAATCCCCGGTGGCCGTCGCTGCGGCAGCGTCCACCTCACCGCGCACCCGCTACCTGCGCCATGCGGTGGTCGTCGCCAAGCGCAGCCTGATCAAGACGTGGCGCACGCCGGAACAGCTGATCGACGTCACGATCCAACCGATCATCTTCCTGCTGCTGTTCGTGTACGTGTTCGGTGGTGCGATCAGCGGCGGCATGGCCGGCGGATCGCGTCACGAGTACCTCGAATACCTGCTGCCCGGTCTGCTGGGCCAGGGCATTGCGATGGGCAGCATCGCACTGGGCCAGAACCTCAACGCCGACATCGAGAAGGGTGTGTTCGACCGGTTCCGCTCGCTGCCGATCGGGCGACTCGTCCCGCTGCTGGGTGCGGTGATGGCCGACTTCTTCCGCTACCTGATCATGTGCGCGATCTTCGTCGGATTCGGCTACGTGCTGGGTTTCCGCATCTCGACCGATGCGATCTCAGCGGTGGCAGCGATCGCCGTCGCGATCGGGTTCGCGCTGTGCTTCGCGTGGGTTTCTGTGTGGGTGGGGATGAAGGTCCGCACGTCCGGAGCAGTTCAGGGCGTCATGTTCCTGCTGATCTTCCCGCTGTCGTTCGGCAGCAGCACTTTCGTGCCGGTGACGTCGATGCCCGGTTGGCTGCAGGCGTTCACCAAGGTCAACCCGATCACGCACCTGGTCGACACGGTGCGCGGGCTGATGCTCGGGGGACCGATCGCTGCACACCTGCTGTGGACGCTCGCATGGGGCGCTGGGCTGCTCGTGGTGTTCGTGCCGCTCGCGCTGCGCGCGTACAAGCGTCGGGTCTGATCAGCCGACAGTCAGGGCCTCGGCCGGGTCGAGCCGCTTGAACGCGGCGTCCCGGTCGAGGCCCTTGCCGCGCGCGTAGGCCGCGTCGAAGGTCTCGTCGCCGAGCGCCGCGCGCAGCTCGGTCGTGAGCCGGGCGATCTCGTGCGCGGTGTGGTCGTCGGCCCCGCGCAACCGGGCCGATGCGCCGAGCAGTTCTGCCGCCGTCTCGCTGAGAGTTCCGGCAGCGGCGAACGCGGCGACGACCACACCGACCACGGCCATGATCGGCGCATCATGGGTCTG
>DASXJN010000162.1:0-4058 GCA_036497365.1 Jatrophihabitantaceae bacterium | reverse complement strand
GTACGCGTCAGCTCGCCCGACAAACGCGTCTCGCCCAGCGCTGTCTCACGATCCGCGGGCGGGACGATGTCGGCGGCGCGCGACTCGAGCGCGTCGGCCATCCGACGCAGTACCGCACCGCGTTCGGCCCGCGACGCGGTTGCCCATGCCGGTGCGGCCTTCGCCGCGGCGGTGCACGCATCTGTTACAGCAGCCACTGCATTGCTTCCTTTCCGACGACCACGGGATTGCTCAGTTCGCCCAGCCCGTCCAGGGCGATTCGTACGACATCGCCCGGCTGCAGCGTGAACGGCAGTTCCGGCACGAGGCTGGTGCCGGTCGAGAGCACCACACCGTTCGGGAACTCGTCCGCGCGGAACAGGTAACCGACCAGCTCGTCGATGCGGCGGTGCAGGTCGCTCGTGCTCGCCTCGCCCTGCCATGCGACATCGCCATCGCGCTCGATCGTCAACTGCATGCCGAGGTCGTAGGGATCGTCGACCTCCCACGCCGGCGTGATCGACGGGCCGAGCGCGCAGCTGCCGAGGTAGGCCTTCGCCTGCGGCAGGTAGAGCGGATTCTCGCCTTCGATGGAGCGCGAGCTGACGTCGTTGCAGATCGTGTAGCCCACGACCTCGGCGTGCCGGTTCACAACGACGGCGAGCTCCGGCTCGGGAACGTTCACCGCCGAGTCGGCACGCACCGCGATCGGACGGCCGGTGCCGACCACGCGCCACGCGACCGATTTGAAGAACACCTCGGGACGTTCCGCGTCGTAGACCCGGTCGTACACGTCGGCGGACTGGTCGCTCTCGGCCATCCGCTCGTCACGCGAGCGCCGATAGGTGACGCCCGCGGCCCACACCTCGGTGCGCCCGTCGATGTGCGCGACCAGTTCCGCGTCACGGGCGAGACCTGGACGCGGCGCGCTCGACGTGAGCGCGGCGCGGAACTCGTCGGCCGTCAGCGCGAGCAGTTCGCCGATCGTCGTGCCGAGCCTCAGGTAGCGATCTCGCGGACCCGACAGTCCGACGCGCGTCGACCCGTCGGCCAGTCGCAGCCTGGCGATGCGCATTGCGACCCCAAGACACTCGATCGGTCAGGACAGTCCGGTCCAACCCTCGCACGGTGCGGGCCGCGGTCCGCAACGAGGTCACCGGGATCCGGACTGTTGGCCGTGCTGCAGGGAGACACGCCGCGGGAGACCCTGCAGAGGGGCCAAATGTGGTGAACCTTGGGCGCCGGGGGCAGATCACGGCGAAGAAAGTCGCCGGGGGTGGTTGTGCGTCCTCTCGAGCGTGACTTAGCATGGAATTTACAAGCGGGGATCTGGTTCATTTTGGAGACCCGTTTTGTCGTCCCGCCTCGCCCTCCGGGATACCGGCCGCCTTCGCCTCGCGCTGATCGGCGCCGTGCTGCTTGCGCTCGTCCTCGGGATCGCGGCCGCGCCGGCCGACGGCCGGACGCCGCGCCTGACAACCCTCGCCACCACAGCCGCCGGCGTCAGCTACGGCCTCGCGTTCGGCGACACGCTGTTCTCGAAGACTCCCGCCCAGGTGAAGCGGGCCTTCGACGACATCGTCGACACCGGCGCGAGCTGGGCGCGGGTCGACCTGAACTGGGCCGACATCCAGCCCTACAACGCGCACGAGTTCAGCTGGGACCGCTTCGACGAGATCGTCGACCAGGCCCAGTCGCACGGCGTGCACCTGCTCGCCACCATCGGCTACACCCCGCCCTGGGCCCGCCCGAAGGGTTGCAACAGCGACAAGTGCCGTCCGGCCGGCCCTGGCGAGTTCGCCACCTTCGCCACCGCTGCGGCGCTGCGCTACCACGACGCGATCACGACCTGGGAGGTGTGGAACGAGCCGAACACCGCCGGCTTCTGGGCGCCCAAGCCGAACGCCTACCAGTACACGACTGTGCTGAAGGACGCGTCGCTCGCGATCAGAGCCGTACAGCCGGACGCGTTCATCATGAGCGGTGGGCTCGCTGCGACGACGACGCACGCCGGCGCCATCGGCACGCGCAGCTTCGTGCGCCGTATGTGCAAGCACGGCGCGAATGACGTCGTCGACGCCGTCGCCGCGCACCCGTACACGTATCCGTTCCTGCCGAGCCATCACAAGTACTGGGCCACCGCTTGGAACAAGCTCAGCTCGACCAAGAACAGCATCGAGGGCATCCTCACCGCGGCCGGATCGCCCGGCATGCCGATCTGGCTCACCGAGTACGGCGCGCCCACCAACGGTCCCGGCACGTCCTCCAACGGCAGCCCACCGATCGCCGCGTCCGTCGACCACGTGACCATGACCCGGCAAGCACACATCGCCGCCAGCGCGGTGAATACCGCGCCCAAGACGCCCGATGTGGGCGCCTTGTTCTGGTACGCCGACAAGGACGGCACGGGCCCGAACAGCGACAGCTACTACGGCCTGCGCCGCAACGACGGCACGCGGAAGCCGTCCTATGCGGCGTGGCGCGCAGCGCTCACCGAACTCGCCCAGAACAGCCACTGACCGGGATCGGCGAGGACGACGATGCCTTCCCGGTTGCACTTACACTTGGTGGACCAGCCGGTCGAGAACGGGGGAGCCTTGAGTACGTGTACGTGCGGCCACCCGGCCGATCTCCACCGTCACCTGCGCCCCGGTTCGGAATGCGCCGAGCCGCGCTGCGGCTGCCAGGAACTGCGCCGCCGCTGGTTCTTCCGCAAGGTCGTGCCGGTGCCGAAGGTCCAGTCGATCGATCCCTCCGATTCGAGCGCGGCCTGAGCGTCGCCCGCCGCCTCAAGCTCGACACGGTCCAGCGGATGCGCACGCGTCTCCTTGTCGCCCTGCTGTTGGTCGCTGCGCTCGCTGCGTTCGTGATCGTCGAGGTGATCCGCTCCGGCGATCACAGCAACACCGCATCGCACAGCCCGGCAGCAAGGCCGCCGGCCGGCGCGGTGCAGTTCGGCCTTGCCTACGGAGACACCCTCTTCGGCAAGTCCACCGCGCAGATCCGGACGGAACTGGCCGACGTCTCTGACACCGGCGCGTCGTGGGCACGAGTCGACCTGGCCTGGATCGACATCCAGCCGCAGAGTGCGGCCGGCTACGACTGGACGCCGTTCGACACGATCGTGCGCGTCGCGCGCCAACTGCACGTGCACCTGCTCGTCACCGTCGGGTACACACCCGCGTGGGCACGACCGAGCGGCTGCTCGGTGAGTGGCTGCGCACCCGCCGACCCGAAGACCTTCGCCGCATTCGCGCGCGCGGCTGCCGCGCGCTACGACGGCATCGCCGCGTGGGAGATCTGGAACGAGCCGAACACGCCCGGCTTCTGGGCACCGCATCCGGACGCCGACGCGTTCTCGACACTGGTCACCGACGCCGCGGCGGCCATTCGCAGCCAACGCCCCGACGCGACCGTCGTCAGCGGCGGACTCGCCGCAACGACATCCGCGAACGGCGCAATCGACACCCGCGCGTTCCTGCGGCAGATGTGCCGCGACGGCGTGAACAAGGTCGTCGACGCGATCGGCTACCACCCATACACGTATCCCTATCTGGCCAGCTACCAGGCGTCGTTCGGGACGGCCTGGAACAAGATCGCGGCGACGCCGCAGAGTTTCGAGAGCGTCCTGCGCGATGCCGGCACGGCGCAGCTGCCGATCTGGGCGACCGAGTACGGCGCACCGACCGGCGGGCCCGGCGCGCTCTCGGACGGCACCTCACCGATCCCCGCCGGCACCGACCACGTCACCGACGGACTGCAGGCGAGCATCGCGTCCGACTCGGTGACGGCGGCGCTCGGCACGCGGGGGATCGGCGCGCTGTTCTGGTACAGCGACCGAGACGAACCGGGCACGTCCAACGTCGATCACTACGGGCTACGTGACGTGAACGGGCAGAAGAAGCCGTCCTACTCCGGATGGCAGCGCGCGGTGCGCCGCGCGTCGGCCGACGCTAGCCTCGCGCCGACGCCGACGAAGTGACGGCGTCGAAGTAGCGGTCCAGCGTCGGTGTCCAGGTGAACTCACGGACCACGCGGTCGCGGCCGAACTCGCCGAGCCGATCGGCGAGCGCGTCGTC
>DASXJN010000161.1:0-12664 GCA_036497365.1 Jatrophihabitantaceae bacterium | reverse complement strand
TCGTCGCCGCCGGACAACTGGCCCACTCAAGCCTCCGCGGTGCGTTTGGTGTTGCCGGTCTCGACGGTGATCCCCGCCCGGCTGCGGTACTCCTCGACGAAGCGGAGCAGCGCAGGGCCGGTCGGTCGTCGACCGGGTCTGATGTCGCAGGAGGCGACCTTGGACTCCTGGATGTGGACGTTCGGGTCGAGCGTGACGCCGAACAGGTCGTTCGCCGAGTCGCCGGTCACGAACGCGTCCTTGCCGACACCCCAGTGGTACGGCAGGCCGATCTGATGCACCGTGCGACCGTCCACGGTCAGCGGCACGACCCGGTCGGTGACGAGCACTCGCGCCTCGATGGCCGCGCGCGCGGTCACGATCGTGGCCCAGCCGAGGTGTTCCAGGCCGCGCTCGCGGGCGAGTTCGGGTGAGATCTCGCAGAAGAACTCCGGCTGGAGTTCGGACAGGTACGGCAGCCACCGGCTCATGCCGCCCGCCGTGTGATGCTCGGTGAGCCGGTAGGTGGTGAACACATAGGGGAACACGTCTGCCGCGGGCTCGGGCGGCGACGGGTTCTGCAGGTTGTCCTTGCGCGGGAAGACCTCGCGAGTGGGGTTGGCCTGCTGCCCGTAGAACGGATTGCGCACCGGCGACTCGGCCGGCTCGTAGTGCGCGGGCAGTGGGCCGTCCAGCAAGCCGGCGGGTGCGAACAGCCAGCCCTTGCCGTCGCCCTGCATGACGAACGGGTCGTCGCCACTGAGCCCTTCGATGCCGCCGGTGCCCGGTTCGGGGCGGTAGGACGGCGGCTTGTTCGGCTCGAAGTCGGGGACGTCGTGGCCGGTCCACTTCTGCTGCCCCTCGTCCCACCAGACGTAGGCCTTGCGCTCGCTCCACGGCTTGCCGTCCGGGTCGGCGGACGCGCGGTTGTAGATGATGCGGCGATTGGCAGGCCACGCCCAACCCCATTCCGGTGCGACCCACGATTGGTCGCGTCCCGGCTTGCGGCGTGCGGACTGGTTGACACCGTCGGCGTACACGCCCGTGTAGATCCAGCAGCCGCCACTCGTCGATCCGTCGTCGGCCATCTCGAGGTAGGAATTGAGCGACTGCCCCGCCTTCTCGCCGGTGAGGTGCACGCCGTTGATCTCACGAAGGACGGCATCGGCGGAAGGCTCATCGATCTCGTCGACGACCGGGTAGTCCCAGACCAGGTCGAGCAGTGGGCGGTCACGTTCCTCGGTCGACCCGGCGAGGCGTTCGCGCAGCTTGCGGCCAAGATGGAAGAAGAAGTGCAGCTCGCTGCGACAGTCGTCCGGCGGGTCGATCGCCTTGTGGTGCCACTGCAACATGCGCTGCGTGTTGGTGAACGTGCCGTCCTTCTCGGCGTGCGCGGCGGCCGGCATGAAGAACACCTCGGTGGCGATCTCGTCTGTGCGCAGCTCACCGGTCTCGATCTCGGGACCGTCCTTCCAGAACGTCGCCGACTCGATCATGTTCAGATCACGCACGACCAGCCATTTGAGATGCGCCATGCCTAGGCGCTGCATCTTGCCGTGCGCCGAGCCTACGGCGGGGTTCTGGCCGAGCAGGAAGTAGCCGTCGACCTTGTCGTCGAGCATCGCCATCACGGTCGCGTAGGTGCCGTGGTCGCCGGTGAGCCGAGGGAGATAGTCGAAGCAGAAGTCGTTGTCGGCGGTGGCGGCGTCACCCCAGTACGCCTTGAGCAGGCTGACCGTGAACTTCCGTGCGCCCGACCAGAACCCCTTCTGCTGCGGGCTGGTGATCGTGGCGACGTAGTCGTCGAGGTTGTCGTGCTCGCCCGCCTTCGGCATCGGCAGGTAGCCGGGCAGCAGGTTGAACAGCGTCGGGATGTCTGTCGAACCCTGGATGCTCGCGTGACCGCGCAGCGCGAGGATGCCGCCGCCCGGCCGGCCCATGTTGCCCAAGAGCAGTTGGATGATTGCCGAGCCGCGGATGTACTGCACGCCGACGGAGTGGTGCGTCCAGCCGACGGAGTAGACCCAGGAAGTCGTGCGCTCACGACCGCTGTTCGCGGTGACCGCCTCACAGACCTGACGGAACTGGTCCTCGGGAACGCCGCAGGTGCGAGAAACCATCTCCGGCGTGTAGCGCGCGTAGTGCCGCTTGAGCACCTGGAAGACGCAGCGTGGGTGCTGCAGGGTGTCGTCACGCTGTATCTCGGCGTGATGCAGGCTCGCGCCGTGGCCACCCATCTCGTCGCCGGCCTTGCGTGCCTGGCGCGAGTGATCGTGCTCGCCGCGGGTCTCTTCGCCCGATGGCGCGCTCTCGTCGACGCCCTCGTACTGCCAGGACGACGTGTCATAGGTGCCGGTCTCCGGGTCGTAGCCGGAGAACACCCCGTCCAGTTCGTCGGTGTCCTGGAAGTCCTCGCGCAGGAGCGTCGCCGCGTTCGTGTACGCGAGGACGTACTCGTGGAAGTACTTCTCGTTCTCGAGGATGTAGTTGACGATCCCGCCGAGGAACGCGATGTCGCTGCCGGCACGCAGAGGGACATGCATGTCAGCGACGGCGGACGTGCGGGTGAAGCGCGGATCGATGTGGATCACCTTCGCGCCGCGCGCCTTCGCCTCCATCACCCACTGGAACCCGACCGGGTGGCACTCGGCCATGTTCGAGCCCTGGATGACGATGCAGTCGGAGTTCTGCAGGTCCTGCTGGAAGGTGGTGGCGCCGCCACGACCGAAAGAAGTTCCCAGACTGGGAACGGTGGCGCTGTGTCAAATACGGGCCTGGTTCTCGATCTGTATCGCGCCTATCGCGGTGAACAGCTTCTTGATCAGGTAGTTCTCTTCGTTGTCGAGGGTCGCTCCGCCCAGGCCGGCGAGACCCAGCGTGCGGCGGACGAACTGGCCCTTCTCGTCCTTGTCCTCCCAGGTGCGAGCCCGGGTCTCGAGTACCCGGTCGACGATCATGTCGGTCGCGGTGTCGAGATCGAGACGCTCCCACTCGGTGGCGTACGGACGTCGGTAGAGCACATGTGTCTCGCGCTTCGGGCTGTTCACGAGCTGCTCGCTGGCCGAACCCTTCGGGCACAACCGCCCACGCGAAATGGGGGAGTCCGGGTCGCCTTCGATCTGGACGACCTTCTCGTCCTTGACATAGATGCGCTGGCCGCAACCGACCGCGCAGTAGGGGCACACGCTCTTGACGACGCGGTCGGCGGTTTCGGTGCGGGCGACGTGCGCGGCGGTCTTGGGTGAGTGCGCGGCCGTGCCGCGCGCCAGCTTGTCGGCACCGGTGAGCTGCCGCACGACCGGCCAGCCGAGAAACGCGTTGCGACCTGTCACCGCACCTCCTGTTTCGCACCATACTCGCGATCTTGAGTGCCCTGAGGTCGGTCTACCCGCGAAGCAGGCACGCCTCCCACGCGCGCAATGTGCCGGGTACGCAGCCGGTTGCGTAGTTGCACAGCAGCAGCTGTGCGTCGGCCCAGCCGGTCATCATTTCGGGCGGCACCTCGACCTCGTCGCGCGAGAAGTTCACGAGGACGAGCAGCCGTGCGGCAGCGTCTTCGCGGGTGAATGCGTAGATGCGGTCGTCGTCGGGCAGGAGCAGCGTGAACCTCCCGTGCACGACTGTCGTATCGGTGTGGCGCAGCTCGATCAGCCGCCGGTAGAACGAGAACACCGAGTCCGGGTCGTCCTGCTGCGCGGCGAGGTTGATCTCGGCCACGTTCGGGTTGACCGGCAGCCACGGCCGTCCGGTGGTGAAGCCGCCGGACGGGTCTGCCGTCCACTGCATCGGGGTGCGGGCGTTGTCGCGGGAGCGCAGCCGGAGTGCTGCGAGCACGTCGTCCGGCTGCTGACCGGCGGCGATCGCCGCGGCGTAGTGGTTGAGCGACTCGATGTCGCGGAAGTCGTCGATCGAGGAGAATGGCACGTTCGTCATGCCGAGCTCGTCGCCCTGGTAGACGTAGGGGGTGCCGCGGTGCAGGTGAAGCATCAGCGCGAGCGCCTTCGCGGACAGCACGCGGTACTGCGGGCTGTCGTCACCGAAGCGCGACACCGCACGCGGCTGGTCGTGGTTGTCGAGATAGAGGCTGTTCCAGCCGGCTTCGGCCAAGCCGTCCTGCCAGCGGCTGAGCGACCGCTTGAGGTCGACCAGCCGGAGCGGCTGTACGTCCCATTTGCCGCCCGGTCCGCCGTCCAGGCCGACGTGCTCGAACTGGAACACCATGTCGACCTCGCGGCGCTCCGGGTCGGTGTACTTACGCGCCTCGTCGATCGTGACACCGGGCATCTCGCCGACGGTCAGGAACGCGTCAGGGCGGTCCGCGAACACCGCAACGTTCATCTCGTGCAGGAACTCGTGGATGCGCGGCCCGTTCTGGAAGTGTTCGGCGCCACGCGGCGTACCGCCGTCCGCACCGTCCGGCAGGCTCGGCGCCTTGCTGATGAAGTTGATGACGTCCATCCGGAAGCCGTCGACCCCGCGGTCGAGCCACCGGCGCATCATCGCGTAGATCGCCTGCCTGACGTCCGGGTTCTCCCAGTTCAGATCGGGCTGTTTGCGGCTGAACAGGTGGAGGTAGTAGCTGCTCGTTCGGGCGTCGGGTTCCCAAGCCGATCCGGAGAAGAACGACTCCCAGTTGTTCGGCTCCGAGCGCCAGATGTACCAGTCGCGTTTGGAGTTGTGGGTGCTACTGCGTGATTCGGCGAACCAGGGATGTTCGTCCGAGGTGTGGTTGACGACCAGGTCCATCAGCAGCTTGATGCCGCGCTCGTGCAGCGCGGGGACGAGCTGGTCGAAGTGGTCGAGCGTGCCGAACAACGGATCGATGTCCTCGTAGTCGCTGATGTCGTACCCGTTGTCGTCCATCGGCGAGCGGTAGACGGGCGAGAGCCATACGACGTCGACGCCCAGGCGGGCGAGATGGTCGGCGTGCGCGATGATCCCGCCGAGGTCGCCGATGCCGTCGCCGTCCGAGTCGGCGAAGCTGCGCGGGTAGATCTGGTAGACCACCGCGGGGTGCCACCAGCGAGCGGCCGGTGGCGAGGTCTGCGTCATCTGCCCACTTTGGCAGAAGCGTTCTTCGTCGATCGACTTAGCGATGACCTCACGTTGGGTAGGTCGGATATCTGTCGATTTGCTGCGGTCCGTGCTGAGAAAACGAGATTGCTGCGCGACGGCGCACGACGCTGACGGACGGCTTGCCTGAGAATTTGTTCCGTGGGTGCGCGGGGGGACGACGTTCGCAGCGCGCTGTTCGCGCGCCTCAGCGGATCTGCCGAGTTGCTCCGGGACGCGCCGGCGGTGTCGGCCGAGGCGATGCGGCTGCACGTGTACGCCATCCTCGCCAGCATCGAACGCGGCCGGCCGGGGTTCGTCCCGGACAGTTACCTGAACTCGCTCAGCGTCGAAACGTCTGTGCCTGCGCTCGAACTGTGCACGATCGGCGTCTGGCAGCGCGCCGACGACGACGCGATCGACGGCAGCGGCTACGTCGTGCTCGAGAGCGAGACCTACCGGGTGGCCAGCGAGGTGCACCGGCAGCTGGAAGAGCTCTCCGCCCGGTGCCGGGCAGACGGCGGGCACCAGCGCGACCCGGAGCACCCCGGGCTGTGCCGCAACTGCGCCGTCCGGCTGGTCTGATCCTTCGGCTTCAGAGCCACTGACCGCGGCGCATCACGCGCGCAACGGTGAGGTCGTCGGTGAGCACGACCAGGTCCGCTTCCTGGCCTGCCGCGATGGCGCCGGTGATGTCGCCGAGCCCGAGCACGCGCGCCGGGTTGCCCGACGCGGCGCCCGACGCGACCTCGATCGGGAGGCCCACCGGCAGGACGGCGCGGCGCACCGCTTCGTCCATGGTCAACGTGCTGCCGGCCAGGCTCTCCGAACTGGCCAGGCGTGCGGCGCCGTCGCGCACCACGACTGATTGCTCGCCGAGGGTGTACTCGCCGTCGCCGACCCCGGTCGCGCTGATCGCGTCGGTGATGAACGCCAGCGCCCGCGGCGCGCTGCGGCCGACGAGCCGGATCAGTGAGTCGTGCACGTGCACACCGTCGTTGACCATCTCGACGTGCACGCCCGCGTCGAGCGCCGCGATCGAGCCGCCCGGCTCGCGGTGCCGGAAAGCGCGCATGGCGTTGAACAGGTGCGTCGCCAGCGTCGCGCCGGCGGCGAACCCGGCGGTGGCCTCGGCGTAGGTGGCGTCGGTATGCCCGACCGCTGCCACGACGTTGCTCGCGACGAGGTCCGCGATGAGATCGAGCGCACCCGGCAGTTCCGGCGCGATGGTCATCGTCCGGACGCAGCCCTGCCCGGCGTCGAGCAGCTTGCGCAGCACCGGGCCGTCCGGCATCAGCAAGCTCTCGGGCCGCTGCGCGCCGCACCGCGCGGCGGAGAGGAACGGACCCTCGAGATGCACGCCCGCGATCTCGCCGGCACGGCTCAGTTCTGCGGCCCATTCGAGCTGGGCGCACATCGCTTCGACGGGTTGGGCCATGAGCGACACGAGCGTCGTCGTCGTGCCGTGCGAGCGGTGGAACGCGACCGCGGCAGCCATGTCGTCCGCGCCCTGGGTGACGTCGGCACCGCCGCCGCCGTGCATGTGCAGGTCGATGAACCCCGGAAGCAGCCAGTGGCCGGACAGATCGACGACGTCGGACGAGCCTTCGGCCGGGAACCCCTCGTCGGCGTAGGTGATGCGACCATGCTCGACCTCGACCCAACCCGGGTTGAGGATCCGGCGCGGCGTCACCACGCGCGCTCCAGCGAGGATGGTCATGGCGAACAGCCTTCCCGGTCGGGGGACGAGACGGCGTGCGGCACAACCTGCCAAGCACGTTGGGTCGCGCCGTGCAGGCCCGCTGCGTCGCCGAGCGACGCTGGGAGCACGGGGGGAGCGGGACGCCAGGCGAGGCCGGCCGTGACTGCGGCGCGAACGGGCTCGAGCAACCGGTCCCCGGCTTCGGCGAGCCCGCCGCCGAGCACGATCACGCCGGGATCCGTGACGAGTGTTTCGGTCACCAGCGCCGTCGCCAGAGCGGCGACGGCGTCGGACCACACGGCCGCGGCATCGTCGTCGTCATCGAGTCGCCCGGCGATCTGTTTCGCGGTGAGTGCTGCACCGGTGCGTGCCGAGTACCGGCGCGCTATCGCCGCGGCCGAGGCGTAGGCCTCGAGGCAGCCGCGCTGACCGCAGGCGCAGGGGTCGCCGTACGGACGGACGGGGGTGTGCCCGATCTCGCCGGCCCGACCCGTCGCACCGCGATGCACGGCGCCGCGCACCACGTGTGCGCAGGCGATTCCGGTACCGAGCGAGACGAACAGCACGTCGTCCGCCGCGACCCGCGCGCTCTCCGCGATTGCCGCTGCCGCGACGTCCCATTCGACCGCGACCGGGAGCCGGACCGCCGTCTGCACGCGATCCAGCACGGGTTCCTCGCGCCACGGCAGGTTCGCGGCGAAGTGCACGATGCCGTCGCGCACGTCACCGGGACAGGCAACGCCGACGCCCACCGTGTCGGCACCGCGCAGCCGCTCGACGAGGTCGACGACCGAAGCGGTCAGCGCTGCCGCGGTCTGCGGCGTCGCCACTGAGTCGCGGCTCATGGCCGTGCCGTCCAGCCCGGCGCGCATCGCCTTGACCGACGTGCCACCGACGTCGACTCCGATCACGTCCACACCCTCAGCCTTTCACCGCGCCGGAGGTGAGGCCGGTCGAGATGCGGCGCTGGAAGATGACGAACAGGACCACGACCGGCAGCGCGGTGAGGGTCGCTGCTGCCATGAGACCGCCGTAGTCGGCGCCGTGGGTCGGGCTCGACTGGAACTGCAGCAGGTACACCATCAGGGTCTGCTTCGTGTTGTCGAGCAGCAGCGTGTTGGCCAGCACGAACTCGTTCCACGCGAGCACCCAGCCGTAGACGCCGGTGGCGATGAGGCCGGGGCCGACGAGCGGCAGGATCACCTTGTAGAAGACCTGCCACCGGTTGCAGCCGTCTATGAGCGCGGCCTCGTCGAGCTCTCGCGGGATGTTCGCGATGAACGTGCGCAATGTCCAGACCGTGAACGGCATGGTGAACATCAGGTACGCGAGGATCACGCCAGGCAGGGTGTTCTTCAGATGTTCGCCGTCCAGCAGCAACGACATCGGGATCGTGAGTGCGGTCAGCGGGATCATCTGCACGAGCAGCACGGCGACGATGAACACGTGCCGTCCGGCGAACCGGAACCGCGCGATCGCGAGCGCGCCCAGGAACCCGATCACGAGACTGATGACGACGGTCGTCAACGTGATGATCAGGCTGTTCAGCAGGTCGTCGCGGAAGATCGGATCGGTGAGCACGCCGCGGAACGCGTCCACCGTGAAGTGATGCGGCCAGAACTGGGGGACGAGTTGGTTGAGGTCGCGGCTGGTCTTCACCGAGGTGATGAGCATCCAGAAGATCGGGAAGCCGAGCACCACCGCGACGAGCATTGCGACCGCATTCCATGCCGCGGTCGCTCCGCGGCGGCCACGCCGGCGGTAAGGACGGCGCAGCGCCTGTGCCGACGGCTCTCCGGCCACCTGCGTCGCCGAGATCGGCGGTTCTGTCACCGCGGTCACTCTGCATCACCGATCCGGAAGAGCTGGCGGATGTAGACGACCATCACGAGCAGCAGCGCAAGAATCATCAGCACCGCGATCGTTGCGCCGGTGTTGTAGCGGCTGCTGCTGATCCCGTCGGCGTACATGTAGATGCCGATCGTCTGGTAGCCCGGCTCCGGGTGACCATTGCGGACGAACCAGATCTGGTTGAACACGCCGAAGTCCCAGATCACCGACAGCGTCGTGAGGATCACCAGCAGGGGCCGCAGGAACGGCAGGATCACGTGCCGAAACGTCGCCAATCCGCCGGCGCCGTCACAGCGCGCGGCTTCGAGGACGTCCTGCGGGATCTGCGTGATGCCGGCATGCAGCGAGATCGCGAGCAGCGGGATCGCGCCCCACACCACGATGACCGTGACCACGCCGAGGCCTTGTGTCGACGACGCGAACCAGTCGTGCCCGGCCATGTTGACGCCGGGCAGCTTGTCGAGCAGGTAGTTGACGACACCGACCTGGTTGTTGAACAGCCAGGCGAAGATCTGCGTCGAGACCGTCGTGGGCACGGCCCACACGAAGAGCAGCACCGCGGTGAGCACGATCCGCGCCCAGTTCGAGACGCGGTTGAGCAGCAATGCAACCGCCGTGCCGAGCACCAGGCTCAGACCGACGTTCACCGCCGTGAACACGACCGTCCGGTACAGCACTCCCCAGAACTCGCTCGACGTCAACGTGTCGACGAAGTTCCGGAAGCCGACCCACGGCGTCGTCCCGCCGCTGTGGAACAGCGCGTACTTGCTGTCCTCCTGCTCCTGCAACGACAGCAGGACGATTTTGACGAGCGGCCACGCCGCAACGAGACCGAGAACGACGAGGGCCGGCAGCACGAGCAGGTAGGGGACTGCCCCACCTCGCCGGAGCGAGCGGCGCGAACGCTGCGCCCGCACCGGGATCGTGCTGCCGGTCGTCGTCATCGAGAGTCAGCCGCAGATCAGTTGGTGCCGTTGAGGATCTTGTTCAACTGGCCGTCGGCCGTCTTGGTCGCCGCTGCGATGCTCGACTTCTTCGTCGCGATCGACTCGAGCATGTTCTGCAGCACGTTGGCGCTCTCGACGTTCGCCCAGTTCGGCGTGTTCGGCACGAACCAGGTGTTCTTCGCCGCCTCACCGGTCGACTGGTTGGCCTGCGACTGCTTCTCGTAGACCTTGAGCAGTGACGTGGTGTTCGGGATCGCGTACTTCGCCAACTCGGTCTGGCTCTTCGTGTCGGTGAAGACCTTGATCCACTGCTCGCCGAGGTCGGCGTTGCCCGCCTTCTGCGGCACGGCCAGGTCGGACCCGCCGAGGAAGGACGGCGTGTACGCGCTCGCCGCGGTGCCCGGGAACGGGAAGGTCGACAGCTTCTTGGCCAGGCCCGGGTTGCCGGTCTTCGGTGCGGTCACCGCGCCGACCTCCCAGCCGTTGCCGGCGATGGAGGCCACGTGACCCTTGGCCATCACGGCGTCCTGGGTCGACTCGTCCTGCGTCGCGCCACCCACCGAGTAGTCGGTCGCCAGCTTCTGCCACTCGGCCAGACCCGTCTGCGCCTGCTGGCTCTCGAGCGTGCCGACCCACTTGCCGTTCTGCTGGTCGGCGATCTTGCCGCCGGCACCGTAGACGAGTGACATCGCGGCGTACCAGTACTTGCCGGGCATGTAGAACGCCGAGAAGTTCGGGTCGCTCGAGTTGGCGGCCTTGACCTTGTCGAGGTCGGCGTTGAGTTCGTCGAGCGTCTTGGGCGCGGTGGTGACGCCGGCCTTCTTCCAGATGTCGGTGCGGTAGATGACCACGCGGCTGCCCGCGTAGTACGGCACCGCTTCGAGCTTGCCGTCCGGCGAGGTGCCCGACTCGGCCAGGCCGTTGAGCCAGGAGCTGGAGTTGGCGAACTGCGACTTCTGCGACGTCAGGTCGGTGAATGCGCCGGCATCGATGTAGGACGCCGTCTGCGTGTTGCCGAGTTCGACCACATCGGGAACCCCGGTGCTGCCCGCGAAGGTCGAGTCGAGCTTGGTCGTGTAGTTCGACCACTGCTGCCATTGGATGTTCACCTTGGCGCCGGTCTGCTGCTCGAACCGCTTGTTGGCCTGGGCGACGACGGCCGGCCAACCGGTCTTCGCGTCGCTCTGCAACCAGACGGTGATGGTCTTGCCGCTGCCGTTCGGGGCTGCCTGTGACTGCGATCCGCCGCCACCACCGCCCCCGGTCCCGTTGCCGCCGCTGTTGCCACCGGACGAGCTGCAACCGGTGATGGCCACGGCGAGCGTGGCGGCGAGGGCGGTCGCGCCTCCGACGATGCGCTTCACAGTGCCTCCCTGAGCGAGGTGTCGATGGCCGGATGGGCCGCGACTGGATTGGTTTAGACGAATCGGAGTATTGGCCTAGACCATTCGTGTGTCAAGCATTTGCTCATCACGATTTGTCGGCGGAACCGATGCTGTGCCGAGTCGCTCGGCGGAAAGTCAGTTCTGTAGCGCGTCGCGCAACGCGGCGTGTTCCGCGGCGCGGGCTTTCGCTGCGGCCGGGTCGAGCCCGAGCACGAGATGCAACACCGCGGCGCGAGCACTGTCGTCGCACGCGGTCAGGGCGACGTCTGCGGTGGCGAGGTCGCAGCCGGCGATCTCGGCGACGATGCCGGCGGCGCGCTGCCGCAACTTCGCGTTGGCCGGCTCGACGTCGATCATGAGATCGCCGTGTACGCGGCCCAGCCGCACGAACGCCGCAGTCGTGAGGGCGTTGAGCGTGACCTTCTGCGCGGTACCCGCGGTCAGTCGGGTCGAGCCGCGCAAGACCTCGGCGCCCACGTCGACCTCGATCGCGCACGTGGCGACGGCGGCCAGCGTCGAGCCGGGACGGTTCGTCACCGCGATCACGGCGGCACCGGCGGCAGCGGCGGTCTCGGCGAGGTGCAGCGTGTACGGCGTCGATCCGCTGGCGGCCACCGCGACGAGGACGTCGCGCGCGGTGAAGCCGACCTCGGCCGCGTCGTGTTCGGCCGCCGCGACGTCGTCCTCGGCCGCGTCCGTGCTCGACGCGCCGCCTGCGACGAGGGCCAGCACGACGGCCCGGTCGAGACCGAAGGTTCCGGGCAGCTCGGCGGCCTCGGCCGCCGCGATCCGTCCTGACGTGCCGGCCCCGGCGAACACGACCCGGCCCCCGGCGCGCCGTCGTTCGGCGACCAGTTCGGCTGCCGTGGCGACGGCCGTCGCGGCCGACCGGACGGCGGGCACTACGCGCTGCTCTGCGTCCAACAACAGCCCGACGACGTCGCGGGTCGCCATCAGATCGAGGTCGGGCCGGTCTCTCACCACGTACTCGTGGCCTTGGCCAGTCCACGGGGGCGGTCCGGGTCAGTGCCGCGGTCGAGCGCAAGCCGCCAGGCGAGCTGCTGCAACGGCAGAATCTCCAGAATCGGGAGCAGATCCTCCGCGACGCCGTCCGCGACGATCGGCACGTCGGCGGACGGGCCGACGCGCAGCACGTTCGCGCCGGTCTCTTGCAGCCGGTCGAGCGCTGCTGTCATCGCTTCGCCCCCGCGACCCGGCGACACCACCGCGATCACCGGGATGCCCGAGTCGATCATCGCGAGCGGCCCGTGCAGCAGGTCGGCCGCCGAGAACGCCTGCGCCGAGACATAGCTCGTCTCCATGAGCTTGAGCGCGGCCTCGCGGGCGGTCGGATACGAGTAGCCGCGCGCGGTGGTGATCAACCGTTCCGCGTAGCGGTACCGCTGCGCGGCAGCGACGCCCGCCTCGTCGGCGAGGGTCGCCGCGGCCGCGTCCGCGACCGCCGCCGTGCCTTCCGCGCCGGCGAACAGCAGCCGCAGGGCCAGCAACTCGGTCGTGTACGTCTTCGTCGCGGCGACGGCCCGTTCGACGCCGGCGCGAACGTCGACGACCTCGTGAGCGGCCTGCGCGAGCTGCGCGGACGGATCGTTGGTCACCGCGACGGTGAGCGCCCCGCAGTCGCGGGCGGCGGTGAGCGAGTCCACGAGATCGGGGGACGTGCCGGATTGGCTCACGGCGACGAAGAGCACGTCGCGCAGATCGGGTCGTGAGCCGTACACCGTCAGGGT
>DASXJN010000160.1:0-11187 GCA_036497365.1 Jatrophihabitantaceae bacterium | reverse complement strand
CGCCGCCGTCGAGGTCGTCGACCTCGTCAAGCGCTACGGTGCGCGGACCGCGGTGGACGGACTGTCGCTGATCGTCGAACGCGGCAGCCTGCTCGCACTGCTCGGACCCAACGGGGCCGGCAAGACCACCACCGTCGAGATCTGCGAAGGGTTCCGACGACCCGACTCCGGGACGGTCCGAGTGCTGGGCCTGCCACCCGATTCGCCGGCGCTGCGTCCGCGGGTCGGCGTCATGCTGCAGGACGGTGTCGGCGGGTATCGCGAGGCCCGCGCCCGCGAACTGCTCGACCTGTTCGCCGCGTACGCCACCTGCCCGGTCGGCCGCGCCGAACTGCTCGCCCTGGTCGGGCTCACCGACGTCGCCGACACCCCGGTCAAGCGCCTGTCCGGCGGCCAGCAGCAGCGACTCTCGCTGGCACTTGCGCTCGTCGGCCGTCCGGAACTGCTCTTCCTGGACGAGCCGACGGCGGGCATGGATCCGCAGGCTCGCCGCGTCACCTGGGGACTGATCCGGCAGCTTCGCGCCGACGGAGTGAGCGTCGTGCTGACGACGCACTTCCTGGACGAAGCTGAGGAGCTCGCCGACACCGTGATCGTGATGGATGCCGGACGCATCGTCGCCCAGGGCACGCCTGCCGAACTGACCCGGAACGGCGCCGAAGGGCAGATCCGGTTCCGTGCCGTGCCCGGCCTGCGCCTCGAGTCGCTGGTGACGGCGCTGCCCGCCGGCACCACAGCGACCGAATCCGACGCCGGTCACTACCTGGTCAGCGGAGACGTCACCCCCCAGCTGCTCGCCACCCTGACCGCGTGGTGCGCGACCCAGGGCGTGCTCGCCGAGAACCTCGCCGTCGAACGACGCAGCCTCGAGGACGTGTTCCTCGAGGTGACCGGACGCGAGCTGAGGACATGACCGCCACATCGTTCGTCCCCGCACCCGGAGCCGCGCCCCGCGGCAAGATGCTCGGCGCCCAGACCGCGCTGGAGTTCCGGCTGCAGCTGCGCAACCTCGAGCAGGTCGGTCTGACGCTGGTCATCCCGTTACTGCTGCTCTTCTTCTTCAATCTGCCGTTGCTGTACGACCTCGACGTGGCCCGGCGCATCGACTTCGTGGTGCCCAGCATCATCGCGCTCGCCGTGATGTCCGCGTCGTTCACCGGGCTCGCGATTGCAACCGGCTTCGAGCGCAAGTACGCCGTGCTGAAGCGGCTCGGCGCAACGGCCCTCCCCCGGTCGGTCCTGGTCGGTGCGAAGACGATCGCCGTGCTGCTGCTCGAGATCGTGCAGGTGGCGCTGATCTGCGTGCTCGGCTTCGTCCTGGCGTGGCATCCGCACGGCGATCCGCTGTACGTGCTCGTGCTGATCGCGCTGGGCACCGCCGCGTTCGGCGGACTCGGCCTGCTGCTCGCGGGCGCCGTCCGCGCCGAGGTCACGCTCGCCGGCGCCAACCTGGTGTGGCTGGTCCTGCTCTTCGCCGGCGGCATTGCGATACCGCTGAGCAAGTATCCGCACGGCGCGGCCCAGGTACTGCAGTACCTACCGTCCGCCGCACTGTCGGACGGACTACACGCGGTGCTCGAGCGCGGCGCCGGGATTCCGGCGCACGACCTGCTCGCGCTGCTGGTGTGGGCCGTCGTCGCCCTGCCGGCCGCCGCACGCTGGTTCCGCTGGGAGTAGCGCTCAGCTGCCCAGCCGCACACTGCGCGCGCTCCTGAGCACGATCTGCGTCAGCGCAGCGAGCTGCTGGGGAGACCCGGCCAGGCAAGCGTCCATCTGGATCAACTCGTGCATGCCCTGCGCAATGCTGACCTCGACTATTCGCGCGCCATCCGACTGCTGACACCATCTCCTTTGAGCCGGCCCCGTCACGTCGACTTTCGCGCGGTGGCCGTCGATTGTCGTCGGGCGCCCGGAAGCCCGGTCGAGTGCAGTTTCGCGCGGCTTGGGCAGGACGCTGCTCGCGGCCCAGAGGATGTAGACGTCACCGTCGTCGAGCCGAACCGGCGCGATGACACAGGCGACGCTCCGCCGGTCGTGCGACGTGTGGCAGGGCGTGGGCACGTGCTCGGTGCTGAGGAAGACGATGCCGGCGACGAATTCGCTTTGGAACCGCGCCGGAGACGCCCGCCAAAAGATCGGATAGCGAAGGCTGAAACGCATCGATTGATTGACGAAGGTCTGCCACGGCGTTGGCGCGGTCCCATCGGGCACACCAGGTGCTGGATTGGGCCGCGAGGACGAGATGACGGCCGCGGCGGCCGCGGCAACCAGCACGACGACGGCGGCAGCGAGCGGCGCGAGTCGGCGCCACCGGCTGCGGTGGCCCGGCGGTCGCGAGGCAGCGCCGTCGAGGACTCGGTCCGGCAAATCGGCGGGCATCGGTGCAGTGCGTTCCAGTTCGGCAAGCGCACCGCGCAGGGCCGGCTGCCGGGATGGTTCGGTCATTGCTGTGCCTCCGCTTCGAGTTCGGCACCGGCGACGGCCGCCGCGCGCAGGGACGCCAGCGCTCGGCTGATGAGGCTGCGCACGCTGGCCTGCCGGCAACCGAGCACGTGCGCAACCTCGTCGTCCGGCCAGTCGTAGAGATATCTGAGGACGATGGCGGCGCGCTGTCTGTCCGGCAGCAGGCCAAGCATGCGCTGCACCGAATCCCGGGTCACGGCGATCTCGGCGATGTCGTCTACGGGTTGATCGGGAACCTGCTCTACCGCGACGACCCTGCCGCGCGGTCCCTTCCGCCCGTCGAGGAACCGGTGCACCACCGACCGCCGCACATACGCGACCGGCGACTGGGCGCGGCCGACCCGATCCCATTTCGCCAGGCAGGCGACGAGGGTGTCCTGTACGAGTTCTTCGGCGGCATGCGCGTCACCGGTGAGCAGGTACGCGGTCCCGAACAACGTCCGCGTGTGCTCGCGCACGAACGCGTCCGGCGACGCCTGCTCCGCGTTCTGCCCGGCCACACCCGCTAGACGATCGAACGAGCGCCGTTGTGGCAAGTGCCGTCGAGTGACGTCCGTAGAATTGCCGGCTGTGAGCGCAGGCGGGCCGATCCGGTGGGGCTGAGCACCGCCGTCCATCCGCCCGTCGGGCAATCGCCACGCCCGCCGGTGCGCTGGCTGCCGGGACGTGTACAGACGATCGGTTGGCTGCGCGGTCTCGCGCTCACGTCGATCGTCGCCAACGTCGTCATCGTCGTCACCGGCGGGGCGGTGCGCCTGACCGATTCCGGGTTGGGCTGCCCGACCTGGCCGAAGTGCACCGACGCCTCGTTGACGCCGACCAAGCAGTACGCGATCCACGGCATCATCGAGTTCAGCAACCGCCAGCTGACCTTCGTCCTCGCGGTCGTCGCTGTAGCGACGTGGCTCGTTGCGATGGCATTACGGCGGGAGCGGACGCTGGCTACTGCAGCGGCTCTCGGTATCCCGGCGCAGGCCGTCCTCGGCGGCCTGACCGTGCTGACGCATCTCAATCCGTGGCTGGTCGCGCTGCACTTCCTGCTGTCGATGGCGATCATCGCCGTCACCTTCGTGCTGTGGTGGCGGCTGCGCGACCTCAGGCCCATTGCGCCGGTACCGGCACCGGCGGTCTGGCTGACCCGGGTGACGCTCGCGGTCACCGCCGCGACGCTGGCGATCGGCACCGTCGTCACCGGGAGCGGGCCGCATGCCGGTGACAAGGACGCCTCCGGACAGGTGCACCGCACCGGCCTGCAGGTGTCGTCCATGGCCCAACTGCACGCCGACGTCGTGATGGTGCTGATCGGACTCACCGTCGGCCTGGTCGCGCTGTGTTACGTGCTGCCCGGCTCGGCCGCGATCCGCCGGTCGGCGAGCGTGCTGCTGGCCGTCGAACTCGCGCAGGGCGTCATCGGGTTCACTCAGTACTTCCTGCACGTGCCGCCTTTGCTGGTCGCCCTGCACATGCTCGGCGCCTGCCTGGTCTGGCTCGCCGCCCTGCGCACGGCTACCTCCGTCGAAACGGGCATTTCACGGCATAGGTGACCCGTGTCACGGGTACACCAATGGCATGACGATGCGAACCGGATCTCGCCGGGGTGCCGGACTGTCCCGCCTCATCGGCGTCCTGCTGGTGATTTGGCTGATCATCGGGGCGATCGCCGCCGGCCAACGCGGCTATTACAGCAGCGGGAAGACCAACTGCGCGTCCGCCGCCACGATCACAGTGACCGTGCTCGCCGGGCCGCTGAACTACGTCGGCGTGAACCCGAAGGTGCACTGCAACGTGCCGGAGCCGAGCAAGTAGCGCGTCGCCGACTGTTGGCCTCGGTGCAGGGCGACACGCCGCGCGAGACCCTGCACGGGGGCCAAATTGCGGCGACGTCAGCGGCGCCCTAGGGCTGACCGGGCCTGCTCGATCGCGGCTGCATCTGCCCCGGCCAAGGTGAGCGCGCTGGCTAGCGCGCCGACCACGGGTGGCACGTCGAGCACGCGCAGCGTCGCGCGCGGCGCGAGGCGGGCTACCCCGTCGGCAATGCGCGCGAGCAGGAGCTCGTTGCGGGCCTGCAGCGTGCCGCCGCCGAGGACGACGTCCACTGCTTGGTCGGCGAGGTCCATGCGTCGGACGAGCGCGCGCACGAAGGCGAGCACCTCGTCGGCAAACCGCGTGACGATGCCGACGGCGACCTCGTCGCCCGCGGTTGCCGCGGCGAAGACGGTCGGCACGAACGCGAGCATGTCGGCCAGCCCGATCTCCTTGCGGTCGGCTGCGATGGCCACGCTGTCGACATCGCGATCGAACCATTCGACGAGCAGCGAACTGAGTGCGGTCTGTGGTCCGCGCCCGTCGCCCGCTCGAACCGCTGCGCCGAGCGCGGCGATCGCCATGGCGTTGCCGCCGCCCCAGTCACCGCTCACGTCACCGATGCCGAGAAAGCGCTCCTCCCGACCGTCTGGATGCATGCCCATCGCGTTGATGCCGGCGCCGCCGACGACGGCTATCCCCCAGCCGGTGCGACTGCCGGCCTTGAGCACGGCCAGGGTGTCGTTGCGAATCTCCAGCCGGTCGGTGATGTCGTGCGCGGTGAGCGCGTCGAACATGGCGACTTCCTCGTCCGGGAAGTCGACGTTGGCCAGATAGAACGACCCGACCGCGGGCCGGGCGGCGGCGGGCAGCCCGGCGGCGGTGATGCCCTGGCGCACCAGTGCGGCCAGACCGGCGGTCGTCGTCGCCAGCCCGTCGATGGACGGCCGCGTTCCGGCGCCACTCACCCGGGCGAGGACGGCGCCGTCGAGCCTCGCCACGACAAGGTCGGTCTTCGAGTTGCCGCCGTCCGCGGCGACGACGAAGTCGCTCACGCCCGGCTCGTGAGCGCGGTCCAGGCCTGGTCGAGGCCGCTCGCCAGACAGCCGTCCACGACCGATTCGGATCCGAGCGCGCTGACCCGGAGCTCGGTGGGCACCGGCGCGATCCGGTCGAGCTCTGCGCGCACGGCGTCGACCAGGCCGTCCGCCTGCCCGATTCCGCCGCCGAGCACGACGAGGTCCGGATCGGTGATCGCCACGATCGAGCAGATCGCCCGCGCGATCAGCACTGCCTCGGCTGCGACGACTGCCTGTGCGCGTTGATCGCCGTGGGCGGCGGCCTCGAAGACCTGTCGTGCCGATGCAGCGCGGCCCAGGCCGACGCGCCGAGCCGCGGCCACGATGCCGGCGGCCGACGCGGCCGCCTCGAGCCCACCGCGCCGCCGGACGTCGTCCTGGTCGACCTCGGCACCCTCCAGCGGCAGGTAGGCGATCTCACCGGCCGCGCCGTGCACGCCCCGGCGCAACCTGCCGTCGAGGACGAGACCGAGCCCGATACCGGTGCCGATCGACACGAAGGCGAACGACGCGACCTCGCGGCCGTGCCCGTGGGTCTGCTCGGCGAGTGCCGCCGCATCGACGTCGTTCTCGATCATCAGCGAGCTGCCGAAGACGCCACGGAGTTCGGTGAGCAGGTGCGGATGGTCCCAGCCCTCCAGCGCGCCGGCCAGCGACAGCGCGTCACGACGCGGGTCGTACACGCCGGGGCTGCCGAGGACGGTCCGGGTGATATCGGTGAGCCGCACACCGAGATCCGAACAGAGCTGCTCGGCGAGCTTGCCGAGCTCGCCGATGCGGCCACGGCGCGACTTTGCCCGGGTGTGCTGGGTGTCGCGCACGCGCACCGCACCGGCGAAGTCGCAGATCGCGCCGCGGACGTACTCGCTGCCCACGTCGAGGGCGAGCACGTAACCCGCCTCGGGACGAACTTCGTAGAGCACCGCATTCGGACCCGGCGTGCCCGTCCGCACGCCCGACGCGCGGACCAGCCCGGCCCGCTCGAGGTTGGTCAGCGCCAGCGAAACGGTCGGCTTGGACAGGCCGGTGCGCCGGGCGAGTTCGGCTCGCGAGATCTTCTCGGCCGAGCGAATGTGGTCGAGCAGCAACTGTTCGTTCATCGCGCGGATCAGCTGCGGGCCGGCCGGTGCCGTCACGACTTCTCCTTGCAGTCAGAGAGACGAATTCATAACAGGTCTTGCTCGATGCAAGATTGATAGTCTACTTTCCTAACGATTACAACGTCCACCTCTTTCACGGAGCGTGCATGGACAACCCGGTCGTACTCGGTGTGGACTTCGGCGGCAGCAAGGTCGCCGTCGCCGCCGCCGATGCCACCGGCGCCCGGCTCGGCGGCGCGACGTTGTTCGTCCGCCCCGAGGACTCCGCACAGCAGACCTTCGATCGCGGGATCGCCGCGGCGCACGACCTGCTCGCCGACGTCGCTGCGGGACGTCCGCTGGTCGCGGTCGGCGCCTGCACCTTCGGTATCCCCCGCATGGACGGCATCGATCTGGCGCCCAACATCGCGGGATGGGACCGACTCGCCTTCGGCGACCGGCTGCATCTCGCCTTTCCCGGCGCGGAGATCGCGATGGCGACCGACGTCAAGGCAGCCGCACGTGCCGAACTCGCGCACGGCGCGCTCGCCGGTTTCGATCCCGGGCTCTACGTCAACCTCGGCACCGGCCTCGCGGTCGCCATCGTGACGCAGGGCGCCGTGTTGTCCGGACGGCACGGTGCCGCGGGCGAGATCGCCTACAACCTCCGCCGGCCGGGTGCACCGTTGCAGGAACCGCGGCTTGAGGAAGCGGTGAGCGGCAAGGCGCTCGCCGCAGCGGCGGCCGAACTGCTCGACGGCGGCGACGTGGCCGCCCTGTTCGAACTCGCCGAGACCGATCCGCGCGTCTCGCGGGTGTGTACCGAGTTCCTGGACGAGCTCGCGTATCACCTGGTGAACCTGACGATCGCGATCGACCCGGCACGGGTCGTCGTCGGTGGCGGCATGGTGCGTTCGTGGCACCGGCTTCGTCCCTCCCTGGCTGCCGCCCTCGCCGGTGCGGTGCCGTTCCCGCCCGAACTCGTCCTGGCCGAATACCCGTTCGATGCACCGCTCGTCGGCGCCCTCGATCTCGCCGTCGAGACCTATCAGGTGACCCGAAACCCGGTCGTCCCAAGCGAAGGAGCACCAGCATGAACCGTCTGTGCCGCACCGGAATCGCGGCTGCCGCAGCTGTCGTCCTGCTCGCGGGTGTCTCCGCCTGCTCGGGCTCGGCGAAGAAACGCGCGTCTGCCACGGGTAATCAACCACCACCCGCCTCGGTGAGCGCCTCGGTCGGTGCGTCCGGCTCGAACGGCGCCACGAGCACTCACAAGCAGGGCGGGTCGGTCACCATCGCCAACGTCGGTGGCCAGACCTGGACCTGCCAGTTCAACCCGTTCAACCCGGCCGCGAACCAGGAGTCGCTCGGGTTCGTCTACGAGCCGCTGGTGTACGTGAACATCCTGCAGAACTCCAAAGAGACGCCGATGCTCGCGACCGGTTACAAGTGGGCCGCCGACAAGAAGTCGGTCGTCTTCACCATCCGCGACGGCGTGACGTGGAGTGACGGCAAGCCGTTCACCGCCGCCGACGTGGCGTTCACGTTCAACCTGATGAAGAAGTTCCCCGCCACCGACCTGTACTCGCTCTGGACCGGCGCCGGCATGAAGAGCGTCACCGCGTCGGGCAACAAGGTGACGATGACGTTCAACCAGTCGGCTCAGCCGTACTTCTTCTACTTCGCCGACGAGGTCGGCATCGTGCCTCAGCACGTCTGGGCGACCGGTGACCCCGCGGCCCACCCCGACACGTGGGCCGACAAGGATCCGGTCGGCACCGGGCCGTACATGGTGAACCCCTGCTCGTCCAACAACATCACCTACACGGCGAACCCGAAGTTCTGGCAGTCCGGCAAGCCCTACATCACCACGGTGAAGTACCCGGCCTATCTCGACAACGCGCCGGCGAACAACAACCTCGCCGACGGCTCGGCGCAGTGGGGCAGCCAGTTCATCCCGAACATCCAGAAGTTCTACCTGGACCGCGCGTCGGACAACCACACCTGGTCGCCGCCGGTCACGAACGTGACGCTGTACCCGAACAACGATTCGTCGCACCCGACCGGCAAGCTCGGCGTCCGGCAGGCGATCGCCTACGCCCTCGACCGGTCCCAGGTTGCGCAGATCGGTGAGGGCGGTCAGCAACCCGCGGCCAACCAGACCGGCATCGTGATGCCCACGTTCCAGAAGTGGATCGACACGCCCGCGCTGAACTCGTCGGGCTACGCCAAGCAGGACGTGACGAAGGCGAAGGCGGCGCTGCAGACGGCCGGCTACTCGACCTCGCATCCGCTGAACCTCTCGGTCATCACGGTCACCGGCTACACCGACTGGGATGCCTCGCTCGCCGTGATCAAGCAGCAACTCGCGCCGATCGGGATCAACCTGACCGTGCAGGACCTGGCGCAGCAGACCTACGACAACAAGCTGTACACCGGCGACTTCGATCTCGCGTACTACGGCGAGTCGGGTGGCCCGACGCCGTACTACGAGCTGCGTAAGTGGCTCTACTCGAAGAACTCCGCGCCGCTCGGCAAGGACGCGAGCAGCAACTTCGAGCGGTACAACAGCGCGTCCGTGGACGCGTTGTTCAACCAGTACCCGTCGGCGAGCGCGTCGGGCCAGGTGACGATCGTGAAGA
This sequence comes from Jatrophihabitantaceae bacterium, assembly GCA_036497365.1. Classification (GTDB taxonomy): domain Bacteria; phylum Actinomycetota; class Actinomycetes; order Mycobacteriales; family Jatrophihabitantaceae; genus RYN-133. Next base: position 2,121 of record DASXJN010000160.1, on the reverse strand, counting down.
AGATCGAGCAGACCATGCTCAAGGAGGTACCGGTCATCCCGGTGACCGAGTCGGTCGACTGGTTCCAGTACAACACCGCGAACATCGGCGGCTGGCCCACCGAGCAGGATCCGTACGCACAGCCGGCCGCGTTCAACGTGCCGGATGTCGAGCAGGTGCTGCTGCACATCTACGCGACCAACGCCTGATCGGTCACAGTAGCTACATGACCCACCGGGTGAGCATGAGGTCGCTGATGGGAGGGCGCGAATGAGGTTCGTTGCCCGCCGCCTCGGCTTCTTCGTGCTCACCCTGTGGGCCGCACTGACGCTGAATTTCTTCATCCCCCGGTTCATGCCGGGCAGCCCGGTGCAGGCGTTGCGCGTGCGCACACACAACCAGCTCTCGCCGGAGAAACTGCAGGAGCTGCTGACCGCCTTCGGGTACAAGCCGCACCAGAACGTGGTCGGCCAGTACTTCGACTATCTGGCCAACATGGTGACCGGCAACTGGGGCATCTCGATCGGGCAGTCGCTCGGCGCGCCCGTGCGTACCTTGATCGCGCAGGCGCTGCCCTGGACGCTCGGCCTGGTCGGCATAGCGACGATCCTGGGCTTCCTGCTCGGATCGTTGCTCGGCATCGTCGCCGGCTGGAAACGCGGCGGCAAGGTCGACTCGCTGCTGCCGCCGTTCTTCGTGGTCACGTCGGCGCTGCCGTACTTCTGGGTCGGCCTGCTGCTCATCCTGCTGTTCTCGGTGTGGACGAACGGCTGGCTGCCCAGCGACTTCAACTACGACCCGGATCTGCTGCCGGAGTTCTCCGGGCCGTTCATCGCGAACGTGGTGAAGCACGGCATCCTGCCGGCCGCGACCATTGTGATCACCTCGGTCGGCGGCTGGGTGCTGACCATGCGCAACAACATGATCACGACGATCGCAGAGGACTATGTGCGGATGGGACGGGCCAAAGGCCTGAGCAACCGGCGCATCATGATGGATTACGCGGCGCGCAACGCGATGTTGCCCAACCTGTCCGGGTTCGCGATGTCGCTCGGCTTCGTGATCTCGGGCTCGATCCTCGTCGAGTACGTCTTCAACTACCCCGGTCTCGGGTACCTGCTCTACAACGCGGTCCAGAACACCGACTACCCGCTCATGCAGGCCCTGTTCATGCTGTTCACCGTTGCGGTCCTGGTCGCCCTGCTCATCTGCGACTTCGCGATCGCCTGGCTCGATCCGCGATCCCGGGCGAAGGCGTGAGCAGATGACCGCTCTTCTCGTCGACACCTCCACCGCCGCCAATGCACCGCCCTCCCCCGTCCGCAGGCGCGGCGGTGGCTTGCTCCGCGCCGTCCTGTCGAGCAAGAAGGCGCTCGTCGGCCTCGTGCTGTTCGTGATCTTCTGCGTGTTCGCGATCTTCCCGCAGCTGTTCACGTCGGTGCGGCACCCGAACGACCTCGCATTCACCCCGTCACTCCAGCCCTCCGGCGCGCATCTGCTCGGCACCACGTCGCTCGGGCAGGACATCTGGGCGCAACTCGTCTACGGCACGCGCCAGTCGCTGGTGATCGCGCTCGTCGCGGGCGCGTTCGCCACCGTGCTGTCGGTGTTGATCGGAGTGTCCGCTGCGTACCTGGGCGGCATCGCCGACGACGTGCTGTCGTTGATCACGAACGTCTTCCTCGTCCTGCCCACGTTCCCGTTGATCATCGTGCTGGCCACCTACGCCGGCAAGGGCACGCTGCTGGTGGTGCTGATCGTCCTCGTCGTCACCGGCTGGTCGTACGGCGCGAATCAGATGCGCGCGCAGACGCTGTCACTGCGCAATCGTGACTTCCTCGAGTCCGCGCGGGTACGCGGCGAGCGGCGTTCGTACATCATCGTCGTCGAGGTGCTGCCGACCATGACGTCCCTCATCGTCGCCAACTTCCTGGGGGCGGCACTCTACTCGGTCCTGACCGCGGCCGGCCTCCAGTTCCTCGGTCTCGGCGACCCGAGTTCGATCAGTTGGGGCACGATGCTCTACTGGTCGCAGAGCCAGCAGGCGCTGCAGACCGGCATGCCGCTGTGGTCCATCGCCCCGGGGTTGTGCGTCGCGCTGCTCGGCGTCTCGTTCGCGCTCATCAACTACGCCTTCGACGA
>DASXJN010000159.1:0-21199 GCA_036497365.1 Jatrophihabitantaceae bacterium | reverse complement strand
GTGACCTGGGTGTCGTCCGCCTTGCGCCGCGCCGGGGACCCTTCCGCGAACCGCTGCGCCGCGATGCCAGCTGCGTCCTGGACGGTTCGGACGGCGAATTCGACAAGATCGTCCACCAACCGAGCCTCCCACCAAGCTGATTTGGTATCGACTGACCCGATTTTCATGATCGTTTTGGTCGCCGGATACCAAATCAAGGTGGGTGGAGGCACACTCAAGGCGTGAGGGCGGAGATCGGCGCGGTGCTGTACGCGCTGGGCGCGTGGCTGGTCGTCCACACGGTGATCGTGATGTGCCGCCGTACGCCCGACCGGATCCCGTTGCTGCCGTGGCGCGGCCGTCCTCAGGGCAGTGGGCTCTCGGGCTACTTGCTCGGCGGCGTACTCCTACTCGGCCCGGGTGTCGATCTCTTGAGTCGCCATCACTACTGGCGCGGGTTCCTCATCCTGATTGCGCCGATTGTGCTCGCTCAGCACCTCGTGATCGTGCGGCACAACCGCGAGGTTGCGAGGGCGGAGCCGCCCGACTTCGCGGTGCATCACTGAGGCAAATAGACCGTCCAGGCATGCCAGATGCATCACTGATGCGACCGACGATCGGTTTGCCCTGTCAATGCGTCCTGGCTCCGCTTCACCGCGCGCATTAGCAGGGCGAAGATGAGGCGGCGGAGCTCGGTTTGCACCCGGAACGGTCGCTAACGGGGCCGAATTCGGCGATATAGCGGCCGCATTGGGTGCAAACCGTCAGAGGTCGCGGCGCATGGCGACGCGGCGGCCCACCGCGTCCAGGCCGATGTCGCGCTCCCAGTCGCGCAGTTCGGCCAGCGCGGGCGTCAGCGACGCCAACTCGACGAAGCCACGCTCGGCATAAAAGGGCGCGTTCCACGCCACCTCGGCGTAGGTCGTCAACGTGACCGCGCGATAGCCGGCCGTGCGTGCCCACGCACACGCCGCGTCGAGCAGCAAGGAACCCAGCCCGCGCCGCATGTGCGAGGGCAGCACCGCGATCTCCTGGACGTGCGCCAGCCCGTCCACCTCGTCGATCTGGACGAACCCGACCGGCGGCTTGCCGACGACGAACACTGCCTTCGACTCGTGCAGTTCGTCCACCGGGTACGGGATCTCCGGCAGATCGATGCCGGCCACGCGGAACAGCGTCTCGGCACGGCTGTCGATCTCGGGCAGTAGCGCGAGGTCGGCCGCATCCGCCGGACGAACCTCCAACACCGCTTCCTCCGCGCCGAGGGCCGCAGCCAACCGCTGCGGGAACCGGGTCGCGACCGCAATCGCGCTGCCGTCCTCCAGCTGCAACGTCAACGGCGTCGTCCCACGCGGCAGACCCTCCCCGGTGCGGCGGCCCAGCAACGGCACCTCGTCATCGCGGCCCGGCCGGATGCCGGCGATCTCGGCGCGCTGCACACTCGACTCCCCCACCCGGACCTCGTCGTCGGTGACCTCGATCGACCGCACACTGCGCGCCGCATACACGATCAGCGCGTCCACGCCGACGACGAGCACCGCCGCGATCGCCCACGCCACCGCGTGCGCGCGCCCACCGCCGAGGAACACGAGGTCGACGACGAATCCCGCAGCCAGGATCACCAGCAGGACGAAACACGACGCGTAGGTCCGCGCCGGTTCGACGTACCGGCGCCCGGACATGACGCTAGACGCCGGCCGCAACCTCGGCCGCCCAATACGTCAGGATCATCGACGCGCCCGCGCGCTTGATCGACGTCAGCGTCTCGGCGATCACCCGATCGCGTTCCAGCCAGCCGTTCGCCGCAGCCGCCTCGACCATCGCGTACTCGCCGCTGATCTGGTACGCCGCGACCGGCACCGGGCTGGCATCGGCCACCGCGCGCAGGATGTCGAGGTACGGCAGGGCCGGCTTCACCATCACGATGTCGGCGCCCTCCTGCACGTCGAGGGCGACCTCGGCGAGCGCGTCGGCGACCGTGCGCGACGCGTCCTGCTGGTAGGACTTCCGGTCACCGCGCAAGGACGAGTTGACCGCCTCGCGGAACGGACCGTAGAAGCCGGACGCGTACTTCGGCGCGTAGCCGAGGATGCCCGTCTCGACGAAGCCGGCCTCGTCCAGCGCGCCGCGCACTGCGGCCACCTGGCCGTCCATCATGCCGCTCGTCCCGAGCAGGTGCGCGCCGGACGAAGCCTGCGCCACCGCCATCTCGCGGTACCGCGCGAGCGTCGCGTCGTTGTCGACCGCGCCGTGCTCGTCGAGCATCCCGCAGTGCCCGTGGTCGGTGAACTCGTCCAGGCACAGGTCCGCCATGAGGACGGTCTCGTCGCCCAGTTCGTCGGCCAGCCTGCGCAGCGCGACATTGAGCACGCCGTCCGGGTCGGTCGCGCCGCTACCGACCGCGTCCTTGTGCACAGGCACGCCGAAGATCATCAGCCCACCCACGCCGGCCGCCGTCGCCTCGACCGCCGCCTTCACCAAGCTGTCGTAGCTGTGCTGCACGACGCCGGGCATGGACGAGATCTGCACCGGCTCGTCGATGCCCTCCCGGACGAACATCGGCAGCACCAGATCGGACGGCCGCACCTCGACCTCGCTGACCAGCCGGCGCAAGGCGGCAGTACGCCGCAGTCGACGCGGCCGCGAAGTCGGGAACGGCGGGAGATCCGGCAAACTCACAAGACCCAGATTACGCCGGACATATGCGATGTTCGTTCCGTGTTAGCTAAGGAGACGCTCAACCGGCGGTCACGTCGTCGACCCAGAAGGCCGTCGGCAGCTTGGTCCCGTTGGACGCGGTGAACGAGAGCGGCAGCGTCTGCCCGGCGTACGACGCCAGCGGCACCGTCGTCTTGAACCAGCTGCCGGCCGTCGAGGTGTTCGACAGCGTCGCCACCGTCGCCGAACCGAGCTTGACCACCAACTTGTCATACGCGGTCGAGCCGGTCTCCTGCGTGGTCACGTAGGTCTGCCAGGTCAAGTTGCCCGACGCCGGCACCTCGATCGTCTGGGTCGCCGACATCGTGGACGAGTTGGTCGCGCCGAGTGCCAGCGACGACGTGCCGCTGTGCACGCGAGTGCTGGTCACCGCCGCGCCACCGGACAGCGTCCACGACGACGAACCCGACTCGAAGCCGCCGTTGGTCAAGGGTGAGCCGCCACCACCGGACGAGCCGCCGCCGGCCAACCACGCGGTCGCGTTCAGCGCCAGCGTCCCATCCGTGCCGGCCGGGTCGTTCCACCCGTCGTACAGCGAGTTCCCAGACTGACCCGTGCCGTCGTCGATCGGCGAGCTGTCGCCCCAGTACGCCACCCGTCCCGAGCCGTAGCTCGAGGTCGCGACTGCCGCGCCGGTCGTGCCCGAGGCCGAGTACCCGGTGCGGAACACCTCGCCCTTCACCGCCGAGTCGTCGGCCGGGTGCAGCGTGGCCGTCGTGCCGTCGCGGATGATCGTCGCGCTAACCGCGCCGAACGGTCCGTCCAGCACTGCGTCGGACGAGCCGAGCACGTTGGGGTTGTCGGTCGAGATGTCCGAGACGTCGATCGAGAACCCGAACGGGTCATTCGATCCCATCAGGTCGTTGAGCACCTTCACCGAGTCGGCGCCGTCGTTGTTGCGGTCGCTGCCGTTGTGGTCGCTGATCATGAACAGCCCGCCGCCGTTCTGGACGAAAGACAGGATGGCGGCCTTTTCCGCACTGGTGAACAGCACGTTCGGCTCGGGCAGCACGAACGTGTCGAAGTTCGACAGGTCCTGCGCATTCCCGAAGTCGCCGTAGGTGATCTGCCCGGAGGGCGGCAGCGTCTCGACCGTGTACCCGGCCTGATGCAGCGCCACCCCCCACGACGAGAGCGCCCCCGTCCAGTCCGTCTCGCTCGACGGCGACGGATCCTGCGCGGTCGGGTCCGGCATCGACGTCGACACGATCCAGTCGGCGTTGCCGGCCGTCTCGGCCTTGGTGTCGTCGAACAGGACGGACGGGCCGCTGCCGGCCGCTGCCGACGCGATGTGCGGAGCTGCCGCCGACGAGCCCGGACTACCCATGCACGCAGCGACCAGAGTGGCAAAACCTAGAACGGCTATACCGCGCAAACCGGACACAAGACCGGAGCCTAGCGCCGCTCGACCCAACTTTTGGCGGATTACCCCCGTATCCGGGGGAAATCCGCCAAAAGCGGCGGAAATCAGCGCGAAGCGCGCCGCGAGGTGGACCGGGCAGCCTTCTTGGCGGCCACCGCAGCCGCCTTCTCGCGCTCCTCGGAAGCCCGCACCTGGGCGTGCGCGGCGAGTGCGTCGACCAGCGCCGGGACGGTCGCCTGCTCCGGCTGCACATCGACGCGCAGGCCGAATTCCTTGGCCGTGGCCGCGGTCTGCGGGCCGATGCATGCGACGACCGTACGGGCATGTGGCTTGCCGGCGATCCCGACGAGGTTGCGCACCGTGGACGACGACGTGAAGCACACCGCCTGGAACCCACCCGACTTGATCGCGTCCCGGATCTCGGCGGCCGGCGGTGCGGCGCGGACCGTCCGGTACGCGGTCACGTCGTCGATCTCCCAGCCCAGCTCGCGCAGCCCGGCGGCCAGCGTCTCGGTCGCGATGTCGGCACGCGGCAGCAGCACCCGGTTGATCGGGTCGAGGATGTCGTCGAAGGGCGGGAAGTCGGCCAGCAGGCCCTCGGACGACTGCTCGCCGGAGGGCACCAGCTCGGGCTTGATGCCGAACGAGCGCACCGCATCGGCCGTCGCCTCGCCCACGCAGGCGATCTTCACGCCGGCGAACGCGCGCGCGTCCAGGCCGAACTCCTCGAACTTCTCGCGTACCGCGCGCACCGCGTTGGTCGAGGTGAACACGATCCACTCGAACCGGCCGGTGACCAGGCCCTTGATCGCGCGTTCCATCTGGGTCGGCGTGCGCGGCGGCTCGACGGCGATGGTCGGTACCTCGACCGGCACCGCGCCGTAGCCGCGCAGCCGGTCGCTCATCGCGCCGGCCTGGTCCTTGGTGCGCGGCACGAGCACCTTCCAGCCGTAGAGCGGGCGCGACTCCCACCAGGAGAGCTTCTCGCGCTGCCCGGCCGCCTTGCCGACCGTGACGATGACGGTGCCGGACATGCCGACCGCGGCGAGTTCGATGTCGCCGAGCGTGCCGCCGACGGTCTGCTGGCCGGTTGTCGTCGCGGCGCAGCTGATCGAGATCGGGGTGTCCGGCTTGACGCCGTAGGCCACCAACTGCTGACCGAGCTCGGCCGCGTCCAGCACGGGCAGGGTGAGCACCAGCGTGCCCGGTGCGGCGGACAGCGCCTCGATGTCGACGCCCTCGAGCGAGTCGAACTCGGCTTCGGTGCGCACCGGTCCGTAGGGCACGCCCGCGTAGGTCGCCGCGCCCAGTCCGGCGGCGATACCCGGGACGACCGAGTACTGCACGGTCGTGCGCGCGACGGCGAGCGCCTCCTTGATCGCGGCCTCGTCGGCGAACGGGTCGCCGGAGACGAGGCGGACGACCGTGTGCCCGGCACGTGCTTCGGCGCCGAGCAGCTTGGCGGTCTCAGCCGGCGTGGTCTCGGTGGCGTGCACCTCGACCGAGGCGAGTCCGCGAACCGCCTCGGGCACGCCCGGATCGGCGAACACCACGTCGGCCGCCCGGATCGCGTCCGCAGCGTGTCGGGCGAGCAGTCCAGGGTCGCCGGGGCCTGCCCCGACGAACACGATCTTGCCTTGAACCTTGCGCGCTCGAGTCATGACGAGCTCCCCATCATTTGATCTGCGCCTTCGGCGAGCAGGTCGGCGGCCAACCGCCGTCCCACGCCTTCGGCGTTTGTGGTCGCGCCGGTGGCCGAGAGCCGGACGGCGTCACTGCCGTCGACCGCGGTCACCGAGCCGCGAAGGAACACTTGGGTCTGGCCGGAGAAGCCGTCGTCGCCTTCCGCGACCACGGCAAGGGCGCCGACCGGCGCCGAGCAGCCCGCCTCGAGGGCGGCGAGCAGCGCACGCTCGGCCGCGACGGCCGCGCGCGTGTCCGCATCGTCGAGGCCGCGCAGGATCGCGCGGGTCTCGTCGTCGGACGAGCGGCACTCCACCGCCAGCGCACCCTGCGCCGGCGCCGGGAGCACCTGGATCGGATCGAGGATCTCGCTCGCCTCGCCGGCCCGGCCGAGCCGGCGCAAACCGGCCAGGGCGAGCACGACGGCGTCCACTTCGCCGGCGGCAACCTTGCCCAGCCGGGTGTCGACGTTGCCGCGGATCGGCACGATCTCGAGGCCGAGCCCGAGCGCGCGCAGTTGCGCAGCCCGCCGCGGCGAGCCGGTGCCGATCTTGGCGCCGGCCGGCAGCTCACCGAGGGTGAGTCCGCCGCGCGCGACCAGGACGTCGCGCGGGTCCTCGCGGGCCGGTACGGCCGCGATGACGATTCCGTCCGCCGCGGCGGTCGGGAGGTCCTTGAAGGAGTGCACCGCGACATCGACCTCGTCGGCGAGCAGCGCCTGCCGCAGTGCCGAGGCGAACACGCCGGTGCCGCCGATCTGCGCGAGGTTCGCGCTCGACCGGTCGCCCTCGGTGACGATCGGCACGATCTCGACCCGCGCCCCGAGTGCCGAGGCGACCAGACCGGTCTGGATGCGCGCGAGCGCGCTGGCCCGGGTGCCGATGCGGATCGTCCTGGTGGCCGTCATGATTGCGTCTTCTTCACTGCGGCCACCGACTCGGCGGCTGCCGGGTCGAGGTCGAAGAGCTCGCGCAGCGCGGTCGCGTACTGGTCGCCGCCGGGCAGCGACGCGAGTTCCTTGACCCGGACGGTCGGCGCGTGCAGCACCTTCTCCACGGCACGGCGCACCGCGGCGGCGACCTCCCGGCGGGTGTCGTCGTCGGCCTCGGGCAACCGCGCGTACAGCCGCGTCAGTTCGGCGTCGATGACCTGGTTGGCCCGGGCCCGCAACGCGGTCACGGTCGGGGCGACCGCGAGCTGCTGCTGCTCGGACAGGTAGCCGCTGAGTTCCTCGGCGACGATCGCGGTGGCGGCGGCAATCGCCTCGTCGCTGACCACGGCGCCGGACGAGCGCAGCGCGTCGAGGTCGAAGTAGGTGACGCCGGGCAGTTCGGCGGCGGCCGCGTCGACGTCGCGCGGCAGGGCGAGGTCGAGCACGACGAGCGGTCGCGCCGACCGATCACCGAGCGTGTGCGCCTCGATCACGACGCCGGTCGCGCCGGTGGACGAGATGAGCAGGTCGGCGTCGGCGAGCAACACGTCGAGCTCACCGAGGCCGGCCGCGCGCCCGTCCAGGGAGGTCGCCAGCCGCTCGGCACGCTCGGCGCTGCGGTTCGCGACCACGATGTCGTTGCCGGTCGCGCGGCGGCGCAGGGTGGCACCGGCCAGCGCCCCCATAGAACCGGCGCCGACGATGACGGTGCGCAGCCCGTCCAGGCTGCCGAGTTCGGCGGCGGCGCGGTCGAGCGCGACCGACACGATCGACGGACCGGCCTGGTCGATGTCGGTATCGGAGTGCACCCGCTTGCCGACGCGCAGCGCGGACTGGGCCAGGTCGTGCAGCACCGAACCGACCGAGCCGGCCTCGATGCCCAGGGCGTAGGCCGCGCGCAGCTGGCCGAGGATCTGCGACTCGCCCACGACCATCGAGTCGAGGCCGGACGCCACAGAGAACATGTGCTCGGCCGCCGCCTCGGCGAAGTGGACGTACAGGTGCTCGGCGAGATCGGCGACGGGCAACCCGGCCTGCCGGGCGAGCACGCCGCTGATCTCGGCCACGGCCGGGTGGAACCGGGCCACGTCGGCGTAGACCTCGATGCGGTTGCACGTCGAGAGCAGCAGCACCTCGCTGATGGTCTCGGCACGGTGCAGTTCGTCCAGCGTCTTGGCGAGTTCCTCCGACGGGACGGAGGCAAGCTCGAGCAACGCGACCGGAGCAGTGCGGTGCGAGAGTCCGACGACGAGCACGCTCATTTGGCCACCGCCTCGGCGACGACGGCAGCGGCCGCCTTGCGCGTCTCGTGGAAGGAGAGGATCTGCAGCTCCGCGGCGAGGTCGACCTTGCGCACGTCGACGTGCTCGGGGACGGTCAGCACAACAGGCGCGAAGTTCAGGATGCTCGTGACCCCGGCCGCGACGAGGTGGTCGCAGACGTCCTGCGCGACCGAGGCCGGCGTCGCCAGCACGGCGATCGCGATCTGCTCCTCGCGCACGATCTGCTCGAGATCCGCGACGTCGCGCACGATCAGGCCGCGGATGGTCGCACCGATGCGGTTCGGGTCGGCGTCCACGAGCGCGGCGATCCGGAAGCCGCGGCTGGCGAAGCCGGCGTAGCCGGCAAGGGCCTGGCCGAGGTTGCCGACGCCGATGAGGGCGACCGAGCGGTGCACGGTGATGCCGAGGGTGCGGGCGATCTCCTCGGTCAGCGTGGCGACGTGGTAGCCGACCCCGCGGATGCCGTAGGAGCCGAGGAAGGACAGGTCCTTGCGCAGCTTGGCCGAGTTCACCCCGGCCGCGGCGGCGAGTTCCTCGGATGAGACGGTGGTGATGTTGCGGTCACCGAGCGAGCCGAGCACACGAAGATAGGTAGCCAGCCGGGCGACGGTGGCGTCCGGGACACGCCCGTCGGAACGGGCCTCGGACGCGACACCGGCAACGCGGGATGCGCTGCGCTCGGTCGACATCGGCACCTCGAGCTCGTCGGACCAGGCATCGATCCCGCACAGGGCAGACCACGGTCACAGACACCGCTGTCAGCTGCGAGGAACCGGTGTGGTAGGGCGGTTTGTTCGGTCTCGACGGTACGCGGCTCGTGAATCTTTTCCCAAATCGACGGGGGCCGTGGTAATGGGGCGCTGGAGCCCTCCGGACGGCGTCGTCAGCGCGCGAGCGCGCGGCGGAAGCGAGGTTCCTCGAGGCGCCAGTACCCGTGCTCGCGCCCGTCGATGAGGATGACCGGCACCCGATCGCTGTACTCGTCGCGCCGGGCCGGCTCGGCGTCGACGTCAAGCTCCTCGTACCGGTAGCCGAGTTCGGTGGACAGCCGCCGCAGGGTGGCCTCGGCGTCCGCGCACAGATGGCAGCCGGCCCTGGTGATCAGGGTGACCGAGTGGTCGGCAGCAGACATCCGGCCTCGCGTTTCTGGGCGACGATGCAATGGCACACATCCTGGCACCGGCTCGGCTTTTGACAGTTACCGTATGGCCAGCCGTGGCATTTGGGAGCAGTTTGCGCACATTGTGCCGCGGATATCCGGCCTCACTCGTGCTGGCGGTTTGCTAGGGGTAGCGCCTGGGTAGCGTTAGCGCGATCTTCACACGTAACGCAGATGTGTTACGGAAAGGGACGCGATGCGGCGCGCGGTCAAGCCCCGACCCGAGGCTGCTGTCTCGGGCGCCGGTTTGCGCGCGCTCGCGCGACTGATCGCGGTCGAACTCGGGATTCCCGCGCTGGCCGGCGTCGGCCCGCTGGTGATGCACGTCGAGGTCGCCGACTCAGCGACCACCCACTCGGCCGGTCGCCGACCGCGTCCCCGGCCGGCCTCCGCCGGCCCGTCCCCGGTACCCGCCGCGGAGCCGCCGGCCGGCAACGGTGCCGTCTCGGCCGAGCACCAGGAGACCTGGCGGCTGGTGCAACTGGCCCAGCAGGGCGACGGCGAGGCCTTCGGCCAGCTCTACGACCGCTACGTCGACACGGTCTTCCGCTTCATCTACTTCCGCGTGAACGACCGAGCGCTGGCCGAGGACTTCACCAGCGAGACGTTCCTGCGCGCCCTGCGCCGCATCTCGAGCGTGAACTACCAGGGACGCGACATCGGCGCCTGGTTCGTGACGATCGCGCGCAACATCATCCTCGACCACATGAAGTCGGCCCGGCACCGGCTCGAGATCACCACCGACGACACCCCGGAACGCAACGACCGCGCGCCCGGACCCGAGGACGCCGTGCTCGACCTGCTCACCTCGGAGCGGTTGATGGAGGCCGTGCGCCAGCTCGGTGACGAGCAACGCGAATGCGTGATGCTCCGCTTCATCCAGGGCTTCTCGGTGAGCGAGACGGCGGCCGTCATGGGCAAGAACGACGGCGCGATCAAGGCGCTGCAGCACCGCGCGGTGCGCAAGCTGGCCGAACTCGTCGGGGCGGAACTGCGATGAATCCCCGCCCGGAAAACGATCTTTGCGGACGGAGTATCCGAAGCGCTTCCGGCTCGTTGATTGCTGTGACAGAGACGGTGCCAAGGGCGCCGAAAATGCTACTGATCGGTAACCCGGTCGGACCGACGAAGGGCGGCACGGACCATGCGTGAGCACCGCGTACCCATGCTGGGTGCCGCGCTGCGCCGCCGCGTCGACCCGAGCAAGTCACGCGATCCGCAGGTGCGCGAGCTCGTCGCCGCGCTCTCGACCCTCGAGGTCGCCCCGCCGCCCCGTCCGGATTTCCGCGCCGAGCTGCGCGCCCAACTCGTCGCCGTCACGCCCCGCCTCGTGGCCGAGGGCCGGGACGAGGTCGAAACCGAGCCCGCGCGCACCGAGCAGGCGGCCGAGCCGCGACGACTGCACCTGAGGAAGCCCCTGATCGCGGTCGTCGGTGTGCTCACCGCGTTCGTCCTGTTGCTCGGCGGAGCGGTGCTGATCAGCCAGAACGCGCTGCCCGGCGACGCCCTGTACGGGCTCAAGCGGGCCAGCGAGAACACCGAGTACAGCCTGGCCAGCGGCGCGGTCGACCGCGGCAAGCTCAAGCTCGAGTTCGCCGGCAACCGCATCGGCGAGATCGGCGACCTGCTCTCGCACGCCGGCGCGCTCGGCGCCGCAGCCGGCGCGGTTGCCGACAGCGGCCAGATCAACGCGCACACCGCCGCCCTGGTCCGGCAGACGCTCGGCTCGGCCGACAGCGACGTGCTCGCCGCGTCCAAGCTGCTCACCGGCGCCGCCGTGGCCAGCCGCTCGGCCGCCCCACTGGGCGACGTCACGAGCTGGTCGAGCAACCAGGCCACCGCGATGCGGCAGATCGTTGCCCGGCTGAGCGGCAGCATCCTGCAGCCGCGTGCGCGCCACACCCTGAACCTCATCGTCGGCGCGACCAAGCACGCGAACGCGTTGCGACACGACCTGAACTGCGCATGCCTGGACTCCTCGCCGTCCGGCATCTACGGCCCGACGCCCTGCTCGCCGTGCTCGAGCGGCAAGTCCGCGACGACGGGTCACGGCGGCTCGCAGCCGGGCACGCCGGGTACCAAGTCGGGCTCGACGAAGTCGTCCGCGCCGAGGTCGCACCCGGCTTCGAGCTCGACCGGCAACGCTCCGCACCCGGCACCGCGCACCAGCTCGACCGCGCCGGGCGCGCCGCGTTCCTCCTCATCGGCCGGTGGTCCGCCGCCTCCGGTCAGTTCGGGATCGAAGACCCCGAAGATCCCGATCCCGACGACCGTTCCCGTCAGCGTGCCGTCACCTGGGGGCGGCCACAGCAAGACGCATCATCCCGCGCCGACCCTTCCGGTCGGCTTGAGTTCGTGTGCGACGCTCTCGCTCGGTCCGATCGGCATCCCGGTCGGGCACTGCTCATAGGCGTCACCCCCGGCGTTAACGTTCATCTCGGTACCCTGACCGGGTGACGGGGTCGACAGAGATACCGCCTGACCCGCAAGGCGCCGCGTTCTTCGACGTCGACAACACGATGATGATCGGCGCGTCGATCTTCCACTTCGCCAAGGGGCTCGCGTCCAGAGACTTCTTCAGCTGGCGCGACCTGGCCCGATTCACCTTCACCCAGGTGCGGCTGCGGCTGCGCGGCGAGACCTTCCGCGACCTGCACAAGACCCGCGACTCGGCGCTGGCCTTCATCGCCGGCAAGGACGTCGCCGAGATCGTCGCCCTCGGTGAGGAGATCTACGAGGAGGAGATGTCCGACCGCATCTGGCCGGGCACGCTCGCCCTGGCTCGGCAGCATCTCGACGCCGGGCAGCGGGTGTGGCTGGTGACCGCGACGCCGGTCGAGCTCGCCACCATCGTCGCGCGGCGGTTGCACCTGACCGGCGCGCTCGGCACCGTCGCCGAGTCCATCGACGGCGTGTACACCGGGCGGCTGGTCGGCGACGTGCTGCACGGCGAGGCGAAGGCGGCGGCCGTCGTCGCGCTCGCTGCCCAGCAAGGCCTCGATCTCGACAAGTGCACGGCGTACTCGGACTCGATCAACGACATGCCCCTGCTGACGCTGGCCGGCCGCGCGGTCGCGGTCAATCCCGACTCGGCGCTGCGCGGCGAGGCCAAGGAGCGCGGCTGGGAGATCCGCGACTTCCGCACCGGGCAGAAGGCGGCGCGTATCGGCGTCCCGACGGCGATCGGTGCCGGCGCGGTCGGCGGTGGCGTGGCCGCCGGCATCGCGCTGTGGCGGGCACGGCGCCGGATCGCCGAGGCTCGCGCAGCGGCCGAAGAAGCGGCCCGGGCCGCACTGCACCACCGGCCGCGCCTGCCGGCCTTCGCCCGGCACTGAGCTGCGACCCGACGCTCAGCGCCAGATCGAGCCGCGCTGGGCCAGCAGCCGGTCGAGGGTCGCCTGGATGCGGTCACGCACCTGGTCGGTCACCGCGAACACCGCCTTCGGGTCGCCGGCGAGCTCGGCGACGAGCCGATCGGTCGGCACCGGCGGCCCGAACTCGATGTACCACTTGCTCGGCAGCGGGACGAGCCCGAGCGGGCCCAGCCACGGGAAGGTCGGCGTGAGCGGGAAGTACGGCAGCCCGAGCATGCGCGCCAGCGGGCGGGCGTTGCCCAGCACCGGATGCACCTCTTCGGAGCCGACGATCGACACCGGCACGATCGGGACGCCGGCCGCGATGGCACAGCGCACGAACCCGCCACGGCCGAAACGGCGCAGCTGGTAGCGGTCGCGGTAGGGCTTGCCGATGCCCTTGAAACCCTCCGGCCAGACGCCGACGAGTTCTCCTGCGCGCAGCAGCCGCTCGGCATCGGCGGACGTCGCCAACGTGGCGCCACCGCGCCGGGCGAGCGTGCCCGCCACGGGTAGCCCGAACATCAGGTCGGCGGCCAGCGGCCGCAGGAACCGGCCGGACTCCGTGTGGACGGCGACCGCCGCCATTGCCGAATCGATCGGCCAGAGGCCGCCGGCGTGATTGGCAACGAGCAACGCACCGCCGGTCGCGGGCAGGTGCTCGACGCCGTTGACCTCGACGCGGAACCACTTCTCGTAGAGCGCGCGCAGCACCGGCAGTTCGATCGTCTCGGCGAAGTCACGGTCGAGGCCGAACTCGTCGACCGAGTAGTCCCCTTCGAGGCGGCGCCGGGCGAACGCGAGACCGGAGGCGAGGCGCTGCTGCCAGCCGGGCGTCTCGGCCGGCTCCGGCAAGGCCGGCAGCTCGTCCGGTCCGGTGAACGGCAACACCTCGGCCTCGGCGCCGATCGCGGCCGACCGGCCGGACCGGGCCCGCGCGCTGCCGCGCATCGGCACCACCACGCCGTCCTCATCCCGCATTGCCGGTCACCGCCCGTTCGGCAGCCGAGAGCAGCGCCGGCGCCAGCCGCACCCGCGACGCACGCGCCGCGGCAAAGGCCGCGACGGCCTGCTCGGTCGAGAATCTCGGCTGGTAACCGAACCGGGTACCGAGCGCGAGCGTGTCGAGCACCCGGCCATGGGTCAGCCAGCCCGCGTCCAGCCCGGTCAGGCGCAGTGCGGGCGCGAGCACCGGCACGGGCAGCCGCCCGGCACGGCGCACCAACTGGCCGACGGTGAGTACGCCGGGCCCGGCCACGTTCACGATCCCCGACCGCTCAGCGCGTGCGGCGGCCGCCAGCACCGCGACCGCGTCGGCCTCGTGCACCACCTGCACCCGCGGGTCGAAGCCCAGGGCCACCGGGACGAGCGGCAGGGTGAGGTAGCGGGCGAGCCGGCCGCCGCCCGAGGGTCCGAGCACCGGCGCCAGGCGCAGCACGGTGATCGTCAGGTCGGGGCGGCGACGGGCCAGCTCGCGTGCCATCGTCTCGGTGGCGAGGTGGTTGCGCGCTGCACCCGGCGGCAGATCGCTCGCCGGGCGGGTCGACTCGGTGCACACCGCCGGGTCGGTGCGTGCCGCGCCGTAGACCGCGCTGCTCGAGGCGAGCACGACTCGGGTGACCGTGCGCGACCGCTCGCAGGACTGCAGCAGCGAGCCGAGCCCGGTCCGATGGTCGGACGGCCCGGTGTGCACGACGGCCGAGACGCGCGCCTGCTCGAGCACCGTGCCGATCAGGTGGTGCGCGATGTCCGCGCGGATGTACTCGACCCGCTCGTCCTGGCCGAGCACCGGCGGTGCGGTGTCGACGCCGACGATGCGGTCGACGGTCGGGTCGGCAGCCAGTGCTCCTGCGACGCGGGCGCCCAGGAACCGGCCCGCGCCCGAGACGAGCACGACACGGGCGTCACGAGTCGCCATCGGCGAAACTCCGGAGTGCGGCTACTTCTGCGGCTACTTCTTATTACGCCGCTGGACGCGGGTCTTCTTCAGCAGCTTGCGGTGCTTCTTCTTGGCCATCCGCTTGCGCCGCTTCTTGATGACAGAACCCATACCTGAAAACCCGCTCTGGAGACACGATGCACCAGGCGGCAGCCAGGCGCGTTTCTGCGCCCAGCCTACCCGCAAGTGCCCGGGCGCAGGGCGGCGGGCGCAGGCGGCAGGATCAGCTCAGCCGGCCTCGATGAAGGCACCGCGCAGGTAGTCGTGCACGGCCTTCTCCGGAACGCGGAAGGACCGGCCCACGCGAACCGCGGGCAGATCCCCACCGTGCACCATCCGATACACGGTCATTTTGGACACCCGCATCAGGCTGGCGACCTCGGCGACGGTCAGGAACCTGACCTCGGCGAGGGCAGGGTCAACCGGTCGCTGGGGGGACGACTGCGGGCCGGCCTGGCCCTCGTCCGAACGCTTTGCAGGCATGGTTCACCGACACTCTCGGCACGCGTCGGTGCGTCGGCTTCCCCACCGACGAACGGGACACGCACGTGCTGTATTGAGGTTAGCGGTACTGGTGGGGCGGATGCGAGAGCTGTACCCCACCTGATCTGTTACTAAGCACTGCAAGCGGGTGATTCGCCGGATTTGCCCGATTATTCGGCCTACTCCCGCGCACCCAACTCGGCGCTGCGGATCGCGGCGGCCTCGATCGCGGCCAGTAGCGCGGCCCGGACGCCGTGCGCCTCGAGCTCGCGGATGGCCATGATCGTCGTCCCGCCCGGGCTGGTGACCGCCTCGCGGAGCTGCACCGGGTGCTCGCCGGAGTCGCGAAGCATGACCGCCGAGCCGATTGCGGTCTGCACGATGAGCTCGGCCGAGAGCGCCCGGGGCAGGCCGAGCAGGATTCCGGCGTCGATCATCGCCTCGACCAGGAAGAAGAAGTAGGCCGGTCCCGAGCCGGAGAGCGCGGTCACGGCGTCGAGCTGGCTCTCGGGCACCCGGACGACCCGCCCGACCGATGCGAGCAGCGCCTCGGCGGTGGCCAGGTGCGGCTCGTCGGCGTACGCGCCGGCGCTGACCGCGGTCATCGCCTCGTCCACCAGCGCGGGGGTGTTGGGCATGCAGCGCACCACCGGGACGCCCTCGGGCAGCGCCGCACTGATCTTGGCCGTCGGGATGCCGGCGGCCACCGACACGATCAGGTGCTCGGTCGTGACGACCTGGGCCAGTTCGGCGAGCAGCGCACCGATGTCCTGGGGCTTGACGCAAAGGACGAGCGTGCGCGCGGCAGCGGCCGCCTCGGGAACGTCCAGGGTCTTCACGCCGTAGTTCGTCGTCAGGTAGTTGGCGCGATCGTGGTGCTTCTCGACCACGACGATGTCGGACGAGGTGCGCTCGCCGCGCAACAGGCCGGTCAGCAGCGCCTCGCCGATCTTGCCGCCGCCGATGATGCCGAGCATGTCACTCATGCACACTCACCCTTTCGACACCAGCGAGCGGGCGAAGAACATCATGTTGGCCGGTCGCTCGGCCAGCCGGCGCATCAGGTAGCCGTACCACTGCGCGCCGTAGGGCAGGTACACCCGCACGGTATGCCCGGCCTGCGCGAGGCGGCGCTGCTCGTTGGGCCGGATGCCGTAGAGCATCTGCAGCTCGTACCCGGACTTGTCGTGGAACGTCGCCCGCTCGATGCCGATCTCGATCAGCCGCGGGTCGTGCGTGGCGAGCATGGGGTAGCCGTCGCCGGCCATCAGGATGTTCGTGCACCGGACGTAGGACAGGTCGACGTCCAGGCTCTTCTGGTACGCGACGCCTGCCGGTTCCTTGTAGGCGCCCTTGCACAGCCGGACCCGGCTACCGGCGGTGGCGAGGTCCTTGCAGTCGCCCTCGGTGCGGTGCAGGTAGGCCTGCAGCACCGCGGCGGTGGCCGGGAAGTCCGCGCGCAGGTCGGCGAGGATGCCGAGCGTCGAGTCGGTGGTGGTGTGGTCCTCGGCGTCGAGGGTCACGGTGGCGCCGACGGCCTCGGCGGCGGCGGCGATCTCGCGGGCGTTCTCGAGCGCGATCTTCTCGCCGTCCGCGCCGAGCGCCTGGCCGATCGCGCTGAGCTTGACGCTGACCTCGGCACGCGCGGTGAGTGGCGCGAGCCGCTCGGTGAGGTGCTGCTCGTGCAGCGCGGAAAGCAGCTCGCGGTAAGCGGCCACGACGCCGTCGGCCTGGGCACGATCGGTGGTGTCCTCGCCGAGATGGTCGAGGGTGACGGTCAGCCCGTCCGCATAGAGCGGCGCGATCGCGGCGACGGCCGACTCGGTGTTCGCCCCGCCGACGTAGCGGCGCACGACGTCACGCGACACCGGCGCGTTGCTGACCAGCTGCTCGATCCGGCGGTTGCGCGACGCTGCGAGGATCGCGGAGCGGAGCACGGATTCCATGGCGCTCAGAGTACGGATCGCGCCGATCAGGGATGCGAGAGCCAGTCGAGCCGGCGCAGGATCACTCCCTCGCGCAGCGCCCACGGGCACAGCTCGAGCACGTCCACGCCGAGTGCCTCCATCGCCGACGCGGCGACGACCGCGCCGGCCAGTGTCTGGTGCGCGCGGGCGGTGCTCACGCCGTCCAGTTCGGCCAGGTCGGCGGAGGCCATCCGTGCGATGAAGGCGGCGATCTGCGCGAGGCCGTTGCGGTTGAGCAGCCGTTGCACGCGCGGGCCCTCCGAGCTGGGCGCGGCGCCGGCCAGCCGAGCGAGGGTGCGAAAGGTCTTGCTGGTCGCCACGACGCGATCCGGGGTGCCGAGTTCGAGCAGCCGTCGGCACGGTTTGGCCAGTGCCTCGTCGACGTGCTCGCGCAGTTCGGCGACTTCGTCCTTGCTCGGCGGATCGGAACGAAAGTGCTCACGCGTCAACCGGGCCGCGCCGAGCGGCAGTGAGATCGCGACCGAGGGATCCTCGTTCCGGCCGGCGGCGAGCTCGAGCGAGCCGCCGCCGATGTCGAGGCTGACCAGGTTGCCGGCGCTCCAGCCGAGCCACCGCCGCACTGCCAGGAACGTCAGGCGCGCTTCGTCCTCGCCGCTGAGTACCTGCAGTTCGACGCCGGTCTCTTTCTCCACGCGCCGGAGCACCTTGTCGCTGTTGGTCGCGTCGCGCACCGCGGATGTTGCGAACGCGAGCAGCTCGTCGCACTTGAGCGCGTGCGCTTGGCGTCGTGCGGTGGTTACTGCGCGGACGAGCGCGTCGGCGCCCTTGTCGATCAGTGCTCCGCGCTTGTCGAGGTTCTCGGCAAGACGCAGTTCGCTCTTGTCCGAGTGCTGCGGTGTGGGCTCGGCGCCGCGATGTGCATCGACGACCAGAAGGTGAACTGTGTTCGACCCGACGTCGAGTACCCCGAGCCGCATGGTCCGACCCTATTACGCTTCCTAACATGCCGAAGGTGATCAGCGAAGTGGGACTCGACTTCCCCCGCGAGTGGCTCGAGTTCCAGGATCCGGCCGATTCGGATCATTGGATCCGGGCCGACCTGACGTGGCTGACCTCGCGCTGGACGTGCATCTTCGGTCGCGGCTGTCACGGGACGGTCAGTGGTCAGGCGAGCACCGGCTGTTGCAACCACGGTGCGTACTTCACCGATCGTGACGACGAGAAGCGCGTGCGCAAGTTCGCCGAGCAGCTCACGCCGGCCGACTGGCAGCTGTACGAGAAGGGACACAAGAACGGCAAGCTGCGGTTCTCGGAACGCGTCGAGGACGACGAGGAGAAGCGGCGCAAGACCCGGCTCTTCGACGGCGCGTGCGTGTTCGCCAACCGCGAGGGTCATCCTGGTGGGATCGGCTGCGCCCTGCACGCCTTTGCGCTGCGCAAGGGCATGAACCCGATCGAGACGAAGCCCGAGGTGTGCTGGCAGTTGCCGGTGCGCCGTGAGCAGGAGTGGATCGATCGCGTGGACGGCACGCGCATCCTGCGCTCGACGCTCGAGGAGTTCGACCGGCGCGGGTGGGGCGAGGGCGGGCACGATCTCGACTGGTACTGCACCGGTTCGCCGGAGGCACACGTCGGCGGTGAGCCGATGTACGAGTCGTACTCGGCGGAACTGATCGAATTGATCGGCCAGCCCGCCTACGACGAGTTGGCGCGCGTGTGCCGCGACCGGCTCAAGCTCGGGCTGGTCGCCGTCCATCCGGCCACCGCGGCGGCCGAGCGGCTGAAGCTAATTCCCGACAGCTGACGCACCCCAGCGGCGCGCGGCGCGCCGGCGGTAGCCTGGGCCGAAGCCGTACATCACGATGAAGCGCGGCACCGCAGGCACTTCGTGCAGCAACAGCTCGCGGCGTTCGCCGGTCAGGCCGTCGAGCAGCCAGTTGCCCTCTTCGGCGAGCTTGGGCATCGGCTTGGGTTTGATGTTGGTCTGCTGATCCCAGGTGTGCCAGTCGCGCTGCGTGATGCTGGCCGACACGACCGGCATCATGTCGCTCTCCTCGCGCTCGAGGTGCGGCAGCAGAACCTTCTCGAGATCGTCGAGCGCGGAGAGCAGTTCGACGCGTGCACTGTCGGCTGTCTCGGTGCGCCACTGTTCGTTCTTCGCGGCGAAGTTCGCCATCGCCGGGTCGATCTGCGTGTGGTCGGCGTCCATGGTGTCGAGCAGTTCGGCCGCGCCGGGATTCTTCGTCCGCACCATCGGGTAGAGGCCGGTGTCCTCGCCGGTGTGGTGCTCGTGCAGGAAATGCATCAGCCAGGCCACGTGCTCGGCGAGCGCCTGCTTGCGATCGCCGTCCGGGTACGGCGCCGTGGTCAGTGCGGTGCGCAGCCGGCTCAGGTCGCGGCGCAGCGCGTCGTGGACGACGCTCATCATTCGCGTGTCGGCCGGACCGTCCATGTCCCGTTTCATCGCAGTCCCTCCCAGTCGCGCGAGAAGCCAGCAGCCTAGGCACGTCTGGCCGACGTTGGCCAGTGCGTTCCAAACGATCCAAAACACCGCGAACTGTGGCTAACGCCGCAGATCAGCTGCCAGGATGGTCGCGCGCGTCGCCGTGCCGCGCGCCCCACTCTCGAAAGGGAACCCATGATTCGTCGCTTGATAGTTGGCGCCACAGCCACCGCGGCCATCGCCGGAGGGCTTGTCGCTGCCACTGAAGCGCCCGCGTCCGCGGCCTCGTGCACCAACCCGGAGGTCATCTACCACACGCCGCTCACGTATGGCGGCAACACCTACGGCTACGTCGATCTCGAGTACTCGGTCGCGTGTCACTCAGCCCGCGCGCACGTGCACTCGATCTACGTGACTCACCCCGGTGTCTCGCACGGCCTGGTCGGCAGCATCAAGCGGGTCAACTCCAGCGAGGAGAAGGACTGCACCGGCGCCGACGGAACGCAGGACTGCCGGACGGGCTGGCTCTACGATCTCGACCCGTACAAGGCGAAGGCCCATGGCGATGTCGACCTGTACCCCTCAGGCGGCTACCACGACGCGGTGGGGACGACACCCGCGTATTGAGCACCAGCCGGTGGCCCCGTAGCAATGTTCGGGGCCACCGAGCAGGTGCCCGAGCACCGATGTAGCTAGGCGCTGCCAGACGGTCAGAAAGGTGGCGGATCGTCGTCGGGCAGCACTTCGAGGGTGGTGTCTTTCGGGAGTTCGTCCGGTGGTTTGTCGTAGGTCTGGCCGGTGGGGCTGATCCATTGGTAGCTGCGGTCGGGCGCTCGTTGCACGGTCCAGCCGCAGTCGTGTTTCAGATGGTGGTGTCGGCCGCATTCGGGTGCGAGGTTGTCGGCGCTGGTGGTGCCGCCGAGCGCCCAGTCTTGGACATGATCAAGATCGCAAGTGCCTGATGGTCTGTTGCAGCCGGGTCCGCGGCAGGTGGTGTCGCGGGCGGTGACGAAGTCGATGAGGTCTTGTGGTGGCCGGTACACCGTTCGCCCGTAGTCGATCAGCTTCCCAAGGTCGTCGTGCACCAGCCGGTGCCAGGTGGACTTCGGGTCGCCCGCGAGTGTGCGGGCTACGCTCGCGGGGATCGGTCCGTAGCCGGCCAGTTCGCCGGGCTGCTGGTCGAGGCCGAGCAGGGTGGACAGCGCGACGGTGACCTGGATGCGGGCGCGGCGGCCTTTGCGGCCCTTCGGCATCGCCCCACCAGCGGTCGTGAGCGCGAGATCCTGTCCGTCCAGGACGGCTTGGCAGATCAGCACGAGCGCGTCGGCGCGATACTGATCCGCACAGCGCCGGCACTCGGCCGGCACACCTGCCGCGACGTCGTCGGCCCTCAACTTGTCCGCGACCAGTTGGATCGCCAGCCAGATCGTTTGCGCGTGATGAGCGGACAGGTAGGCGCTGACCCAGCCCATTGCGTCCGGCGCCGGGTCGAACGCGACCCGGCGGTCTTCGGCCGCGTCCTCGTGTTTCTGCTCCGCCTCGCGCGCATCGAGCTTCGCCACCGCGCGGCGCACTGCCCGCCGGAAATCGGCCGGAGTCTGGCTGGCAGCTTTCTCCAACACGTCCTTCTCCACCGCCGCCGCGACTTGCGGGTCGAGCTTGGCGGTCAGGTCGAGCAGCGCGCTGGCATGCCGCGAGCTGATCTGGCCGGCCTGCAGCAGCGCGAACGTGTTTCCGAAGCAGTTGATCAGCCGTGACGCGTGCCGTAGCCGGGTCGCGGCCAGGTCGTAGGAGATCCGCAGCGTGAGCGCGACCTCTTGGGTGATCGAGAGGTGGGCCAGCTCGAGCGGGTCGAGATGCCGCTGGCTCCCGTCGCCACGCACCGCCGGCGGGTCGTCCCACAACCGGGCCAGGAACTCGATCTCACGCGCCTCCAG
>DASXJN010000158.1:0-15292 GCA_036497365.1 Jatrophihabitantaceae bacterium | reverse complement strand
CCCGTGAGTGAGCAACGCATCTATCGCGCCATCGACGCGATCCGCCCGTAGCCGGGATCGCTATCGTCCTCGACGTGGCGTGGCTGTTCTTGGGTGCGGCGATAGTGGCCGAGCTGTTCGGCACGCTCGGCCTCCGTGCGGTCGCGCATGCGCCGACGTGGTGGGCGATCGCCCTCATCGCCGTCGCGTACACGATCTCGTTCATTTGTATGGGCGTCGCGCTCAGGCAACTCAACGTCGGCATCGTCTACGCGATCTGGTCGGCGGTCGGCACGGCGGCCGTGTCGATCGCCGGCGTGCTGCTGTTCGGTGAACGGCTCAACTGGCAGGCGATCCTGGGCATGACCCTGGTCGTGGTCGGCGTCGCGGTGCTGGTCACTTCCGGCAGTGTGCGCCACGGATAGGTAACGATTCGTTGAATTCAGGGGGTTTCGACACGCCGGATCGACAAGAGATGTCGACAACGACCCCATCGGTGTGCATGACTGAGCGTGCTTCCGGCGGGGGTCCGGAGCGTCTTGGAGATGAAGCGCGATGCGGGGTAAGCGGTTCGCGGCGCTCGGCCTGGTGGCTGCAGCGACGGTCATGATGTCGGCGTGTTCCAGCAGCGGGAACGGTGGCAATTCCGGCAATCCGGGTGGTGGCACCAGCCCGGCGCCCGGCGGCGGAGGCACAACGGCGGCGACGACCGCCGACTGGTCGAAGGCGCAATCGGCCGCGCAGGGTGGCGGCATGTCGGCGCTCGTCGCCGCGGCGAAGAAGGAGGGCACCCTCAACATCATCGCGGTGCCTCGCGACTGGGCCGGCTACGGCGCGATCATCGACGCGTTCAAGAAGAAGTACGGCCTCAAGATCAACAGTGAGAACCCGAACGGAGCCAGCGCCGACGAGATCACCGCGGTGAAGTCGACCAAGGGCCAGTCGAGTGCCCCCGACGTCGTCGACGTCGGTAACTCCTACGCGCTCGACGCCGCGCAGCAGGGCTTGTTCGCGCCGTACAAGGTGGCGACCTGGAGCGACATCCCGAGCGTGCTCAAGGACGCCGGAGGCCTTTGGTACAGCGACTACGGCGGCTACATCTCCATCGGCTGCAACGCGGCCAAGGTCGGCGGCACGTGCCCGAAGACGATGAAGGATCTCGACAACCCGGCGTACAAGAACAGCGTCGCGCTCAACGGTGACCCGACCGAAGCGGCCGCCGCGTTCAGCGGCGTCTGGGCGGCTGCGCTCGCCAACGGAGGCTCGGCGACGAACATCCAGCCGGGCATCGACTTCTTCAAGAAGTTGAACTCGGAGGGCATCTTCAACAAGACCCAGGCGACCCCGCAGTCGGTGCAGTCCGGCGAGACCCCGATCGTCCTCGACTGGGACTACTTGAACGCCGGTTACACACCGACGCTGAAGAAGGCCGGCATCACCTGGACGACGACCGTGCCGACCGACGGGCTCGTGTCGTCCTTCTACAGCCAGGCGATCAGTTTGAACGCGGCGCACCCGGCCGCGGCTCGGTTGTGGGAGGAATTCCTGTACAGCCAGGCTGCGGACGGCGGACAGAACGGCTGGTTGCGCGGCTACGCCCGCCCGATCGAACTGCCGGCGATGCAGAAGGCAGGGACGGCCGACAAGTCGGCGCTGAAGAAGCTCCCCGCGGTGAGCGACCCGAAGCCGTTCGCCCCGACGCAGAAGCAGATCACGGCCGCGCAGAACGTGGTGAAGAAGAACTGGGCATCGGCAGTCTCCTGACATGAGGGTGGACGCCGCGTGACGCACGCAGTGACACAGCAGTCCGCCGGGACCGGGTCCTCGACCCGGTCCCGGCGGCTGTCGTTCGGCTGGCTCGGGCTGAGTCCGTTCTTCCTCTATGTCGGCCTGTTCTTCGCGATCCCGATCGGGTTCATCCTCTACAACGCATTTCGCAAGACGATCAGATCGAGCGGGACCCAACGCGATCCCGTAACGCAGCAGTTCATCCACGTATCGCGCTCCTTCTTCACCGGCTCTAACGTCAGCGAATCGTGGAAGGGCATCTACCGGACGTCGATGGTCAACAGCATCAAGCTGTCGTTCATCGTGGCGATCGTCGGCGCGGTCGTCGGTGTGATGCTCGCCTACGCCGTGGTGAACAGCCGCAGCTCCGCGCTTCGCCAGATCGTGCTCGCCGCCGCTGCGGTCACAGCCAACTTCGGTGGCATTCCGCTGGTGTTCCTGTTCGTGGCGACCGTGGGCAACTCCGGCATCGTCACCACGTTCCTGAACGATCACCTCGGCATCTCGCTTCAGGACGACCTGAACTTCCGGTTGTCGACGGTCGTCGGACTCGGCGTCGTCTATCTGTACTTCCTGATCCCGCTGATGGTGCTGGTGATGACGCCGGCCCTCGAAGGGCTTAAGCCGCAGTGGGGCGAGGCCGCCGAGAACCTCGGCGCGAACCGGTGGCAGTACTGGCGCCACGTCGCCGGACCGGTGCTCTTGCCGAACTTCCTCGGCTCCGTGCTGCTGCTGTTCTGCTCCTCGTTCTCGGCCTACGCCACCGCCGAGGCATTGATCGGATCGTCCTTCCCGCTGGTCCCGCTGCAGATCGACGCGGTGCTGTCCGGCAACGTGATCTCCGGACAGGAGAACCTCGGCGCCGCACTGGCGCTCGACATGATCATCATCGTGCTGCCGCTGACGGTGATCTACCAGCTGCTGCAACGCCGCACCTCTCGGTGGCTCGCGTGACCGCCACCGGATTCGAAGCCGCGGCGTCAGCGCCCGGAGCAGCGCGCGCGCCGATCGACCCGGAGATCAGGCCCGGACGACGGCGCCGGTCCTCCGGCCGCGTCGCGCGCTGGGTCATCCTGCTGATCTGCGGGATCTATTTCATCCTGCCGCTGGTCGCGACAATCAGCTTCACGCTGCAGAACCCGCGCGGCGGGGTCAGCTTCGACGCGTACCGGCAGATCTTTTCGACGCCGGCGACCGGTCAGGTCGGTTTCACCACCGCGCTGCTGTACTCACTCGGCATCGCCGCCATCACGATCATCGTCACGATCGCGTTGATGCTGCCGACCCAGCTCCTGTTGCACCTGCGCTACACGAAGGTGCGCGGCGTGGTCGAAGTCATCACGTTGCTGCCGCTGGTCTTCCCGCCGGTCGTGCTCGTCGTGGGCGTCAGCGACGTGTACACGTGGTCGTCCAACAACGAGAGCAGCTTCCTGTTCTCGATCCTTCGCGACATCCGGCAGAGCACGCCGCCGTTCCTGCTCGCGTTCTTGTACGTGATCCTCGCGATGCCGTTCGTCTACCGCGCGCTCGACGCCGGGATCCGCGCGGTAGACGTGCGCACGCTGGTCGAGGCGGCGCGCAACCTCGGCGCTTCGTGGCCACGCCTGGTGATCACGGTGCTCATGCCGTGCCTGCGCACGGCCATCGTCAACGGCGCGTTCCTGTGCTTCGCGTTGGTGATGGGCGAGTTCACGATCTCGTCGATCCTGCTGTACACCAAGCCGTTCCCGGTCTGGCTGTACCAGCTGCCGACGAACTCGGGTCAGGTGCAGGCGGCCGTGTCCGTCTTCAGCCTCGTCCTGGTGGAAGTCCTATTGCTGATCATCGGCGCGCTCAACGTGCGCCGCAGCGCGAGTCAGAAGGGTTGATCGGGTGACTGCGCAAGCCGAAGCACGCACGATGACCGGCGCGAACGTCGAGTACCGCGACGTGCGCCGCGTGTTCGGGAGCATGGCTGCGCTCGACGGGCTGAGCCTGCAGATCGAACCCGGCGAGCTACTCGCCCTGCTCGGTCCGTCCGGGTGCGGCAAGACCACCGCGCTGCGCATGCTGGCCGGCTTCGACCAGCCGACCTCGGGCACCGTGCTCGTCGACGGGAACGATGTGTCGCGCATGCCGGCGAACAAGCGCGACATGGGCATGGTGTTCCAGTCGTACAGCTTGTTCCCGACCATGAACGCTCGCGATAACGTCGCCTTCGGGCTCCGGATGCGCAAGCAGGGCTCGTCCGTGCGCCGCACGCGTGCCGACGAGTTGCTCGACCTGGTCGGTCTCGCCGAGCACACCAAGAAGTACCCGCACCAGCTTTCCGGCGGGCAACAGCAACGCGTCGCCCTGGCCCGCGCGCTCGCCGTGCAGCCTCGCGTACTCCTGCTGGACGAGCCGCTGTCCGCGCTCGACGCGAAGGTGCGCGAGCAACTCCGCGACGAGATCCGCCGCATTCAGCTCGAGCTCCAGGTGACCACCGTGTTCGTCACGCACGACCAGGAGGAAGCGCTGTCGATGGCCGACCGCGTCGGCGTGATGCGGGCCGGCAAGCTCGAGCAGTGTGCCGACCCGGCCACCCTGTACGACCGGCCGGCCACCCCGTTCGTCGCCGAGTTCGTCGGCGCGATGAATCGGCTGACTGGCACCGTCGAGACCGACGGACGGGTGCGCGTCGGCGACCAGGTGCTGCCCGCCGACGGCAACGCCCCCTCGACCGGTGCGTCGGTGACGGTGCTGGTCCGGCCCGAGGCCGTGGTCGTCACGCCGGACGACAAGGGCGACTGCGTCGTGGTCGTCACCACCTTCCGCGGTTCGACCACGCGGCTGCGGTTGCAGAGCGACGACGGCACCGAGGTGCTCGCCGAGATCCCGTCGCACCGCAGCGGCGACCTGTCGGCCGGCCGGCGGGTGGCGATCTCACTGCTCGACCGTCCCGTACTGCTCGCGACCTGAGCCGGATGGCCGGCTATTCGCCCACGCCGCAGGCGCGCAAGCTCGGTCTCAAACCAGGGCTGCGCTTCGTGCTGGACGCGGCGCCGCGGGGCTGGCAACTCGACGACCCGCCGGAGACGGTGCCGGTGGCTCCCGGTGAGCCGGCCGACGTGGCGCTGACCTTCGTCCGCGCCGAGCGGGAGCTGGCAGACCGCGTCGCCGTGCTGGGGGAGCGGATCTTCCCCGACGGTGCGCTCTGGATCGCCTGGCCGCGAAGAGCGGCCGGCCACGTCAGCGACGTCACCGAGAAAGCGATCCGCGACGCCGTGCTGCCGCTCGGGCTGGTCGACGTCAAGGTCGCCGCGATCGACGAGGACTGGTCGGGGCTCAAGATCGTCTGGCGGCGCGAGAATCGCGTCCGGAAAGAATCTTGAAACAATCGCGCCGAACCTGTCGAATCCGTAGTGCCCCGTTCGACGCATGCATGGGTCAGGTAACCACGCCCGGCCGGAACCGAAGGAGATCGAGATGCGCGTGATGGTGCTGGTCAAGGCGAGCGACGAGAGCGAATCCGGCGGGATCCCGAGCACGGAGCTGCTCACCGAGATGGGCAAGTTCAACGAAGAGCTGGTGAAGGCCGGCATCATGCTCGCGGGTGACGGGCTGCGACCCAGCTCGGCCGGCAAGCGGGTGCGCTTCGACGGCTCCGACCGCACGGTCATCGACGGACCGTTCGCCGAGACCAAGGAACTGGTAGCCGGCTACTGGATCTGGGAGGTCGCCTCGGTGGAGGAGTCCGTCGAGTGGCTCAAGCGGGCCCCGTTCGACGGCGGTGCCGTGGTCGAGATCCGTCCGTTCTCGACCCCTGAGGACTTCGGCGAGAACTTCACCCCGGAGCTGCGCGAGGCCGAGGAACGGCTGCGTGCCGAGGCCGAGCAACTCGGGCAGCAGGATTGACCGCTGCCGGAACGTCGGCGACCGCGCGGACCGTCGAGGCGGTCTGGCGGATGGAGTCGGCGCGTCTGATCGGGGCGTTGCTCCGGTCGGTCTCGGATCTGGGACTGGCCGAGGATCTCGCCCAGGACGCGCTGCTCGCGGCGCTGGAGCAATGGCCGCAGACCGGAGTGCCCGACAATCCGGGCGCCTGGCTGATGGCCGTGGCCAAGCGGCGCGCGGTCGACCGGGTCCGGCGCGAGATCACCCTCGAGCGCAAGATCGCGGAAATGGGACGGGACCTGCCGACCGGAGTCGATCCGGTCGACGACGCGGAGTTCGACCGGCACGTCACCGACGACGTGCTGCGGTTGATGTTCACGGCATGCCATCCGGTGCTGGCGCCGGAAGCTCGGGTGGCGTTGACGTTGAAGACGGTGGCCGGGCTGCGCACCGAGGAGATCGCGCGGGCCTTCGTGGTGTCGACGCCGACGATGGCCGCGCGGATCACGCGCGCCAAGAAGGCCCTTGCGGCCGCCAACGTGCCCTTCGAGGTGCCGGTCGGGGAGGAACTCGACGGTCGTCTCGAGTCGGTGCTCGAGGCCGTGTACCTGCTGTTCAACGAGGGCTACACGGCCACCGCGGGCAGCGCCTGGGCTCGTCCGGAGGTGTGCGCCGAGGCCATGCGGCTGGGCCGGATGCTCGCCGCGTTCGCGCCGATGTCGGCGCAGTCGCTCGGGCTGGTCGCCCTGATGGAGATCCAGGCGTCTCGGCTGCTTGCCCGCGTGTCGCCGAGCGGGGAGCCGGTGACACTGCTCGACCAGGACCGCACGCGGTGGGACCGGCTGCTCATCACGCACGCGCTCGACTGTCTGAGCCGAGCTTTGGCGCTGGATGCGCGCGCGACCTACGTGCTGCAGGCCGCGATCGCCGCCTGTCACGCGCGGGCCGCGGTGGCCGAGGACACCGACTGGACGGCGATCGCCGCGCTGTACGGCGTGCTCGTCGAGGTGACCGGGTCACCGATCGTCGAGCTGAACCGGGCGGTGGCGGTGGCCATGGCAGACGGTCCGCAGGCCGGGCTCGCGGTCGTCGACGGTTTGGCCGATGTGCCGGCGCTGCGCGAGTACCACCTGTTGCCGAGCGTGCGCGGTGACCTGCTCGAGAAGCTGGGCCGCTTCGGCGAGGCCAAGGTCGAGTTCGAGCGGGCCGCCGGGCTGACCGGGAACGAGACCGAACAGGCGTTGTTGCTCGCGCGCGCGGCCGCGTGCGGGTGAAACTTTCCGATAGTGGTCAGTTGTGCGGTCAGTGGGGATCTATACGTCCCCACTGTCGCGGCAACTGACCACTGTCGATCTGGGACGGGGTCGTTCGTCGGGACAGTATGGAACCCGACAAGAAGGAGACACCGATGCGATTCCTGATCTTCGTGTGCACCGACGAGACATTCCGGCCGACGCCGACAATGGGCGAGGACACCGACAAGTGGGTGACCTCGACCGAGGAGAGCGGCGTGCGGCTGATGGGGGACCGGATCGAGCCGGAGAGCGCGGCCAAGACAGTGCGCGTGCGCGACGGCGAGTTGCTCGTGACCGACGGCCCGTTCCTCGAGACCAAGGAAGCCCTGGGCGGCTTCGACGTGCTCGAGTGCCGCGACCTGGGCGAGGCGATCAAGGTGGCCGCGGCACATCC
The DNA here is from genome assembly GCA_036497365.1 of Jatrophihabitantaceae bacterium. Lineage (GTDB taxonomy): Bacteria > Actinomycetota > Actinomycetes > Mycobacteriales > Jatrophihabitantaceae > RYN-133. The sequence continues at coordinate 7,981 of DASXJN010000158.1, read as the reverse complement.
GATGGCCGCGGCCGGCGTGATCGAGATCCGTCCGTTCTGGACCGGCGACTGACGCCGCCCGTCCCCTCGCGATCGGACGAGTGGTCAGTTGCGGCTCTGGTGGTCAGGCGTAGCTGACCACCAGAGGCCCGAACTGACCACTCGTCGCATGTGGACGGCGCTCAGCCGGCGAGTTCGATCACCGGGTCGTTCATCGGGGCGAGCGGTTCCACCGCTCGTTCCGGTGTCACCGGCTGCACGCCGCCGCCGCTGGCCGGCAGCCACAGCGTGGCCGTGCGTGGACGGGCGGCCGACCCGCGTCCCTCGGCGCGCACCTCGACCTGCCGGGCGCGCAGCCGTCCCGAGCCGGACCCGATGCCCGACCAGGCTCCCGGCGCGGCGGACAACCGGACGTCGGCGCCGGGCCACTCGCCGTAGGGCATCAGCACCGCTTCGCGGGTCCGTGCGCGGGCGGCGAGCCGGCGCACGTCCCCCGGGACGAGCCGGGGTGGCCGGGCGGCGACGATGTCGAGCGCATCGAGCAGGGCCCCGACCGCGGTCGTCCACCCAGACCCCGCGGTCGGGATGATCGCCAGCCGGGACAGGTCGAGGTCGTATTCGGCCGCCGACTCGGCGCTGAACCTCGGAAAGCCGACCAGCGCGATCCACGCACCGTCGGCAGACGCGGCGCCGAGCGTGGCGAGCAGCAGCGACATCGAGCCGCTGACGGCGACCGTGCTGCCGCGCCGTAGCCCGTTGGGCAGCACGTCGGCCAGCGCAGGAGCGACCGGCAGCGGCGGTGCACCGCGGCGACCGAGATCGACGGCGGTGGTGCCGTCGGCCTTGCGGATCGCCACGTCCAGCATCTGTCCAGTGTCGAACAGACGTTCGAACGAGTCAACCCGGTCCGGAGCGATTCCCCAGCTGGTCGCGACGACGGGTCAGGTACGCCGTCTCGGCGGTGTTGCCCGCGAGCTCGATCGCCTTGTCGTAGGCGGCACGCGACTCGGCGCTGCGGCCGAGCCGGCGCAGCAGCTCGGCGCGCGTGGCGTGCAGGGCGTGGTAGCCGGCCAGCTGACCCTCGAGCTGGTCGACGGCGGCCAGCGCCACCTCCGGGCCGTCCAGTTCGGCGATCGCGATGGCCCGGTTGAGGGCAACGATCGGCGACGGGTCGAGGCGGACGAGCTGGTCGTAGAGGGCGACGATCTGGGACCAGTCGGTGTCGCGCGCCTCGCGGGCCGAGGTGTGCACCGCGTTGACCGCGGCGAGGAGCTGGTAGCGACCAGGCGCCGTGCCGGCGGCCAGCCGCTCGCGCACGAGTCGATGGCCTTCGGCGATCAGTGCTGGGTCCCAGGCCGCGCGGTCCTGCTCGCCGAGCGTTACGAGTTCACCGCCGGCGGACACGCGGGCTGTGCGCCGAGCCTCGGTGAGGAGCATCAGGGCGAGCAGCCCGGCCACCTCGCCGTCGTCCGGCAGCAGTGCGCGGATCAGCCGGGTCAGCCGGATCGCCTCGACGGTCAGGTCGTGCCGCACCGGATCGGTATCGGGGCCGCTGGCCAGATAGCCCTCGTTGAAGACGAGGAACAGCACCGTGAGGACGCCCGAGATGCGGGCGGGCAGGTCCGCCGGGGACGGCACCCGGTACGGGATGCCCGCAGCTTTGATCTTCGCCTTCGCGCGCGTGATCCGCTGGCCCATGGCGCCCTCGTGGACGAGGAACGCCCGGGCGATCTCGGGCACGGTCAGGCCACCGATCATGCGCAGGGTGAGGGCCACCCGGGCCTCCATCGAGAGCGCCGGGTGGCAGCAGGTGAAGATCAGCCGCAACCGCTCGTCCTCGACCGCGCCGACCGGAACGACCGGATCGTCGTCGGACAAGAGCGTGGCCTCCCTCTGCTTGTCGTCGCGCTTGTTCTCGCGCCGGATCCGGTCGATCGCCTTTCGACTCGCGGTCGTGGTCAGCCACGCGCCGGGATTGGGTGGAACGCCGTCGACCGGCCACCGTTCGACGGCCGTCGCGAACGCCTCGGCGGCCGCGTCCTCGGCGATGTCGAGGTCGCCGAACCGCTTGGCAAGCGCGGCGACCACCCGTGCCCATTCCTCGCGGTGGGCCTGGGTGATCGCCGCTGCGACGTCGGAACGAGTGCTCACGGGGCCTGCAGGATCGGGCGCACCTCGATCCGGCGATTGCATGCTCGCGACCCCTCGGTGGCGAGTTGCAGCGCGACGTCGAGATCGGGCGCTTCGATGATCCACAGGCCGGCCACGTGCTCCTTCGTCTCGACGAACGGCCCGTCGATGAGCAACGCCTCGTCACCACGGTTGTCGATCACCGTGGCCGCGGCGGGCGAAGCGAGCCCGCCGGCGAAGACCCAGTACCCCTCGGACTGGAGCCGGTCGTTGAACACGTCGATGGCGGCATCCTCCTCAGCGGTGGCGAGACCGGCCGTGTCGTCGAGCACGGAGAACAAATACTGCATCTTGCGATCATCTCCTTCGTAGCTGTTGGCGTCAGGCGTGCGAGCCCGCTCATCCCGACTACGAACCTGGTCGTCCCCGATTCTTGATATGCAGGTGAATACCTGCATAATGGACTCATGCCGTCCACGTCGTCCGATGTGTTCAGAGCACTGGCCGACCCCACCCGACGCCGACTGCTCGATCGGTTGCGCGAGCGCAATGGCCAGACCCTCGGTGAGCTGTGTGCCGACCTCGGCATGGCCCGCCAGTCGGCGACCCAGCACCTCGAGATCCTCGAGGCCACGAACCTGGTCAGCACGATCCGCAGCGGGCGGCAGAAGCTGCACTACCTGAATCCGGTGCCGTTGTGGGAGATCACGCACCGGTGGATCACCCGCTTCGAGCAACCCCGTCTCGAGGCGCTACACGCGATCAAGGCAACCGCGGAGGAGACCCGCATGTCCACCCGACCCAGCTATGTTTATGTCACCTACGTCCAGGCCAGTCCGGAGCAGGTCTGGGACGCACTCACCAGCGCCGACCTGTCCGCCGAGTACTGGGGGCACCGCAACGTCTCCGACTGGCAGGTCGGCTCGTCGTGGGAGCACACCCGGGTCGACGGCTCAGGCGTCGTCGATGTGCGGGGCACCGTGCTCGCAGCCGATCCGCCGAACCGGCTGACGATCACCTTCGGCCAGCTCGACGACGCGGATGCAGACGATCCGTCGCGGGTCACCTTCACGATCGAACAGCATCGCGGCATCGTCCGGCTGACAGTGCTGCACGAGAACCTTGTGGACGACAACGCGCTGCGCGCGATCTCGGCCGGTTGGCCGGCTGTCTGCGCGAACCTGAAGTCGTTGCTCGAGACCGGTTCGGTGCTGCCCGACGCACCCTGGGAGATGCACGCGGAGCTGCGTGCCGAGCAGATGGCCGCGAGCGAGGCGAACTGAAATCGTGCCAGCCGCTGTGCCAGGCTCGAGATCGTGACTTCACGGACCGCGAACTTCTGTATCGACGCGCACGACCCGAAGGCTCAAGCGCAATGGTGGGCCCAGGTGCTCGACGACTTCGTCCTCGACGTCGCGGGCGACGAGGACGACGACGAGGTCGGGCTGCGCGGCCCGGGCGGTCGCTGGCTGCTGTTCCTGCGCGTGCCCGAGGCCAAGACGGTGAAGAACCGCATGCACGTGTGCCTCCGGCCGGTCGATGTCAGCCGGGACGACGAGATCGAGCGCCTGGTCGGGCTCGGCGCCGGCGTCGTGGACGACCTGCGCGACGGCGATTCCGGTTGGGCCGTGCTCGCCGATCCCGAGGGCAACGAGTTCTGCGTGCTCAGCCGCAGTGCGGACGAAGCGGGCGTCGCCAGGTACTGAACCCGCGGGCAATTTCTTTCCGCGGTATCGGATCTGGTGGGATGGGCGTCATGAGTGCGCCGCTACTGTTCCCGTCGTCCGGCTCCACCCGGCTGCTGCTCGACCCGGTTGCCGACCAGCTGCCGGTCGTGCGTGCCGTCGGCGCGTTCGCCGGCGTCTCGGCGGACGAGGCGGTGGCTGCCGCCTCTACGCACCGCGGCACGTCGCTGCTGATCGAGCACTCGCGCGGCTCGTACGCGCGGCCCGGCCTGCGCGGCTACCGCTTGGCCGACGGCGGCACCGGGCGAGACTGGTCGTCGGCCTTCGTGCCCACCGACACGACCGTCACCGACGATCGGCTCGTCCTCGACGCCGTCGACCAGACCGCGGGACTGGCGCTGCGCACCGAGATCGAGGCGCTGGCCGGTGGCGCACTGCGTGCCCGGCACGTGCTCACCAACACCGGCAGCACGCCCTACGTCGTGGACGGGCTCGAGCTGACCGTGCCGGTGCCGGACCGCTGCACCGAGGTGCTCGACTTCACCGGGCGGCACGAGCGCGAGCGGATCCCGCAGCGGCACGCGATGACCGATTCGCTGTACCTGCGTGAGGTGCGGCGTGGTCGCACCTCGCTCGAGTCGCCCACGATGCTGATCGCGGGCGTGCCCGGCTTCGGGTTCGCGGCCGGCGAGGCGGTCGGCGTGCACGTCGGGTTCAGCGGCAACACCGTGCTCCGCGCCGAGCGGCTGCCACGCGAGGGCATGGCGATCGGCGGCGGCGAACTGCTGCAGCCCGGCGAGATCGCGCTCCAGGCGGACGAGTCGTACGCCACGCCATGGGTGTTCATCGTCGCCGGCAACGGCCTCGACGAACTCGCTGCCGAACTGCACACGTGGCAGCGCACGCTGTCGGCTCATCCCGGCTCGCAGCCGGTGACGCTCAACGTCTGGGAGGCGGTCTACTTCGACCACGATCTCGACAAGCTGACCAAGATCGCCGAGCTGGCAGCGCGCGTGGGTGTCGAGCGGTTCGTGCTCGACGACGGCTGGTTCGGCAGCCGGCGCAACGACAAGTCCGGCCTCGGTGACTGGACGGTGTCAGGCGATGCCTGGCCCGATGGTCTGAACCCGCTGATCGACCGGGTGCACGAGCTCGGCATGGAGTTCGGCCTGTGGTTCGAGCCGGAGATGGTCAATCCCGACTCCGATCTGCACCGCGCGCACCCGGACTGGATCCTGCAGGCGGGCGGCCGGGTGCCGATCCTGCAGCGCAACCAACTCGTCCTCGATCTGTCCCGTGAGGAGGTGCGCACGCACCTGCGCGACCAGATTTCGGCGGTGCTCGGGGATCACGCGATCGACTACGTCAAGTGGGACCACAACCGCGATCTGCTCGAGGCGGGCAGCAACGCGCGTGGCGGCGCGCCGGCCGTCCACCTGCAGACGCTCGGTTACTACACGCTGCTCGACGAGTTGCGTGAGCGGCATCCGAACGTCGAATGGGAGTCGTGCGCGTCCGGGGGTGGACGGATCGACCTCGGCGTCATCGAGCACGTACAGCGGTTCTGGACCTCGGACATGACCGATGCCCTGTCACGTCAGGAGATTCAGCGCTGGACGACGCAATTGGTCGCGCCGGAGTATCTGGGCGCGCACATCTCGGCGCCCAGCTCGCACCAGAGCGGCCGTACGTATTCGCTCGACTTCCGCGCCGCGACCGCATTGTTCGGCTCGTTCGGCATCGAGTGGAACATCGCCGAGGCGAACGAGGATCGTCTCGAGAAGCTGGCCGACTGGGTCGAGCGGTACAAGGCGCTCCGTCCGCTGTTGCACTCGGGGCGGACGGTGCGGGTCGACGTCGCCGACGACACGGCGCTGGCGCACGGTGTGATCGCTGCCGATCGACGTCGCGCATTGTTCGCCCACGTCCAGTTGGACGAAGCGGATTCGGTGCGTGGTGTCGAATTGCGCATCCCCGGGCTCGCGCCGGAGCAGAAGTATCGGGTGCGCTGGGAGGGCCCGTACGCGCGCAAGGCGCCGTCACGGTCGTTCCGGCTCGAGGCGGACGGGCCGACGGGTGGGGTTCCGGTCAGCGGTGCAGCACTGGCCGAGGTGGGCCTGTTCGTGCCGCGCCGCCGTCCGGAATCGATCCTGCTGATCTCGCTCGAAGCCGTCTGAGCCTCAGGCGGCGATACGGCCGGCCAGCGAGCGACCGTGCCGGCGCGCGTCCTCCTCGGCGCGTGCGCGCAGTTCGCTCGCGAGTCCGCGCAGCTCGGCCATCGCGGGGACGATCTCGGCGAGGGTCAGCTCGCTCTCGACGACGCGCAGGTCGAGGTGCCACACGTCCTCGAGGATGCGGCGCATCCACCCGGTCGCGTGGTCCCAGCCCTCGCGCGGTGTGCCGGCCGAGTAGCCGCCGCCGCGCACGGTGACGAGCACGGCCGGCTTGGCGGCGATCGCGGTGTCGGTGCCCGCGGCCATCCGTGGGTCGGTGATCACAAGGTCGACCCAGGACTTGAAGTGCTGCGAGACGCCGAAGTTGTAGAGCGGCACGGCGAACAGCAGCGCGTCCGCGTCGACGAGTGCGTCGACCTCGGCCGCGGCCAGCGCCACCGCCTCGCGCTGCTCTTCGGAGCGATCGGACTCGGGCGTCGCGGCGGCGCCCACTGCGGTTGCCCAGGCGGTGGCGGGTACCGGTTCGGTGCCCACGTGCCGACGATGGACGGGGGAGTTCGGGTGGCTGGTATGCCACTCCTGCTCGACGATGTCGGCGATGGCGCGGCTGTGTGAGCCCTCGACGCGAATGCTCGCGTCCAGGCGGAACAACGACATGAGAGTGCCTCCTGTGTGCACGTTTCTGACGGGTAGCACGTCAACTGCTATTAGCTAGTAAAATACGAGCAACAGGGAAAACGCAAGCCCAAGTACAGTGATCTGCGTGGCACGAGCGGGCCGGGAGCTGGCGCACGCCGGGGCGGACGGCCCCGCGTGTGACGCCGCGCTGGCGCTCGCGTTCGGGCTGCTGGGCAAGCGGTGGAACGGGCTGATCCTCGGTGTGCTCAGCTACGGGCCGCTCGGCTTCGCCGAGCTTCGGCGCGGCATCGGCTCGATCACCGACTCGGTGCTGTCGGACCGGCTCACCGAGCTGAGCGAAGCCGGACTGGTCGAGCGCTCGGTCACCGACACACGCCCGCCGGGCGTGACCTACCGGCTCACGACAGCAGGCGAGCGGCTGGTCCCGATCCTGAACCAGCTGGCCGCATGGGCCGGCGACAATCTCGGCTGATCAACCGGGCTGACGGGTCCGCGTAGCTGCCCGGCTGCGGTTCTCGTGACGGCCCGCCGACGCTGAACGTGCTGCGGCCCGACCCGCCGTGCGAACCGCTGCAGGACGTTCAGTGTTGAGTCGCGCCGGCCTCGACATCCGCTTCTTGGCCCCGGTGCAGGGCGTTCGCCGGCGTGTCGCCCTGCACCGCGGCCAACAGTCGCCGTGCCGAATCAGGTCCATGATCAAGAGGTCTGAACCGTTGGATTTCAACGGTTCGGCCCTGTTGATCAAGCCACCTGTGCAGGCCTCCAGGGGCGATCAGCCGCTGACCAGTAGCGGCAGCACGTTCAGCTTGCCGCCTGCCTTCACCGCGATGTTCCAGTGCGGGTGCTTGGCCAGGCTGTGCGCGAATGTGATGGAGGTCGTCCACCGCTTGAAGCCGCCCTGCCGCCCGTCGGCGGTGAGCTTGGGTCCGGACTTGTGCGGCTTGCCACGCGACGGCTTGATGTAGCGCGGCTGGTGGTCGCTGAGTGCGACGAGGGTGTAGGTCGTGTTCGTCTGCACGTAGTACACGTTGTTGATCGAGTCGTAGATCGCCTCGAGCAGGTAGTAGCGCTGCACCCGGTACGAGCCCGCGGACGTCTGGACGTTGCCGGCCTTGTCCGTCGCAGTCGCGGTGTAGTGCGTCATCCCCGCCGTGTCGGTCTTCAGCTTCACCTTGCAGGGGCCGTTGATACCGGACAGCTGGTCCTGCGCGAGGCAGCGCACCTTCGGCGCCGTTCCGACATAGGTGTTGCCGTCGATCACGCCCGCGATCGTGATCTTCGGCTTGGTCTGGTCAATGTTGATCCCGGTGAGCGATGCCGATGCTGCACCGCCGTCCTGCGCGAGGATTGTGGTGGATACCGACTGATTCGCTT
>DASXJN010000157.1:0-9540 GCA_036497365.1 Jatrophihabitantaceae bacterium | reverse complement strand
TACTGCGGTTGCAACGTGACCGGGGGCGTCAGGCCGAGCTGCCGGGCCAGCTGGACGATCTTGGTGAGCTGCCAGCCGGTGAAGTTCGACAGGCCCCAGTACCGGATCTTGCCGGCGCGCACGAACGCGTCGAGCGTGCGTAACGTCTCGTCCATCGGCGTCCACGCGTCGAACGCGTGCAGCTGGTAGAGGTCGACGGAGTCGAGACCGAGTCGGCGCAGCGAGTTGTCGAGCGCGCGCGTCAGGTGGCGGTTCGACAGCCCCTGCCCGTTGGGCGAGCCCTCGAGCGGGAAGCGGCCCTTGGTCGCGAGGACGACCGGCTCAGTCACGTCGGCCGGCCGGTTGGCGAACCAGCGGCCGATGATCTCTTCGGAGCCGCCGTTCGAGTAGACGTCAGCGGTGTCGACGAAGTTGCCACCGGCTTCGACGAACCGGTCGAGCTGGGCGTGCGAGACCTGTTCGTCGGCCTCGGTGCCGAAGGTCATCGTGCCGAGACACAGGTTCGAGACGGCGCAGCCGCTGGCTCCGAGGGTTCGATATTCCATGTCATCGAACCTACGCCGAGCCAGGTATTAGCACGCTCGTATGAATTCATGGAGTAGGCTTGCGGCATGTCGCTCGCCTTCCAGCCGTCACTGCTCGATGTGGACGAGGGGCCCATGCTCGACCCGCTCGCGCCGAGCCGCGCCGAGCTGTCGCAAGGCGCGTGGATCGACGTGCAGCGGCGCTGGGTGCACGGAGCGGACGGCTTGTTCGAGACGCTGCGTGAGGTCGTCCCGTGGCGCGGCGAGCGACGGCAGATGTACGAACGGATCGTCGACGTGCCGCGGCTGCTCGCGTTCTACGACGAGCAGATGCCGTTGCCCCACCCCGCAGTCGTCGCGATGAAGGCCGCACTCGACGAGCACTACACGCCGGAACTGGGCGAGCCGTTCGCCACCGCGGGTTTGTGCCTGTATCGCGACGGTCGCGACAGCGTGGCCTGGCACGGCGATCGCATCGGCCGCAGCTCGACCGAGGACACCATGGTCGCGATCATCGTGCTCGGCGCGCCGCGCGCGCTGTTGCTCCGCCCGGCCGGAGGCGGCGGCCCGACCCTGCGGCACGACCTCGGGCACGGCGACCTGATCGTGATGGGTGGCAGCTGCCAGCGCACGTGGGAACACGCCGTGCCGAAGTCGGCCCGTGCGACCGGACCGCGGATCAGCATCCAGTTCCGTCCGTTCAACGTTCGGTGATCGGCCGCATCGGCAGCCTGAGCACCTTGGCCGCGAGCGGCGTGAGGGTGCCCTGCACGAGCACCGAGAACAGCACGACGACCACGACGATCCCGTAATACCGCGACGCGTGCGCGACCGACGATGCGAGCAGCGACTCACCGAGCAACAGCGGCACCGCGCCCTTCAACCCGGCGAACAGCACGAACGCCGTCTCGTTGGCTCGCAACCGAGCCGGCAGCAGGATGAGCCAGCCGAACACCGGCCGGATGACGAACGCAACCATCGCAGCGAGTGCCAGGCCGGGCAACAACACGTCGCGCCGACTCAGCACGGCGAGGTCGATCGTCGCGCCGAGCACGACGAAGGCGACAACTTCGCTGGCGCTCGCCAACAGCGACTGGAACCGCTCGACGCGCTGCTTGAACGGGACGTCCTCGTCGCCGATCACGATGCCCGCGACGAACACGGCGAGGAATCCGGAGCCTAGGGCCAGCGTGGCGATGACGTAGACCAACGCAACGCCGACGAGTGTGCCGAGCCGGTACCACCAGACTCCGGGTGAGCGACGGGTCAACCACGTCAACGCGACACCGCCGCCTCCGCCGACGGCGACGCCGACCACCATCTGCAGCGCGAAGGTGAGACCGACCCGGCCGGTCGAGTGTGCAGAGAGTGCGCCTGCCGCGACAAGACTGCGCATGAGTGCGATACCGACCGGATCGTTCGCCCCGGACTCGCCCTCGAGGATCGTGCCGCTACGGCCGAGGATCTCGTGCCGACCTAGCACCGAGAACACCACCGCCGGATCGGTCGGTGCGATCGCCGTCGCCACCAGCGTCGCGACGTACCAGTCGAGCCCGAGCGCGTAATGCGCGAACACTGCGGCGCCCGCAGCGGTCAGGAAAGTGCCGGCCACCCCGAGCGAGAGCACCGGCACGACCGCGGATCGAAAACGACGCACGCCGATGTCGGTGCCGCCGTTGAACAGAATGACGACGAGCGCAACGGTGACGACGTCTTGGACGACGCGTTCCGGGGGCGAACCCAGACCAGGGATCGCATTGACCGCGATCGCGGCTCCGGCGAGCACGAGCAGCGGCGTCGGTGGCACGCTCGCCTTTGCCATGCGCTCTCCCGGGGGCAGTCGACAACCTGTGCCGACCAGACTTCCCGGCGCGCCGACTGCAGCCTAGCCGAGTCTCTGATCTCTTAGACTCGGCGACGTGAGCGAGCCGTCCGGGCCGGAGTCGTCGAGCGCTCGTCGCCGACGCCGCCGACGAGCGACCGCAACCGAAGGCACGCCGCCGGCCACAACGGATGTGCCGCGCGAGCAAGCGCCGACCGCTCGGCGCGAGGAGGCTGCGCCGAAGCGTCCGACTAAGAAGGCGCGCGCGCAGCGCGATCCGGCCGAGCGCGGGTTGCGCGATCTTGTCGGTGCGGGCAAGTCACAGCTCGGCGTCGACGGCGCGCTGCGCGGCCGGGACGTCAATCGGCCGACCGACGAGGACCTCGCCGATGCCGAGCAGAATCTGGTCATCGTGCGGCGCAATTGGAAACCACCACCCGACGCCCCCAGTTCCTGACAGTGGCGTGTTACGGGATCAGTGGCGAGTTATTGGTCGCCACTGACGCGACAACTCGCCACTGTCGAGAGCCCAGCTGATCAGGGCAGTTCGTGGCCGGAGATCTTGCCCGTCTCCTCGTATTCGGTGAGCATGCCGATCCGGCGGCTGTGCCGTTCGGCGCCCGAGAACGGCGTAGCCAGGAAGAGCTCGACGAACCGGATCGCATCGGCCTCGGCATGGTCGCGCGCGCCGATCGAGATCACGTTCGCATCGTTGTGCTCGCGGGCAAGGCGGGCCGTCTCGTCGTTCCACGCGAGCGCCGCGCGCACGCCGCGCACCTTGTTCGCGGCGATCTGCTCACCGTTGCCGGAACCGCCGAGGACGATCGCGAGCGAGCCCGGCTCGGCCACCATCCGGGTGGCCGCCGCGATGCACGGTGGCGGGTAGTCGTCCTCGGCGTCGAAGGTGTGCGCACCGCAGTCGACCGGCTCGTGACCGAGCTCGGTCAGATGCTCGACGAGCCGGGCCTTCAGGTTGAAGCCGGCATGGTCGCTGCCGAGGAAGACGCGCATGCGCCCATTCTGGCAGTACCTCGGCTTGGCGGATTTGAGACGATGGAGCGGTGATGGTGGCACTGCCCGCTCCGGGGTTCTCCGGGCTGGCGACGGCATGGGCCTGGCAGCCGCTGGCTCTGGCCGCAGCAGCGGTGCTGACCGGCTGGTACGCACATCGCGTCCGGGTCGTCCGCAGCGCCGGCCGGCCGTGGCCACCTGGCCGGATCGGGCTGTTCGCCGTCGGCATCGTGCTGCTCGTCTGGACGACCTGCGGCTTCGCCGGGGCGTACGTGGATTCGCTGTTCTGGGTGTGGACGGCGCAGCAGTTGGCGCTTCTGCTCGTCGTCCCGTACTTCATCCTGGCGGGCGGCCCGTTGCTGCTCGGCGGCACGCGGGTGCAGCGGATCGTCCGGAGCCGGTTCGTGCGCACGCTGGGCAATCCGCTGATCGGGCCCGCGCTCGTCCCGCTGCTGTCGGTGGCGATGTTCTTCGGACCGCTTCCGGGGTGGGCCGCCGCGTCGGCCCCGGTGCTGTGGATCGAGCAGTTGGTGGTCTTGGTCGTCGGTGGCCTGATCGTGCTGCCGCTGACCGGCCTGGACCTGCCGCGCAGTTCGCTCGCGGTCGGTCTGTCGCTGGCGATCGGCTCGTTCGAGCTCGTCCTGGACGCGGTTCCGGGCCTTGCTCTGCGGCTGCACCGTTCGTTGTCGACCTCCTTCTTCGATCATCGCGCGCTGCACGGCTGGTCGCCGGCCGGGTTGCACGATCAGCAGACCGCGGGGTCCGTGCTGTGGTGCGTGGCCGAGCTGCTCGACCTGCCGTTCCTCGTGCTCGTGTTCCGGCAGTGGCTCAAGGCCGACGCGCGCGACGCCGCCGAGGTCGACGCGGTGCTCGACGCGGAACGGATCGCGCGCGGTGAGGACGAGCCCGAGATCGAGGGCGAGAAAGGTCCGCTGGACGCCCCGTGGTGGCTCAGCGACCCCTCGATGCAGGACCGCCTTCGTCGTCGATGACGGCGAAGTGCCACGCGCCGTCGGATCCGCGGGTCAGCGGATGCACGGCGACGGCCGCGCCGGTCGGCACCGGCTGGTACACGTGCGGGAACTCCTCGCCGGCCTCGTAGCAGTCCTCGATGACCAGATCGAGCCCGTCCGGATCGATCTCGACGACGACCAGGTCGGACGCGTCGCGGTACAGCGCGTTGGCGACCCGCACGACCTGATCGGCGAAGGAGAAGTGCACGAATCCGTCGGCGGCGAAGGCGGCCGGCACGTACGCGCCGTGCGCGACCGCCTTCGTCCACTCCTCGGGATCGACGATGTGGAAGATCCGCATCGCCCGCCGGCTCAGCTGCCGCCGGGGTTGAGCGTCACCGTGATCGGCTTGAAGTTCGCACCGGTGGTGTCGAGACCCATCCCCTTCAGGTTCGACAACGCCTTCTCGGTGAACTCGTTGGTGTACGCCTCACCCTTGGGCGCGCCCTTGAGGACGGTGTCACCGTCGGCGTTCTTGGTCTGCTGGGCGATGCTGATCGTCTGGTCCCACGCCGACTTGTTGACCATGCCGATGCCCTGCGGGGACGGCCAGATCAGCTTGTTCACCTCGTTGGTCTGCCACAGCTGGTGGCTCGCACCGAGCTTCGACCCGGCCTTGACGACCATGTCGCGGCAGTCCTGCGGGTTGGACGCACAGTAGATCCAGCCCTGGTAGCTCGCCGTCAGGAACTTCACCGTCGTCGCCTGGAACGCGGGATCCTGCAACTTCTTGGTGTTCGCCCAGATCCCGTCCTGCAGCATCGCGGTGCCGACCTGGTTCCAGTTGATCACGTTCAGGTCGGACGGCTGGTAGAGCTTGCCGGTCGCCGGGTTCTTGGCCTCGAGCACCTGGGCGTACTCGTTGTAGATCATCGCCTGCGCGGCGTCGATGTCGCCGGACAGGAACGCGTTCATGTCGAAGTCCTGCTTGACGATCTTGACGTCCTTGCTCGGGTCGAGCCCGTCCTTGGTCATGCCGGCGAACAGCTCGTACTCGTTGCCGAAGCCCCAGTCGCCGACGGTCTTGCCCTTGAGGTCCGCGACCGAGGTGATGTTGTTCTTCTTGAACGAAATCTGCAGCGTGCCCGAGCGCTGGAAGACCTGACCCACGTCGGTGATGTCGGCGCCCTTCTCACGCGACTGCAGTGCCTTCGGCACCCACGCAACCGCGTAGTCGGCCGAACCGCCGTCATCGACGGTGAGCTGTGGGACCGTGTCGGTACCGGCGGGAACGATGTTCACGTTCAGGCCCTGCTTGGTGTAGAAGCCCTTCTCGAACGCGGCGATGTAACCGGCGAACTGGGCCTGGGTGACCCACTGCAACTGCAGCGTGACGTTGGTCGTCGTCCCGGCACCGTCGCTCGCGCCGCCACCACCGCCCGGTCCGGGACTCTGTGCACCGCTGCCACCCCCACTGTTGCCGTTTCCGCTGCTGCTGCAGGCGACCAAGCCCACGGCAGCCACGACGGCAGCTGAAACCGCCATCACCTTGCGATTGAGCTTGTTCATCTCTCCCCCTGGATGGTTGTTACCTGCTGACAGTCAGGCCGACGATTCACAGCGCCGCCGTGGCACGGCGACCGAGCACCGCGCGCTCGAGCAGCAACGCGATGACGTAGAAGATGAGGCCGAGCACGACGGCACCGAGCACAGTCGCCCACGCAGCCGGATAGTCGCTCTGGCCGACCGAATCCGTGATGCGCGAACCCAGCCCCACGGACTCGCCGCCGAAGTACTCGCTGACGACGGCCGTGATCACAGCCAGCGAGGACGCGATACGCAGCCCGGTGAAGAAGTGCGGCATCGCACCAGGAATCCGGATCGTGCGCAGCACTGCGGTACCCGATGCTGCGTAGCTCTGCATGAGTTCGCGATGCACCGGCGAGAGCCGCGACAGACCTCGCAGCGTGTTGATGAACACCGGCACGAACGCGGCCACGGCGACAACCAGACGGCGCGGCAGGGACGAGGTCACCGAGTACATGTCGGTGAGCAACGGCGCGAGCGCCACGATCGGGATCGCGGCCAGCCCGGCGACGAGCGGGGTCACGATGCCACCGAAGATCGGCAAGCGCGCGGCGACCGCGGCGAGGAGCACGCCGACCACCGTGCCCAGGGCCAGACCGACGAGCGCGTTGAGACCGGTGTACCGCGCGTCGGCGAAAATACCTGAGTGCTGATCGATCGCCGACGACCAGATGTCGCTGGGCGCCGGTAGGACGAACTGGCTGATGTCGGCACCGCGCACGAGCAATTGCCATCCGGCGATGAACAGGACGCCGAACAGGATCGGCGGGATCAGGACCGCGGCTACCCGCCCCACCTTCATGACGCTGCCCTCATAGCGCACCCTGCGCCCGCTCGATACCGGCGACGACGTCGTCCGTGGCGTCGACCGCACGCCCACGCAGCGCCTCGCGCACCTGGGTGATCGCCGCATAGAACTGCGGCGCCTCGCGGGTGTCGTCGGTGCGCTCGCCGAGATCGACCGGAACGATCTCGGTGATCCGTCCTGGCCGCGGTGACATGACGACGACGCGATTCGACAGGAACACGGCCTCCGGGATCGAGTGCGTCACGAACACGACCGCCGCTCCCGTCTCGCCGGCGATGCGGACGAGTTCGGTCTGCATGTGCTCACGCGTCATCTCGTCGAGCGCGCCGAACGGCTCGTCCATCAGCAGCAGCGCCGGACTCTCGGCAAGTGCTCGCGCGATCGCGACACGTTGCTGCATGCCGCCGGACAGCTGTGGCGGCCGCTGCTTGGCGAAGTCCGAGAGACCGACGAGTTGCAACAACTCATCGGCACGTCGTTGCCGCTTGCCACGGTCCACGCCGTGCAGTTCGAGCGGCAGTTCGACGTTCGCCTGCACCGTGCGCCAGTCGAGCAGGCCGGCCTGCTGGAACGCGAAGCCGTAGTCCTGGTCGAGCCGTGCCCGACGCGCCGACTTGCCATTGACGAGAACCTCGCCGCCGGTCGGCGGCAGCAGGTCGCCGATCACGCGGAGCAACGTCGACTTGCCGCAGCCGGACGGACCGATCAACGACACGAACTCGCCGCGCCCGATCATCAGGTCGATGCCTTCGAGCGCGACGACCGATCCGCGCCGGAGCGCGAAGGTCTTGTGCACGCCCGAGAGTTCGACCGCCGGCGGCGGCGCTTCGGAGGTTGTCGTTTCCTGGCTCAACGAGCACCCGTCCCTCTGTGATAACGCCACAACGCAAAATCGACGGCTGTCACGATCGCGGCAGCGAGCAGGCCGAGCACGGCCGCGCCGATCACCGCGGCGTACACGCGCGACGGATCACCGGTCGCTTGCTGCGAGTACTCGAGGATGAGCCGTCCGATGCCGCCCTCGAGCCCGATCGAAATCTCAGCGACGATGCTGCCGACGACCGCCGCGGCTGCGGCGAGCCGCAGCGCGGGAATCAGGAACGGCACCGACGACGGCAGCTTCAACCGGATCAGCGTCTTCCACCAGCCGGCCGCGCAGCAGCGGAAGTACTCGGCATGCACCGCCGATGGCGACTTCAGGCCGCGCGTCATGCCGACCGCGACCGGGAAGAACGCGAGATAGGCCGCGATGATCGACACCGAGGTCGAACGCTCCCACGTGAACGGTCCGACCGACCAGCCCTGACCCCACTTGCTCACGAGCGGAGCCAGTGCGATGAGCGGCACCGTCTGGCTGAGCACCACGTACGGCAACAGCGCCCGCTCGAACACGGCGAGCCGATCCATCAGTAGCGCGAGCAGGAAGCCGACAGTCACACCGATGGCGAAGCCGAGGCCGGCCCAGCGCAATGTGTGCCACGCGGCCGACACGACGGAGTCGAGCACGGTCTTGGTCGGGCCGAGCGTGATCGCACCGCCGACCTCCTGCGCACCGAACGCGTGCCAGATCGTGGACAGGTGCGGCATCGCCTCGTCGCTGGTGCGCGGCAGGACGCGCGCGCCGAACACGCTCACTCCGTCGGCCGGGCCCCAGGACTTGTAGGCCTCCCAGATCGCGCCGAGCACGACCAGACCGACCAACACCAACAACCCCCGGCCGGCCCACCGGCCCAACCGCAACCGCAACCGATGCTGTTGGCCTGCGAAGCGGGGGTGAGCGTTTACACCGGTGGTCACGTCTTGGCTGCCACGCGGGTGTTGACGGCCGGCATGACACGTTCGCCGTATGCCGACAGGGTGACGTCCTTGGCGTCGTGTTGCAGGTACAGCGCGAACTGGTCGACGCCGAGATCGCGGAGCTCGAGCAGCCGCTCGACCTGGCGTTCGGCCGGGCCGAGCAGGCAGAACCGGTCGATCACCTCGTCCGGGACGAAGTCGGTGTGCTCGTTGCCGGCCTTGCCGTGCGAGTTGTAGTCATAGCCCTGCCGCCCGGCGATGTAGTCGCTCAACGCCTTCGGCACGGCAGCGCCTTGCCCATTTTCAGGCCCAGTCCCGTACCGGCCGACGATGTCGGCGACGTGGTTGCCGACCATGCCGCCGAACCAGCGGCACTGGGCGCGGGCGTGCTCCATGCCCGCGTCACTTCCGTCGGTGACGTAGGCCGGCGCCGCGACACAGATCGACACCGACGCCGGATCACGCCCGGCCTCGGCCGCCGCCTTGCGTACCGCTGCGATCGACCAAGCGGTGATGTCGGGGTCGGCCAGTTGCAGGATGAACCCGTCCGCGATCTCACCGGTCAGGGCGAGCGCCTTGGGTCCGTACGCGGCGACCCAGATCGGCAGCCGCGACGACGCGCCCCACGGCAGCCGCAGCACATTGCCCTTGTAGTCGACCGATTCGCCGTTTGCCAGGCCACGGATGACACCGATCGACTGACGCAACGTGTCCAGCGTGACCGGCTTGCCGTTGATGACACGCACCGCCGAATCGCCGCGTCCGATCCCGCACACCGTGCGGTTGCCGAACATGTCGTTCAGCGTGGCGAACAGCGACGCGGTCACCGTCCAGTCCCGCGTGGCCGGGTTGGTGACCATCGGCCCGACGGTGACCCGATGCGTCGCGGACAGGATCTGGCTGTACACCACGAACGGCTCCTGCCAGAGCAGGTGCGAGTCGAAGGTCCACACGTGCGTGAACCCGTACTGCTCAGCCTGCCGCGCGAGGTCGACGACCCGCCAGGCCGGCGGGTCGTTCTGCAGGACGACTCCGAAA
>DASXJN010000156.1:0-11850 GCA_036497365.1 Jatrophihabitantaceae bacterium | reverse complement strand
GCGCGCAAGAGGTCTTCCATGACGCCTGTCGCTGCCTGCGTCAGTTGCTTGTCGTTGTCGCATTGCGAGTACGAGAAATGCGCGACCGGCAAGCCATGCCTGTCCTTCTCGTCTGCGAGGGTGACACGGTTCTCGGCCAGTGGCAGGTACTCGCACAGGGCACCGAGAGTTGCCCAATGCACGTAGTCACGCATGTACTCGCGCAGCGGTGCGCCCCAATGCCCCTGTGCCGCAACGTGTTCGGCCCAGGTGATCGGCAGCGGGCTCACGGTCTGGATCGACCAACCTCGCTTGTACGGCTTGGTCGGGTCGGTTTCGTAGAAGTGTTCGGATGTCACTTCCGGCGGTGGCGCCTTGTACATCCGGATCTCTTCGTCGAACCGTCCCGCAGTTTGCGGCGCACCCTGCACCATCAGGTACCGGCCGACCTGATCGCGATCGTTGCCCAATCCCTGCGGATATCGGTCGGTCGCTGACAGCAACAGCAGGCGCGGCGTTTCGATCGAGTAGCCGGACACCGCGACGCCGCGTGCGCGCTGGAAGTGCTCCCTGCCGGCGCGGAGATACGTGACGCCGATGACCGCGCCGGACCGGTCATCGATGACGATCCTGGTGACCATGCTGTCGGAGCGGATCTCGGCACCGTTCGCCAACGCGTCCGGGATGTGCGTGATCAGCGGACTCGCTTTCGCGTTCACCTTGCAGCCCTGCAGGCAGAAGCCGCGGTAGATGCAGTGCGGACGATTGCCGAAGCGGCCGTTCGGGATGGCTACCGGCCCGATCCGTGCGTCCAGGCCGATCGCCTTGGCGCCGCGCAGGAAGATCTGCCCGTTCCCGCCGACGGGATGTGGCCGGTGCGGGTAGTCGTGCGGATCGCCCCACGGCCACGATTCGCCGGCGACGGGCAGTTCCTGTTCGAGCGCGGCGTAGTACGGCCGCAGATCGTCGTAGCTGATCGGCCAGTCCGCGCCGACGCCGTCGGTGGTGTACGTGGCGAAGTCGGAGGGATGGAACCGCGGCGTGTAGCCGGCGTAGTGGACCATCGAGCCGCCCACGCCACGCCCGGAGTTGTTCGATCCGAGCGGCACAGGGTCGGCGCCGCCGATCTGTCGAGGTTCGGTCCAGTAGAGGGTGTGCGCACCGCGTTCGTCCGACACCCAGTCGCGATCCGGATCCCAGAACGGCCCGGCGTCCAGGCACACGACGCGCCAGCCGGCACGAGCCAGTCGCTGCGTGAGCACTCCGCCGCCGGCACCCGCGCCGACGACGACGAGATCGACTTCGTCGCCGTCCGCGTAGCGGCGCATGTCGGCGCGCACGCGATGATCTGTGCGGGTGCCGTCGTTGGGGAGCAGCCATGCGGACTCGTTGCGCGCCCGCACTGCCGCGTAGTCACTTCTCATGAGCCTGCCCGTCACCGCGGACCAGTCGCTCATGCTCGTGCCGAGCGGCCTCGACACGATCGGCGAAGGGGACCGGATCGGTCGGATGCCGGTCGGCGACCTCCCACCGCTCGCGGGCCTCGACGCCGGGGTTGAGATAGCCGCGCGGATAGGCCGGTCCGGGGAAGCCCATCTCGTTCCATGCCCACGGGTGCGAATAGAAGGCCGTGCACGCGTAGCGCGTCCAGAGACTCCATACGTACTCGGCCGGCCAGTCGTGCCACGCCTTGCCGTCCGAAGAGAGGTCTTGGACGGCTTGCAGCAGTTCGGCCTGCTCACTCGGGACGAGCGCTGCGAAGCTACGCCCGGAGTGTGCAGAGCGCGCGTCGACGTCGAGCGCGGCGAGCGTCTCGCGCCACGCCTGGGCGTCCTCCGGCAGGCTGTCGTAGTGCCATCCGTCCGTCTCGCCCACGGCCAGCCGCTGGTCGATCAGCGCGAGCACCGGCACACGTGGATCACTGTCCTGGGCGAGCAGCAGATCGAGCAGCGGGCCGGCGATGGCGACTTCGGCAGGCGTGAAGAAGGCGAGGTCTCCCGGCAACGCCAGCCGGGAGAGGACGACGCCGGCGGTGACGTCGTCCCAGGCCCCCACCTCGTCGAGCACGTCGAAACCCTCGAACCGTCCCCGTCCTTGCGGCGTCGTTCCCCGTTGGTTGGGACTACGGAACGGCATGTCAGCGATCGCCTTGTGGTGGTCGTCCCTCGCGGCGCAGCACGGACGCGAGCAAACCCATTCCGCCGACCACCGCGGCGAGCAGCGGCGCGAACAACGGTGGACCTGACTCGAGGTTGTAGCGCGTGATGCCACCCGGCCGCTGCGCGATGCCGCGCAAGTGCAAATAGGTGCCCTGCAGGCCGTTCGCGACGATTGCCGCGGACGCAAGCGGGAGCACGGTGTGTGCGGCGCGTCGGGAGAACACCGCGGCGATTCCGGCCGGCACGGCTGTTGGAACGACTGCGATCGGCCACCACATCATCTTGTTGCCGAAGCTTGCTCCGTCGTGTGAGAGATAGATCTCGGCGGCGGTCACCGCGGCGCCGGCGGCAGTGAGTGCCGACAGACTGCGTTCGAAGCGGCCGGTGCGCACGGCTTCGACCGCTGATGCGGTCGCGCCGACTGGTGTGCTCGTCGCGCCAGACATGTCAGTTGCCGTCCTTGCGGCCGGGCAGGAACTGCTGGGCCTTCTGCTTCAGCCCTTCCTTCGCAAAGCCCCACGTGTCCTCGTCGCCGTGGAACACCGCGCCGGCCAGAGCCTTGATCTGATCGAAGGTGGCATGTGGGGGGATAGGCGGCACGTTCGGGTCGCAGCGCACGTCGATGACAGTCGGCCGGTCGGCGCCGAGCGCCTGCTCCCAAGCGGGACCCACGCCGTCGGTGGTGTCGACGTTGATGCCGCCGAGACCGAGCGAGCGAGCGAACGCGGCGTAATCGACATCCGGCAGCGTCTGCGACTCGACGAACTTCGGCGAGCCCTCCATGGCACGCATCTCCCACGTCACCTGATTGAGGTCGTTGTTGTGCAGTACGGCCACGATCAGGCGCGGATCCTTCCACTGCTCCCAGTATCTGCTGACCGTGATCAGTTCAGCCATGTTGTTCATCTGCATCGCGCCGTCGCCGACGAACGCAATAGTCGGACGATCGGGATGGGCCCACTTCGCGCCGATCACATAGGGCACGCCAGGCCCCATGGTGGCGAGCGTGCCCGAGAGCGAGCCGCGCACCTCGCCGGTGAACTGCAGGACGCGGGCGTACCAGTTCGCGGCGCTACCGGAGTCCGCGGCGACGATGGCGTTGCTCGGCATACGCGTCGACAGTTCGTAGAAGATGCGCATCGGGTTGACCGGATCGGCGTCGGTGAGTGCCTGTCGTTCGATCACGTTCCACCAGTCGGCGACGTTCGACTCGATCTCGTCACGCCACTTGCGTTCGGTCTTGTGCTCTAGCAGCGGGATGAGCGCCTGCAGCGTTGCCTTCGCGTCGCCGACGAGATTGAGTTCGTACGGGTAGCGCATGCCGATCCACTTGCCGGATCGGTCGATCTGGACGGCACGCGCCTGATCCAGCGGCGGAAGGAACTGCGTGTACGGGAAGTTCGAGCCGACCGTCAAGAGCGTGTCGCAGTCCATCATCATCTTGTAGGACGCCACGCTGCCGAGCAGGCCGATCGACCCGGTCACCCACGGCAGGTTGTCGGGCAGCACGTCCTTGCCCAGCAACGCCTTGGCC
The DNA here is from genome assembly GCA_036497365.1 of Jatrophihabitantaceae bacterium. Taxonomy (GTDB): domain Bacteria; phylum Actinomycetota; class Actinomycetes; order Mycobacteriales; family Jatrophihabitantaceae; genus RYN-133. The sequence continues at coordinate 8,178 of DASXJN010000156.1, read as the reverse complement.
GCGCCGGCACCGAGAAGCTCCGCAACCTGGGTCAGCTCGTCGACGCATCCGCGCGCACCCTGCCCGACCAGCAGTGCAACCTTCTCGCCGGCGTTGAGAATGTCGGCCGCCTGACGAACAGCGGTGTCGTCGGGTGTGACCTTCGACGCGGCGAGGCCCACGCTGGACGGCACTTGCTTGAACGCGTGCTCCGGCGGCGTGTAGTCGAGCTCGAGCACGTCCGAGGGAAAGATCAGGCACGTCGGCGCATGCTCGGACTCGGCTATCCGGATGGCGCGATCGATGAGGTTCGGCAGCTGTTGCGGCACCGTGCACATCTGGACGTAGTCGGAGCACACGTCCTTGAACAGGCTCAGTAGATCGACTTCCTGCTGGTACGAGCCGCCCATCGCCGACCGCTCGGTCTGCCCAACGATCGCCACGACCGGGACGTGATCGAGCTTGGCGTCGTAGAGGCCGTTGAGAAGATGGATAGCACCCGGGCCACTCGTTGCGGCGCACACCGCGACTTTGCCCGAGAACTTGGCGTAGCCCACCGCTTCGAAGGCGGACATCTCCTCATGCCGCGACTGGACGAATTGCGGCTTGTTGTCAGCTCGGGACCAAGCTGCGAGCAGCCCGTTGATGCCGTCACCGGGATATCCGAAGACCTGCTCGATGCCCCACTCTCGCAGCCGAGCCAGCAGTACGTCGGCGACCTTGTCTTTCATCAGTGCGCTCCCATCGATCTTGCGGTCCTTCAATCTTGTCTAATTGCAACTCTTGCAAAATGCAAGTAATACGAGGCAGGCTTGAGCCGTGACTGGTCATCAGGGCGGCACTAGATCGGCTGCCGCGGTCAGTGCGAACGAAGTCGACGCAGTGCTCACTGCGTGTCGCGTGCTCGTTGCTGTGAGTGCGCGCTCGATCGCCTCTGTCGCCGACGAGGGGATCGACATCACACAGTTCCGCGCGCTCGTCATCGTGGCGAGTCGTCGCGCTGTGTCGCTCGGTGAGCTCGCCACGTCAGCCGGTCTCAATCTCTCGACCGCCAGTCGCATGTGCGACCGATTGGTGGGTATGAACCTGCTGCACCGAGCTGAAGATCCAGCCAATCGCAGGCAACTCGTGCTGACCTCGACCGACCAGGGCCGGCGCATTGTTTCCCGCGTGACGCGACGCCGCCGGACAGCGATCGAGCCGATGCTGCGCAAGCTTCCGAAAGCGCGGCGGGCCCTGCTCGTAGACCTGCTCGAGGAGCTTGCGGTCGCCGGCGGTGTGCCCGCTGAGCACGACCTGTGGGCGATGGGTTGGACGAGCTGAGCACACAACGAGGAGGTACCCACATGGCCCGCACGGTTGTCGTCACCGGTGCCAGCGGTGGAATAGGACGAGCGAGTTCGGTGGCTTTCGGCGCGCGTGGTGACACGGTGGTGCTGATTGCCCGCGGCGAGGAAGGTTTGGCCGGGGCGGCGGACGAGGTCAGGAAGGCCGGCGGAGAAGCGATCGTCATGCCGCTCGACGTGGCCGACGCCGATGCGGTCGCGGCCACCGCGGACCGGATCGAGCGCGAGGTCGGCGAGATTGACGTGTGGGTCAACGACGCCTTCTCATCGGTGTTCGCGCCGTTCGACAAGATCCGGCCGGAGGAGTTCAAGCGGGCGACCGAAGTCAGCTACCTCGGCTACGTGTACGGCACGATGGCCGCGTTGCGGCACATGAAGCCCCGCAATCGCGGCGCGATCGTTCAGGTCGGTTCCGCGCTCGCGTATCGCGGGATTCCGCTGCAGACCGCGTACTGCGGAGCCAAGCACGCCGTACAGGGCTTCCACGAGTCGTTGAGATGCGAACTGCTCCATGAGAAGAGCAAGGTGCACGTGACGATGGTGCAAATGCCCGCCGTCAATACGCCACAGTTCTCGTGGCTGCGCAGCAAGCTGCCGCATCAGGCACAACCCGTGCCGCCGATCTACCAACCCGAGTTCGCCGCACGAGCCGTCGTGTTCGCGGCCGACCATCCGCGCCGACGCGAGTACTGGGTCGGATCGAGCACCGTCGGGACCCTGGCGGCCAACGCGATCGCGCCCGGACTGCTCGATCGCTATCTCGGACGTACCGGTTTCTCGTCCCAACAGACGTCCGAGCCACAGGATCCGGATGCACCGCAGAACCTGTGGGAGCCGGCCGACGGAACCGACGGCAAGGACTTCACCGCACACGGAGTCTTCGACGACAAGGCGCACACCCGAGACCCGCAGCTGTGGGCATCGCAGCACCACGGCGGGTTGGCCGCATTCGCCGGCCTGGCGCTGGGCACCGGCGCCCTGTTGTGGCGGCGGGCGCGTTGACCGCGACGATGCTTCGTGCGATCGCGGGAGCACAGGCCGCGGTCGGCACGGCCCTCGCGGCCCGACCCGATGCGGCCACGCGGATGGCAGGAATCAAGAGCCCGGACGCGCCGCCCGCGTGGCTGGTTCGCGTCCTGGGTGTCCGGATGGCCGCTCAGGCCGGGTTGGAGTTGCTCGCTCCGTCGACCGATGTGGCACTCCTCGGTGCGGGCGTCGACGTCACGCACGCGGCGTCGATGTTCGCAGTCGCCGCGGTCAGCCGGCGGTATCGCAGAGGCGCGGTGGTCAGCGGCGCGATCGCGAGCGGCTTCGCCCTGGCACTGCTCGCGGCGCGGGGTGGCGTGGCGGCCAGGTATGAAGTGACATGAGCGGGCTGGGAGTCGCGCGGGTGGCGCACGTGTTGCGCGAATACGCGCTGCTCGCGGACGGCGAGCGGGGCGCCATCATGGGGCCGCACGGCGACATCACCTGGTTGTGCGTGCCGCGGTGGGACAGCCCGTCCGTGTTCGCGACCCTGGTCGGCGGGGCCGGCTGCTACTGCGTGACACCGACCGCGCGGCACGTGTGGGGCGGGTACTACGAGGAAGGCTCGATGATCTGGCGCAACCGCTGGGTTACCGAGACCGGCATGATCGAGTCGCGCGAAGCGCTGGCCTTCCCGGCGCACGCCGACCGAGCCGTGGTACTGCGCCACGTGCACGCGCTGGACACGAGCGCGGAACTCGACGTCTCACTCGTTCCGCGTGGTGGCTACGACACCGTGCGCCCGACTCAACTGCGCCGGGACGGCGGTGTCTGGACGATGCGAGTCGGCGACCTTCGGTTGCGGTGGAGCGGCGCGCGCGCGGCACGACCTCGAGATCACGGAAACGAACTGGGCTTCCGGCTGCGGCTCGATCCGGGGGAGCGGCACGACCTGGTGCTCGAGATCGGCGACGGTGCTTTGCCGGACGAGCTTCCGGACGCGTCCGCGCTGTGGCAGGCAACCGAGGCCGCGTGGCAGGCCGAGGTGCCTGCGCTGAGCGACGTGCTCGATTCGCGGGACAGCCGCCGCTCGTATGCGGTGATGAGAGGACTCACCAGCAACGGTGGCGGGATGGTCGCGGCCGCGACGACGAGCCTGCCCGAACGTGCCGAGGCAGGACGGAACTACGACTACCGCTACGTCTGGATCCGCGATCAGTGTTACGCCGGCCAAGCCGCCGCCGCTGCAGGCGGACACGGACTGCTTGACGCTGCGGTGGACTTCGTCGCGGCGCGGCTGCTCGATGACGGTGAGCGACTCTCGCCGGCCTACACGACTCGCGGTGATCCCGTGCCGGACCAGCAGCATCTCGAGTTGCCGGGCTATCCCGGTGGTTACGACATCGTCGGCAACTGGGTCAACAAACAGTTCCAACTGGACGCCTTCGGCGAAGCGTTGCAGTTGTTTGCTGCCGCCGCGCGGCTCGGACGTCTCGACGAGACACGCCAGCGCGCGGCCGAGATCGCAGCCGATGCCATCGCGCGGCGGTGGACCGAACCGGACGCCGGCATCTGGGAGATCGATGATCGGGCCTGGACGCACAGCCGACTCACCGCCGCGGGGGGCCTCCGCGTGGCGGCTGCAGAATGCTCGAGCGGACGGTCGAGCGCCGAATGGCTCACGCTGGCAGATCGGATCGTCGCCGACACCGCGCAGTCCTCGCTGCATCCAGACGGCCGGTGGCAACGCGCTCCGGACGACCCTGGGCACGACGCGGCGCTGCTGCTGCCGGGGTTGCGCGGAGCGGTGCCTGCCGACGACCCGCGCACGATAGCCACGCTCGACACATATCTGCGTGAACTCACGGTGGACGGGTATGCCTACCGATTCCGGCACGACGACCGTCCACTCGCCCAAGCCGAAGGCGCGTTCCTCCTGTGCGGCTTCCTTGTCGCACTCGGCGAACATAAGCGCGGCAATGCGGTGGAAGCGCGCGCCTGGTATGAGCGGACCCGCGCCGCGTGCGGTCCCGCGCAGCTCTACAGCGAGGAATTCGACAGCGACCAGCACCAGCTGCGCGGAAACCTGCCACAAGCCTTCGTCCACGCGCTGCACCTCGAAAGCGCAGCGCGTCTGGCTTCGTGAACAGAACGATGGAAAGGACATTCTGTGGATCCCATTCCGCAACCACACCTACTTGATCCGGACCGGATCCTCGATCCCCAACGCGACGACCTCACCGCCGACCACGAGTCACGTGCGCAGATGTACCAGGACGGTCTGCGCGAGAGCTGTGCCTACGCGCAACAGTTGTGGCAGACCCTCGACGGCGTGCGCGCGTATCTGATGGACAGTCTGCCGCCCGACCCGCGCGCACCGGATGCGCATGTCACGTGTGCGTCACCCACCGGACCGGACGACGAACAGGGCTGGGTGCACTGGATCGACATGTTCTCCGTGGTCACGTCGGTCATGTGCGGGCCGCATGGCGATTCCGGGTTCGGTTACGGGCAGGCTCGCGAAGCCGCGCAGGTCCGGCGCACGGTCGAGGCGCAGTCGCCGCCTCCGCCGGCGCCAGTTGCGCCGGCGGAGTCGACAGTTGCCTCGAACGCTACGGAGACTTCGGACGAGGGAGGGCCCGCCCGGCCGGCTCGGTCGAAGCCGATCCGGGTCGTAGCCGGCGCGGTGATTGCAGTTCTTGCCGTGCGTGGGCTACTGCCCCGACCGCGACGGCGGACCTCCGACTAGCCAGGATTCAGCGGACGATCTGCTGATCAGTGACCGGCGTGCGGATCGAGATCGGCCCGCGCGGGTGCCACGGCGGTGGGCTCGGCGGCCGGTGGTTCTTCACGCCGAAGCGCCGGTAGCTCTCGCTCGATCCGTTCAGCTGGATCCCTTGCAGCGATGCGCCGACCACGAAGTTGACGGTGCCCCATCCCGCGTTGTCCTGGTCCGGGATCTGCGACGTGTCGTAGCTGAGCGTCCAGCGGTTCGGATCGTGCTGGTCGGCGGTTGCCTGGCCCAGACGCCGCCAGGCGACCGTGTTCACGTTGGTCGGATCGGTGGCCCAATACGCGTCCACCCAGACGTCGTCGGCGAACGGCACGTGCAGGTCCAGCACGGTCACACCGAGGGTCACTTAGCTGTTGCCGGTGTCCTTGCCGATAGCCGTGGCGATGTTCGCGGCTGCCTTGACCTCGTCGGCCACGCTCGTGCCGTCGCGCTCCATGAACGTGAGCGACACGATCTCTTGCTGGCCGGCCGGGACCGATCCGGAGTACAGCGTCGCGTTGAACGTCTGATCCTGTTGCGACCCGCTGTCGTTCATGTCCCAGGCGGTGTTGTTGTCGGCGGTCGCGCCGTGCGCGGCGTCCGGCCCGACCAGCGACTTCGATTCGGCGCCGCCGGTCGAGACGAGGAAGTACACCTCGTCGTGGCCGAGTTCGGTGGTCTTGTCGCAGTCCAGGCTCTCGAGAACGAGGAAGAACTGTGACATCACGCGTCTCCTCGCTCGGCCGCGCGGTGCGGCTGGTTGATTATGGATCTCGACCGGGTTCGAGTGGGAGCCGTTCCCTGCACCGGGTCGTAGCGTTCGAACGCGGTCTCGAGAGCGGCCTCGCCACGCGTCCAGGCGGGTAGCCGTCGGCGCAACTCGTGCACGCACTCCGCGGGGATGTCGCCGGCCAGCAGTGCGGTGCGCTCGGTGATCAACTGCGTACGCGGGACGGCGCGCAGCCGGGTCAGTGCAGCCAGGAGCACCGCGAGTGAGTCGGCCGGCGCATCCAGCTCGAAGTGATGGATCGGCTCACACACCGTCGTTCCTGCCACGCGAAGCGCGGTCATCAGGACGAGCGGAGTTAGCTTGCGGAAGTCCTCGCCGGTGCTCGACATGCTCTTGTTGAATCGCTGATGGCTGAGACCCTGCTTGGCCAGGTATCCCGAGTCGGTCTGCGTCACCGTGCAGTCCGTGACGCGCCACCCGGACAGTCCCTCCTCGAGCGTGGCGCGGACGGTGTCCTCGACGGCTTTGAAGAACGCGTACGGCATCGAGCCGAGTTCGGCCTCGATACGGAAGGCGACGCCGGAGCCTGGGGGTGCCGGCTCGATCCGCAGGCCGACGGTCGCGAGGTACGGATTGCCGTCGGCACGCATTCGCTCGACCGCGTGGCCGGTACCGATCAGGCGCTCGACGCAGATCGTCGTGGTGCGCCGGAAGCTGACGGCCACGCCGTAGTCGTCGGCGAGGGTCGCCTCGATGACCTCCTTCTGCACCTCGCCGTACAGCGACAGGTAGATCTCCTGGCGCAGATCGTCCTGCCGGACATTGATCAGTGGGTCCTGCTCGGCGAGTTCGGCGAGTGCGGAACGAAGACGCACGGTGTCGTCCGCATCATCGGCGTGGACGACCGTTTCGAGTGACGGCGGTTCGAACGCGACTTGCCTGGCTCGCATCGGTTGCGGTCCGAGCTCGTCGTCGATCCTGACCTCCGGAAGTCCCCAGACCTTGGCGATCTCACCCGCGCGGGCACTCGACCGGCGGTGTGTGCCACCGTCGGCGAACACTTCGATGCCGGTGATCTTGCGTTGGCGATGGGCGAGCTGGATCCGCTCGCGCGTGTGGATGGCGCCGGCGAACATCCGCACGTACGCGATCTTCTCGCCGGCTGGGCCGCGGCCGACCTTGAAAACCCGGCCCGAGCCGGGTCCGTCCGCGTCCACCTGGGGTGGTGGGAGCAGTTCGGCGATGCCGGCGATCAGTTCGCCGACGCCTGCTCCGGTGAGTGCCGAGCCGCGGTACACCGGATGGACGACTGACCGTCGCGTCTGTATGCCGAGTCGGGCGCGCAGGTCGTCGTAGTGCAGCGCCGTGCCGTCGAGGTAGGCGCCGAGCACGGAGTCGTCCCGTTCGGCGAGGAACGCGGTCAGTCGAGCAGCGTCGAGACCGGCCATCGCGACGATCGCCGGCGTCAAGCGGTCGGTGATCTCGCGAAGAACCCGATCGCTGTCGGCACCGCGGCGGTCGATCTTGTTAATGAAGAACATCGTCGGCACACGGAGTCGCTGCAGGGCCCGCATGAGGATGCGGGTCTGCGGTTGGACGCCCTCGACGGCGGAGACGACGAGCACGGCTCCGTCGAGTACGCCGAGAGCGCGCTCGACCTCGGCGATGAAATCGGGGTGCCCAGGCGTGTCGATCAGGTTCACCGCGACGTCACCGACGGTGAACGACGCGACCGCTGATTTGATCGTGATGCCACGACGGCGCTCGAGATCGAGCGTGTCGGTCTGCGTGGTGCCGTCGTCGACGTTGCCGATCTCGTCGATGACTCCGGCGGTGTAGAGGAGCCGCTCGGTGAGTGTTGTCTTTCCCGCGTCTACATGCGCGAGGATGCCCAGGTTGACTGTGCGTTGCAGCAAACGTTCGTACCCTTCGAGGCTGCGGACAGGTTCGCAAAGGTCAGGAACGCTGCTCGCATGTCAACTCCTCGAGGGTCGGGTCACACTGGTGCGTCCAACGATAGGGACGATCTCGGCATGCGCCACTGATTTTCCTGGTCCGCGTTCTGTGGAACCGTGGCGAGATGACCGCATGGCGAGACGTCGAACAGGCAGTGCCGGACTTTGCCCGGCGGGTGCGGGAACTGCTGGACGCGCACCGGCACAAGACCATCGCCACGGTGCGCGCGGACGGCTCGCCGCGGATCTCGGGCATCGAGGTGCAGTTCGAGGACGGCGAGCTTGTGTTCGGCTCGATGTCGAACGCGCGCAAGGGAGCCGACCTGCGACGCGATCCACGGTTCGCGCTGCACGGCGCGACGATCGATCCGGTGGACGGGCAGGAAGCGAAGTGGCCGGGCGAGGTGAAGATCTCGGGCCGCGCGATCC
>DASXJN010000155.1:0-11191 GCA_036497365.1 Jatrophihabitantaceae bacterium | reverse complement strand
GCGGTGAAGTCGTTCTTGGTGGTGGTGATGCTGGGCGGCGAGATGCTGATCGACGTGCTCGTCTGCCGTGACGGTCCGGCCCCGTAGAGCGGCGGGTTGGTCGCCGAGTTCGCATTCTGGGTCAGCTGCACCGCGACCGTGCAGTTGTCGCCGTAGTACTGGGACCGGTCGATACCGGTGAACGACACCGACTGGCCGGGAGCCACGCTGCGCGCGGACGGGAAGTGCGCGGCGTCGAGCGGCATCTCGGTGTTGCCGCACTTGAGGAAGCTGCTCGACGTGAAGTCGAAGGTCTCGCCGTCGGTGTCCGCGCCGCCGAGGTCCGGCGTGATGTTCAACGTGCCCTGCGTGGGGCTCGTGTTGCTGAACGACGCGGTGATGTGCGGCGCGGGCCAGTTCGCGAACGTCGGTTGCACGTCGACGGCGGGCAGCTGGACCGCCGCTTCGGGATGCCGTGGCGGATTGGCCTTCACCACCACTTGGTACTGCTTGCCGGCAGTGATGCCGTTCAGCTTCACCGAGGTCTGCGTCGTGGGACCGGTCTGCGACACGAGCGTTCCGTCGGCCGTGCGCAGCTGGTAGCTCAGCTGTCCATCCACCCCGCCCAGGTCGTGTACTGCGCTGTCGGCAAAGTGCACGACCACCGTCGTCGCCGTCGTCGTCTGCCCGGTGTTGGTGACCGGTGGCTTGCTCGCCTGCACCGTGATCGCGTCCGCGACCGGCTGCGTCCAGCTGTAACTGCAGCCGCCGTCGCCGGTGGGATCGCCGACCGTGCCCCGCGTGCCGACGCCTTGGATCGTGAAGCCGAGCCCGCGACCGAGCAGCGCGTCGCTGCCGCGGTAGACGTAGCGCCAGATGTGCAGGGTGGGGTCGCCGACGAGGTTGACCGTGTCGGGTGGACTGCTCAGTCCGCGGCCGTCACAGAAGCGCGGGACGATCTGCCAGTTCGCGACCGGCACGCAGCCCGCCTTGATCCCGCCGCACGAGTGCCAGGCGATCGTCCAGTTGCCGTTGCTGTCGACGCTGGTCCGCACGTCGGTCGGAGCGGCTGGGCCTTCAACGCTCGTGTGCACGGGCACGGCAAGCGCCGAGGTGTGGTTGTTCTTGCTCAGATACGCAGTGACGGTGATCTCGTAGGTGGTGTCGGGGAACAGGTCGGTCAGCGTGACGCCGGTCTGCGACTGGACGGTGATCGTGCCCGAGCCCGGCGCGTCCGAGTTCTGACTCTGCGTCTGCACCGTGTAGGTGGACGGCACGCAGTCCTGCGGATCGATCGTCGGGTAGTGCCACGACAGTTGCACCGAGCGTGATCCGATCGTCCCCACCGTCACCTGGGGGATGTGCGGGGTCTGGTGCGTCGTCCGGCAGTCGATCTTGGTGTTCACCGGCTGGGTCGGTGGTCGCTGCTTCTGCGGCGCCTTGGTCGGTTTGGTGTTCGTCTTGGTGGACTTCAGCGACCCGTTGGCCAGGGTGGTGGCACCGGTCGGGTCGACCTCGACGGCCGAGCGCTTGTTGATCGCGCGGGGTGGGCTGCTGCCGTCGCTGAAGACGACCTCCGCCTCGTTGTTGGCGCGCGCGTTGAACACGACCCGGCCGCCGCGGGCAAGCACCTGCGCCGAGGTGAGGTCGAGCTTCTCGAGGTTCTTCAGGTACGGGTAGGAGGGTGCGCCGATGATCCGTCCGGCACGGCCGTCCGGCTCGATCTGCCACAGGTCACCGGCGCCGCTGTCGTCCATGGTGTACAGGTGCCCGTCGCTCGCAGCCGGCGGAACCAGCCGGGCGCCCGGGTTGATGCCGGTCAGCCGGTGCACGACTGCCGAGCCGGAGTCGGTGGTCGGCGCGGTGACCTCGGTCCAGCCCAGCGTCGTCTGATAGAGGAAGCTCAACCGGCCTTGGGCGTTGCTCGCGGGCTCGATGTCGAGGACGGTGCCGGGCACGCTGATCGGCAAGGTCGCCGAGTCGGTCGCGCCGAACACCTGGACCTGCCGGGTCGAGGCGACGGCGGCGACCTCGCCGCCGGTGCCGTCCGCATTGACCGTCGAGCTGCCCACCGCCGCCGGACCGGTCACCGAGCCGTGCGCGGCCGCGGTGAGGGTGGCACCGGCATTGCTGCCGGCCGGCAGGCTGAGTTCGGTGATCGAGTGCTGTTGGGTCGCTGTGCTGCCGGCGGCGCCGGTGTCGGTGAGCATCCACAGACTGCCGTTCGCGGCCGCGGCCGGTGCGCTCACATCGGCCAGCGGGTGGACGACGGTCGCATAGGCGCGCGCCTTGGCCCTCGCGTGGAGGCCCACCGCCGAGGCGACGGTCAGCTGGCTGATCAGGTAGATCCAGCTCGTCCTGGTACTCGACTGGAGCATGAACGCCGAGTCGCCGGACGGCACTGCGCTGGTGTGTGAGATCCCGGCGTGCGCGGGCAGCCGGACGCCACCCGCATCGGGCTTCACGACGAAGCCGGTGCTGTCGACCATGTTGAACTGACCGGTCGACGGGTCGAGCATCAGCGTGTTCTCGCCGTCGAGCGGGATCAGGTCGAGGTCGTTGCTCGACGCCGCGGACACGTTGCGGTAGGCGTTGTGCAGGCGCACCGAGGGCTTGCCGCTGGCCAGATCGACGGCGACGGGCTCGGTGTTGTCGTTGATGAACAGCGACCCGTAGAAGAGGTCGAACGACTTGGCCTTGCTCGGCCGGACGACGAACGAGACGACCGAGATCGCCAAGGCGAGCACGATCACCCCGAGCAGCAGGGTCCCGGACTGCAGACGCGAGGGCGTGCGCCCGATGCGGGCGGGCGCACTCGGCCGGAAGGCAGGAGCAGCACGGCGTGCGACCACTGCGCCTCCTGCTCGGCTCGGCTACGGGACTCGTCCACAGCGTTCGTCAGCGGGGCTTCGACCGCTGGGCTCACGTGGCGCCGCTGCACTGCACCGCGAAATTCCTACGGCGAGGGGGAAGAAACCTCAGTTCGAGGATAACGGAACCTAGCACCGTCTTGACACGAACAAGCCGATTTCGGGAAACGCATCCCGGACTTGGCCGAAATGACGCAGAAATTGCCGCTCGAATGTTCCTGATAGCCGATACACCCTGTCTGAGGAACCAGCCGCCGGACGGGGGGTATGCCGGTGCGGTCCACCTCGATCACTGCGACTATCGTGACCTACGTGACGACGACTGCCGAGAGGCCGCCTGGCGTTGGTGGACCGGAAGGTCCGGAACCGATCGTCGCGCGCCCCTACCCGGTGCACGAGGTTCAGAAGGGCGCCACGTTCAGCGCGCTCCTGCGCACGACCGATCACAAGACGATCGGGCGCCTGTACATGGTCACCTCGCTGATCTTCTTCGGCATCGGCGGCCTGCTCGCGCTACTGATGCGCGCCGAGTTGGCCCGTCCGGGCATGCAGTTCCTCGCGCCGGAGCAATACAACCAACTCATCACCATGCACGGCACGATCATGCTGCTGTTCTTCGCGACGCCGATCGTGTTCGCGTTCGCGAATCTGGTGATGCCATTGCAGATCGGCTCGCCGGACGTCGCGTTCCCGCGGCTGAACGCGTTCTCGTACTGGCTGTTCCTTTTCGGCGCGACCCTCTCGATGCTGGGATTCGTCACTCCGGGCGGTGCTGCCGACGCCGGTTGGACGATGTACTCGCCGCTGAACAACCAGATCAACTCGCCCGGTGCCGGCACCGACCTGTGGATCATGGGCCTGGCCGTCGCCGGCCTGGGCACCATCCTCGGTGGCGTCAACATGGTCACCACCATCGTCACGCTCCGCGCACCCGGCATGACCATGTTCCGGATGCCGATCTTCACCTGGAACATCCTGGTGACGAGTCTGCTCGTCCTGCTCGCCTTCCCGATCCTGATCGCCGCGCTGCTGGTGCTGTGGATCGACCGGCACATGGGCGCCCAGGTGTTCGACCCGGCCAACGGCGGCGCCATCCTGTGGCAGCACCTGTTCTGGTTCTTCGGGCACCCCGAGGTCTACATCATCGCGTTGCCGTTCTTCGGCATCATCACCGAGGTCATCCCGGTGTTCAGCCGCAAGCCGTTGTTCGGCTACAAGGGCATGGTGTTCGCGACGCTGTCGATTGCGGCGTTGTCGCTTGCGGTGTGGGCGCACCACATGTTCACCACCGGAGCCGTGTTGCTCCCGTTCTTCTCGCTGATGACGTTCCTCATCGCGGTTCCGACCGGCATCAAGTTCTTCAACTGGATCGGGTCGATGTGGGGCGGTGCGGTCAGCTTCGACACGCCGATGATCTTCGCGCTCGGGTTCATGGTGACATTCCTGTTCGGCGGCCTGACCGGTGTGCTGCTGGCGAGCCCGCCAGTCGACTTCCAGGTGTCCGACAGCTACTTCGTTGTCGCGCACTTCCACTACGTGCTGTTCGGAACCATCGTGTTCGCCGTCTACTCGGGCATCTATTTCTGGTTCCCGAAGTTCACCGGCCGCTACCTCGATGAGAAGCTCGGCAAGGTGCATTTCTGGCTGACCTTCATCGGCTTTCACACCACGTTCCTGGTGCAGCACTGGCTCGGTGCTGAAGGGATGCCGCGCCGGATCGCCGACTACCAGGCGGCCGACGGCTTCACGACGCTGAACACGGTCTCGACGATCGGCGCTTTCATCCTCGGCGCGTCGTTCCTGCCGTTCGTCTACAACATGTACCGCAGCTACCGCTTCGGCGAGATCTGCACGGCAGACGACCCCTGGGGCCACGGCAACTCGCTCGAGTGGGCCACCTCGAGCCCGCCGCCACGGCACAACTTCACCTCGATCCCGCGGATCCGGTCGGAGCGCCCCGCGTTCGAGTACCACTACCCGCACCTGCTCGAGCGACTCGAGGCCGAGGCGCATGCCGGACGCCGGCATCGCACCTCGCCGGAGCAACTCGTAGGTGCCTCGATCTCGTCCGAAGGGCCACGCACCGGGAATCGCGACACCGATCCGGAGTAATCCCGGGCGCCGCCGGGCGTACGACGGCGCGCGCTCGGAGAACGCTCGACGGGTCGACGATCCCCGCCGCCTCGGCAAGGAGCTGACTGGATGCAGCCGACCTCTGTGCTCGCGACCGTCACCGGTCGCGACCGCCCGGGCGTCACGGCCGCCTTCTTCGCCGCGCTGGCCGCGCACGACATCGACGTCCGGGATGTCGAGCAGGTGGTCATCCGCGACCGCCTGATCCTGACCGTCCTGTTCGACCTGCGCGGCGACACGGCGGCGCTGCGCAACTCGGTCACCCGCGCGGCCGGCGCGCTCGGCATGGAGTGCGAGATCGCCGTCGCCGACCAAGGGGCTTCGGCCCGGCCGGCGCTTCCCGGCTCGCGCACCCATGTGATCGTCCTCGGTCACCCGCTCCGGCCGGGCGCGGTCAGTTCGATCGCGCAGCGCATCGCCGACATGGGCGGCAACATCGAGACGGTCACCCAGCTGTCCAGCGAGCCGACCACGGCGCTGGAACTGCTGGTGCGCACCGCTGACCCGAGCACCCTGCGCGCGGTGCTGGTCGAGGCTGCCGATGACACCGGTGTGGACATCGCCGTCGAGGCCGCCGGCGTGCATCGCCGCGCGAAGCGGCTGGTCGTTCTCGACGTCGACTCGACATTGATCCAGCACGAGGCGATCGACGTGCTCGCCGAGGTGGCCGGCGTGGGCGACGAGGTGCGCGCGATCACCGCGCGCGCGATGGCCGACGAACTCGACTTCGCCGAGTCGCTGCGCGAGCGCGTCGCGCTGCTTGCCGGCCTGCCCGAGCAGCGGTTGGACGAGGTCCGGTCGTCGCTCGAGCTGACCCGGGGCGCGGAGACGTTCGTGCGGACGCTGCGCCGGCTCGGGTTCTACGTCGGGGTGGTCAGCGGCGGGTTCACCGCGTTCACCGACCGGTTCGTCGCCGAGCTCGGGCTGGATTTCGCTGCGGCCAACGAACTCGAGATCGTCGACGGCGTGCTGACCGGGCGGGTGCTCGAGCCCGTCCTCGACCGCCCGGGCAAGGCCGAGGCGTTGAGCAGGTTCGCCGAGAAGTTCGGGGTGCCACTGAGCCAGACGGTCGCGGTGGGGGACGGCGCCAACGACATCGACATGCTCGAGGCCGCCGGTCTGGGCATTGCGTTCAACGCCAAGTCGGCGTTGCGCGCCGCCGCGGACGCGTCGGTCAACCTGCCGTACCTGGACACCGTGCTCTTCGTGCTCGGCATCGGCCGCGACGACATCGACGCCGCGTCCGCGACCTAGCGCCGGTGATCAGCGGCGTTGCGGGCCGCACAAGGCGCCGATGCCGGCGAGCAGGAAGCCACCGAGTGCGAAGTAGAACCCGATCGAGACGTGCTTGAGGTACTGGGTGTAGGCCTGACCGTCCGACAGTTGGATCGCGAAGAACGTGAAGGCGATGGCGGCGGCGGCGAGGATCGCGCCCAACGCGCGAAGCGGGCCGGCAGCCGGTGACGGCAGCGTGGCGGCGATGGCGATGACCACCGTGGCGATCACGAGTACCCAGCCCAGCCACGAGAAGTAGGCGGTCGCGAGGCCCTTGGCACCGGAGTTGTCCTTGACCAGGGTGTGGATGTCGCTGAACTTGGTGTTCTGCACCACCGAGGCGCTGAACCAGTTGAGCGCCACGTAGGAGATGACCAGCAGGATCAGCCCCACCCCGGCGAAGGTGGCGCCCACGACGCCGAACTTCGCTCCGCTGCCGATGGGCGCGCCGTAGGCGTTGGCGACGGCCGAACGGCGGTCGGGCGGCTGCTGGTAGCCGCCATAACCTTGCTGCTGATACGGCTGGCCGTACTGCGGCGGCTGCTGGCCGTACTGCGGTTGTTGCTGCCCGTATTGCGGCTGCGGTTGGCCGTACTCCGGCTGCGGTTGGCCGTACTGCGGTTGCTGCTGCCCGTACGGCTGGCCGTACTCGGGCTGGCCACCGACCGGCTCCTGTCCGTATGGCTGGGTCATGACGCCTGACCGTAGTCGTTCGGCACCGATCCGGACAGCTTTCGGCTCAGCGGCGCGGCCGTCCGATCGCTGCTCCAACCCCCATGACGAAGAACCCGGCGAGCGTGATGTAGAAGCCCGAGCGCGCGTGGCGCAGGTAGTCGGAGTAGGTGGGCACGCTGTTGATGAACAGGTTGAGGGATCGCAACGTCAGGACGATGGCGACGAGGGCGAGCACGGCGCCGAGCAGCCGGAGCCACCTCGTCCATCGGCGGCTGGCGTTCGCGGCGAAGGCGAGGAGGAAGACCAGCCCGACGAGGACCCACGCGAGCCAGCCGAAGTAGGTCTGCGCCCAGCCGTTGTAGTGCCGGCTGGCGCCGCTGAGCCTGGTGTCGATCTCGGGGAACTTCGCCGAGGCCCGGTCGAACCACGGCAACAACGTGTACGCGATCAGGACGGCGATCAACCCGAGGCACGCGGGCAGTGCACCCCATCCGACCCGGGTTTGCGCCTCGTCCGTCGTCGATTCCTGGTCGGTCACGGGCCTGCCACGATTGGTTCGCCGACGAGCGTCACGCCGGCGGTCGCGAGTTGGACGAGTGCCGCGTCGACGGTGCTCCGGGCGACACCGGCGGTGAGGTCGAGGCGGACGGTCGTCGCGAACCCTGCTACGGCGGCGTCGAGCGCGGTGGCACGCACGCAGTGGTCGGTGGCGATGCCGACGACTTCCAGGGTGTCGACCTCGCGTTCGCGCAACCAGTCCGCCAAACCGGCGCCTTCGCTGCGGGCCTCGAAGCCGGAGTAGGCCGCGGCATATTCGCCCTTGTCGAACACCGCCTCGATGGTGCTGGTGTCCAGATCGGGATGCAGTTGGACGCCGTCGGTCCCGACCACGCAGTGCGGCGGCCACGTGTCGACGAAATCGGGATCGGCGGCGAAGTGTGCGCCGGGCGAGATGTGATGGTCGCGGGTGGCGACGACATGATCGAAGTCGCCTGACCGCAGGTGCGCGCTGATGGCACGAGCCACGCCGGCACCTCCCGGAACCGCGAGTGAACCGCCTTCGCAGAAGTCGTTCTGCACGTCGACGACGATCACCGCACGCATGTCCGCCACGCTACTTCGTGCCGCTGAGAGCTCGCGAAAGGGCTCTAGACGATCCGCGTCGGGATCGCCGGCTCGCCCCGCGAGAGCTTGAGACCGTCCCACGGCAGCGTCACCGTTGCGGCGCGCAGGTGTTCGCGCGATTGCTCGAGACCAGGCACGTCGCCTGCTCTCGCGCCCGCGCGGACGAACGCGCGTTGCAGGAACCGTTCGCCCTCGCCGGGCTGCTCGACGGCGCCGGACACGACGATCTCTTCGACCGCGGTGCCGCTCGGCTTGTGGAGTCGCAGCGCGGTCTTGCGCCCGCCGCGGCTCTCCTTGTGCTCCGATCGCTTGGCCACCGGACGGCCGTCGACCTCGACCAGCTTGTAGACGAGATTGGCGGTCGGCGCGCCCGACCCGGTGACCACGGCGGTGCCCGCGCCGTAGGCGTCGACGGGTGCGGCGGCGAGCGCGGCGATGGCGAACTCGTCGAGATCGCCGCTCACCACGATGCGGGTGTCCGTCGCACCCAGCCGATCGAGTTGCTCGCGCGCGTGCCGGGCGAGTACCGACAGGTCGCCTGAGTCGATGCGGATCGCACCGAGTCGCGGCCCGGCGGCCTCGACCGCGAGCTCGATGCCCCGAGTGATGTCGTAGGTGTCGACGAGCAAGGTCGTGTCAACACCCATGGACGCGACCTGCGCATCGAAGGCGGTGCGCTCGTCATCGTGCAGAAGCGTGAATGCGTGCGCCGCGGTGCCCGCCGTGGGCACGCCGAAGTCGCGCGCCGCGGCCAGGTTGGACGTGGACGCGAACCCGGCCAGGTACGCGGCCCGTGCCGAGGCGACGGCGGCCCGTTCGTGAGTCCGGCGCGAACCCATCTCGATGATCGGACGGCCGCCTGCCGCGGCGACCATCCGCGCGGCCGCGGAGGTGATCGCGCAGTCGTGATTCAGCACCGAGAGGACGAGGGTCTCGAGCACCACCGCCTCGGCGAAGCTCCCCGACACGGTGAGGATCGGTGAGTACGGGAAGTACAGCTCGCCCTCGGGATACCCGGCGATGTCGCCGTGGAACCGGTAGGTCGCGAGGAACTCGGCGGTCGCGTCGTCGATGACACCGGTCGAGGCGAGGAAGTCCAGCGTCTCGGCGTCGAAGGTGAACCTGTCGATGGCGTCGAGCAATCGGCCGGTACCTCCGACAACGCCGTAACGTCGTCCGTCCGGCAGCCGGCGTGCGAACACCTCGAACACGCACCGTCGCTCGCCCGTACCGTCACGCAGGGCCGATCCCAGCATGGTGAGTTCGTAGCGGTCGGTCAGCAGTGCCGTCGCCGATGGCATGCACCGATCGTTCCATGGCGGGCAGATCGCAATCGCGCTGCCATGTCACGATAGACAGGTGTCATCGACACTCTCCCCGACGATCGCACCTGAACGTGAGTCCACCGAGCAGGTGTTCGGTGACACGTCTGCGGCGCCCGACCGGCCTTGGATCACCATCGTCTGGAACGACCCGATCAACCTGATGTCGTACGTCACACATGTCTTCATGACCGTTTTCGGCTATCCGAAGTCGAAGGCCGAGAAGCTCATGCTCGACGTCCATCAACGCGGCAAGGCGATCGTGTCCTCGGGTACGAGGGAGAAGATGGAGCTCGACGTCAACACCCTGCACGGCTACGGGCTGTGGGCCACGCTCGAGCAGCAGTCATAGCCGGTGAAGATCACTCCTGACGGTGCCGGCGGCGCGCGAGTGCGGCTCAACCTCGCCGAATCGCATGTGCTCGAGCAGCTGTTCCACGAGTTGGAGGACGTCCTCGATCCGGATGTGCTCGGGCGCGACGACCCGGTTCGCCGCCGGCTTTATCCGGCCGCCTACGACGACGCCGCCGAAGCGCAGGCGTACCGAGAACTGACCGAGGCCGGGTTGCAGGCGGACCGCTTGGACCGGGTCGACGAGTGTCTGGCCGACCTGCGCGCCGGGCGCTCGATCCGGCGCACCGAGGTCGCCCTGGACGGCGAGTCCGCCGAGCGCTGGTTGCGCGTGCTGAACGACCTCCGGCTGGCTTTCGGCACCCGCCTGCAGATCAGCGAGGACGACGACTACGAGCTCGACGAGACCGACCCGGAGGTGCAGCTCAAGGCCCGGTATCTGTGGCTCACAGCACTCCAGGACGGCCTGGTCACAACCCTCATGGGCTGACTGCGCCACCCCGGTAACGGGCCTCGTATTCTAAGGAACGTGCTCACCATCGACCGGGCGACCTACGACGCCATCGTGGCGCACGCCCGGCGCGACCACCCCGACGAGGCGTGCGGCGTCGTGGCCGGCCCCGCCGGGAGCGACCGCCCGGCCAGGTTCGTCCCCATGCTCAACGCGGCCCGGTCGCCGACCTTCTACGAGTTCGACTCGTCCGATCTGCTCCAGCTGTACAAGGAGATGGACGCGAACGACGAGGAACCGGTCGTGGTCTACCACTCGCACACCGCGACCGAGGCCTTCCCCTCGCGCACCGACATCTCCTACGCGTCGGAACCCAACGCGCACTATGTCCTGGTCTCGACCCGCAGCGACGACGAGACCGAGTTCCGGTCGTTCCGCATCGTCGACGGCAAGGTCGACGAGGAACCGGTCGAGGTGGTCGAGTCACATGCGTGAGATCGCGATTCAGCGAGTCCTGCTCGGGCACAGCCGGGCCGATGTGCGCTACGACTGTTGCTGATCGCTGCACTTAGCGAATACATCTGCGCGTCAGCGCGTTGCCGCATAAGACCCCTCTATCTAGGAGCTCCCTTCCCATGGCCATCGAGGTCAAGATTCCGACCATCCTGCGTACCTACACCGGCGGCGAGAAGTCCGTCGAGGCGAAGGGCGACACGCTCTCCGCCGTGATCGACGACCTGGACGGCAACTTCGCCGGTCTCAAGGGCCGGCTGATCACCGACGACGGCGGGCTGCACCGATTCGTCAATGTCTACGTCAACGACGAGGACGTCAGGTTCACCGGCTCGCTCGAGACCCCCGTCAAGGACGGCGACAGCGTCACGATCCTGCCGGCTGTCGCCGGCGGCTGACTGCCCTATGACTCGGTACGAGTCCTTGATCGAAGCGACCGGCGACACGCCGCTCGTCGGCTTGCCGCACCTGTCGCCACGCTGGGACGGCGAGCATCC
>DASXJN010000154.1:0-2986 GCA_036497365.1 Jatrophihabitantaceae bacterium | reverse complement strand
TGGGGCGTTGCTTCGGCCGGCCGTGACACCGAGGCAATTCTGCGTGGCGCGTCGACCGGCGAACTCGATGCGCTGGTCGTCGGTGCGGTCGATCCGGCGGACTTCGCCGACCCGGCACTCGCCTACGCCGCGCTCGCCGGTGCCGGCTTCGTCGTCAGTCTCGAGGTCCGGCGCAGCGCCGTCACCGAGCACGCGGATGTCGTGCTGCCGGTCGCGCCCACCGCCGAGAAGGCCGGCCGGTACGTGACGTGGGAGGGCCGCCGCCGGCCGTTCGACTCGACGATCACGAACACGGGCGCGCTCAGCGACGCGCAGGTGCTCGACGCGCTCGCGGACGAACTCGACGTAGCACTCGGTCTGCGCACCGTGGCCGCGGCACGCGACGAGCTCGCCGGCTTCTCCGCCTACACCGCCGCGCCCGACTCCGCTGCGCTCCGGCAGCAGCGTGCTCCGCTCGGTCAGGGCGAGGCGGTCCTCGCGACCTGGCACGAGTTGCTCGACGCCGGTCGCGGTCAGGACGGCGACCCGCACCTGGCCGGCACGGCCAAGCCCGCCCGTGCGATCGTGTCCGCCGGTACGGCAAGCAAGCACGCACTGACCGACCGTGTCACGGTGTCCACCGACGCCGGGTCGCTGACCGTCCCGGTAGAGATCGCGGTCATGCCCGACGACGTCGTGTGGTTGCCGACCAACTCACGTGATTGCGCCGTGCGGGCAACACTGCGCGCGGCACACGGATCGACGGTCAAGCTCGGCGGAGGTGATGCGGCATGAGTGCCCTGGCGATGCCGACGCAGGTGCAGAACCTGCCGGGCTTCGGCGACCTGCCGTTCTGGCTCGTCATCATCAAGGTGCTCGGCATCTTCGTCTTCCTCGTGGTGATGACGCTGTTCGCGATCGTGTTCGAGCGCAAGGTCGTCGGTCGCATGCAGAACCGGATCGGCCCGAACCGGGTCGGTCCGTGGGGCACGCTGCAATCGCTGGCCGACGGCGTCAAGCTCGCCTTCAAGGAAGAGATCATCCCGGTCCTGGCCGACAAGCCCGTCTACTTCCTTGCGCCGATCCTGTCGGCAGTGCCGGCGTTCCTGGCCTTCTCGGTGATCCCGTTCGGCCCGCAGGTCTCGATCTTCGGCCACCACACGTTCTTGCAACTCACCGACCTGCCCGTCGGCGTGCTGGTCGTGTTCGCCTGCTCGGCGCTCGGTGTCTACGGCATCGTGCTTTCCGGCTGGGCGTCCGGCTCGACCTACCCGCTGCTCGGCGGTCTGCGCAGCGCGGCCCAGATGATCTCCTACGAGGTCGCGATGGGCCTGTCGATGGTCGCGGTCTTCCTGTTCTCCGACACCATGTCGACCTCGGGCATCGTGTTCGGTCAGCGGCACATCTGGAACGTCATCCCGCTGTTCGTGTCGTTCGCGATCTACGCGGTCGCCGTCGTGGGCGAGACCAACCGTGCGCCGTTCGACCTGCCTGAGGCCGAGTCGGAACTCGTCGGTGGTTTCCACACCGAGTACTCGTCGTTCAAGTTCGCGATGTTCTTCCTCGCGGAGTACATCAACATGGTCACCGTCTCGGCGCTGGCCACCACGCTGTTCCTCGGCGGCTACCGCGCGCCGTGGCCGATCTCGCTGTGGCACGGGTCCAACGCCGGCTGGTGGCCAGTGCTGTGGTTCGTCGCCAAGGTCGTCATCGGCATCTTCGTCTTCGTCTGGCTGCGCGGCACGCTGCCACGGCTTCGGTACGACCAGTTCATGGCGTTCGGGTGGAAGGTGTTGATCCCGATCAACCTGGTCTGGATCCTCGCCGTCACCGCCATCCACGTGCTGCGCGACCGAGGCTGGGAGTCGTGGAAGGCGACGGCGCTGCCGCTCGCGATCGTGCTGCTGGTCGTCGTCGTGCCGGTGCTGATGATGCTCGAGGGCGCGTCGGCCCGGCGCCAGGCCGAACGGCTGGAAGAGGAAGAGGACGAAGCGAGCGAGGTGCCGACGTTCCCGATCCCACCGATGGATCTCGTGGTCCCGACCGGACCCAAGGCCAAGCCGATGGCCCACTCGACGGCGAGAGCCGTGCCCACCCCCGCCGCGATCGAGAAGGGAGACGACGCCAATGTCTAGCCAGGAGCCGGCCGGCACCGTCACCGGATTCGCGAAGGGCTTCGGTCTCACCTTCGGGACCATGTTCAAGAAGACCTTCACCTACCAGTACCCGTTCGAAGTACGGCCCACCGCGCCGCGCTATCACGGCCGGCACGTGCTCAACCGGCATCCGGACGGGCTCGAGAAGTGTGTCGGCTGCGAACTGTGCGCGTGGGCGTGCCCGGCCGACGCGATCTACGTCGAGGGCGGCGACAACACCGATACCGAGCGGTTCTCGCCGGGTGAGCGGTACGGCAAGGTCTACCAAATCAACTACCTGCGCTGCATCTTCTGCGGGTTGTGCATCGAGGCCTGCCCGACCCGGTCGCTGACGATGAGCAACGAGTACGAACTCGCGCTCGACAACCGGCAGGAGCTCATCTACACCAAGGAGCAGTTGATGGCTCCGCTGCTGCCCGGCATGGAGGCACCGCCGCATCCGATGCGGCTCGGCGAGGACGAGAAGGACTACTACACGGTCAGCTCGCAGGCGCCGTTGCAGCAGGGCCCGCCGCAGTCGACCGCGAACGAGGCCGGTCGTCCCATCACCGGCACCGCGATCGAAGTGGGCAGGCACCACGGATGAGCGCGCTACTAGCCGCGGGCCTGCACAACGGGCAGGTGCCGTTGGGCGAGGCGGTGACGTTCTGGGTGCTCGGCCCGATCTCGCTGGCCGGCGCAATCGGCACAGTGCTGCTTCGCAACGCGATCCACTCCGCCCTGTCGCTGGTCGCGACGATGTTCTCGCTCGGCGCGTTCTACCTGATCGAGCAGGGCCCGTTCCTCGGCCTGGTGCAGATCATCGTCTACACCGGCGCGATCATGATCCTGTTCCTGTTCGTGCTGATGCT
>DASXJN010000153.1:0-1672 GCA_036497365.1 Jatrophihabitantaceae bacterium | reverse complement strand
AGGTCCTGCTCGGTGAGGTGGTCGAACATGTCGCCGAGCGAGCCGACGACGAACTGCAGGCTGCCCTCGGGAAGCAGTCCCGCGTCGACGACCAGCTCCGCGAGCTTCGCGGTGAGGAACGCGGTCGGGCTGGCCGGCTTGACGACGGACGGGACGCCGGCGAGGAACGCGGGGGCGAACTTCTCCAGCGGCCCCCATACCGGGAAGTTGAAGGCGTTGATCTGCACCGCGACACCGCGCAGCGGGGTAAGGATGTGCTGGCCGAAGAACTGGCCGCCCTTGCCGAGCTGCTCCGGTGCGGCTTCGACGAAGACCTTCTCGTTCGGCAGCTCGCGCTTGGCCTTGCTGGCGTACGAGAGCAGCACGCCCATGCCGCCGTCGATGTCGAACTTGCTGTCGAACAGCGTGGCTCCGGTGCGGGCCGACACCTCGTACAGCTCGTCTCGATGGTCGCGGATCATCAGACCGAGCGCCTTGAGCAGCGCGCCGCGCTCGTGGAAGGTCAGGTCACGCAGGGCCGGCCCGCCGACCGTGCGACCGTGGTCGAGCGCCGCGGCCATGTCGATCCCCTTGGCCGAGATCCGGGCGACCTCGTCGCCGGTCACCGCGTCGTGCACCGGCGCGCCGTCGTCGGTCGGGGCCACCCACTGGTCGCCGACGTAGCTGCGTAGAGCCGTCATCGTCCTCGTCTTCCGTCCGAGAAATTACTGACCGTTCGTTCGGTAGGTTATCCTGCGGAGGTGTCCGAACGCCAGGGCGGTGCCGATTCGGGTGACTCAGTCGCCACGATGATTGCCGCAGACGAAGCTTCCCGCGCACTGGGTATTGAGGTGGTCGCCTACGGCGACGGCCGGGCCGAGGTGCGGATGAAGGTCCGGGCCGACATGGTCAACGGCTACGAACTCGCGCACGGCGGCCTGGTGTTCGCGCTCGCCGACACCGCCTTCGCAGCTGCGTGCAACAGCGTCGCTGCCCCGACCGTCGCTGCCGGCGCCGAGATCGTCTTCGTGGCACCCGCGCGGCTCGGGGACGAACTGGTCGCCACCGCCGAGCTGCGCACCGAGTTCGGGCGCAGCGGCATCTACGACGTCACCGTCCGCCGCGACGACACCGTGGTCGCCGAGTTCCGCGGCCGTTCGCACCGGCTGGTTGCCCGGTGACCGCGACGCGGCGCGGCCGCCCGGGCTACGACCTCGAATCGCTGCTCGCCGTCGCCGTCGAGGTGTTCAACGAGCGCGGCTACGACGGCACGTCCATGGAGGATCTGTCGCAGCGGCTCGGCATCAGCAAGTCGGCCATCTATCACCACGTGCAGAGCAAGGACGACCTGCTGCGAATGGCCGTCGACCGTGCACTCGACGGGCTGTTCGCCGTGCTGGACGACGCGCGGGCGATGGACGCACCCGCGATCGCGAAGCTCGAGCACCTCGTGCGCGGCAGCGTGAACGTGCTGCAGAGCCACCTGCCGTACGTGACGCTTCTGCTCCGCGTGCGAGGGAATACCGACGTCGAGCGGTCCGCCCTCAACCGGCGGCGGGGGTTCGACCGCTACGTCGCGACACTCGTCCGCCAGGCCGAGGCCGACGGTGACGTGCGTCCGGACGTGGACCCGAATATCACCGCCCGGTTGCTGTTCGGCATGGTGAATTCCTTGACCGAGTGGTACCGCCCG
>DASXJN010000152.1:0-8700 GCA_036497365.1 Jatrophihabitantaceae bacterium | reverse complement strand
TGCAGCAACGCGAAGGTGTTCCCGAAGGAGTTCACCAGTCGCGACGCGTTGCGCATCCGGCTCGCGGCGGTGTCGTGGCAGATCCGCAATGTGCAGGCCACCTCGGCCACGATCGACAGCTGCGCCAACTCGCTGCTCTCGAGGTGCCGCGTGCCGGCCGCCACCGGCGGCGGGTCGTCCCACAACCGAGCGAGGTACTCGATCTCACGCGCCTCCAGACGCGCCTTGGCCCGCTGTAGTCCTTCGAGCCGGGTCAGGCAGGCGTCCACCGGAACCCGGATCGCCGCCTGACTCATACGTACGATACTAGTCTCGACAACGTCTTCCTGTCAAGTAGAATCCGCAGAAATAACTGAAGATTCTCGCCAAATCAAGCATGCGCGAACGCACTGCAACCCGCCAACATAACAAGACCCGCCGACAAAACCGCGCGCCCATAACTGCCGCTTTTGAACCCGCAGCGCAACCGCAGCCCACACACACGCTTCACCTCAGCGCGACGCGGCCACCACGTAGAGCGACTCGACGGACTGACGTCCCAGCGTTGCAAAGCGACGGGTCAGCGCGGACGCATCGGCCAGGTCGATCACCGCGAAGCCGTACTCGGCAAGCAGGTCGCTCACCGCAGCCGGCACGACCCCGTAGGTCACCGGTTCGCCGACCAGCGCGATCGCTCGCGCGCCGAGGCGCCGCACCGGAGCCAGCGGACCCGGTCCGCCGGTGGCGTCCCACAGGTCGAGCGCGAGGGCCGAGCCGGCTCCGCACACGTCCGCGAGCGTGCGCAGCGTCGCTTCGACCGCGTCGCTGTCGAGATACGGGACTACGCCCTCCCATACGACGAACGTGGGCCGCCCGGTCGCGAACCCGGCCGCGGCGAGGCGGTCGGCGAGTGTTTGGGTGCGAAAGTCGATCTCCACCCGGACGACCGAATTGACCGCGAACTCGTCGTGCGCCGCGACGATCGAAGCCTTTCGCCGCGACAGCGGCGGCAGATCGACCTCATACACCGGACGGTCACCGAGCTGCGCGGCGAAGCGGTACGCGCGGCTGTCGTAGCCCGCGCCCAGGATGAGTACCTGACGCACATCGCGGTCGATCGCCTGAAGCAGGTGCTCGTCGATGAACCGGTGCCGGCACAGCACGTAGGTCGCCAGCCCGCCGAGTTCGTGCTTCGCGGCGAGATCACGCAACGGCGTGGCCCAGCCCAGCGGGCGCATCGCGGCGCGGGTACCGGCGGTGAGGAAGAACGGCGCGAACGGATCGGTGACGATGCGCTGCGCGGCCGGACGCCGTAGCTCGAGCGCTCGGTAGAGCGCGACCGCTTGTGCCGTCGTGCTCGGCCGGTTCGATTCGTGCAACTCGCGCGGCAGCATCCGCCGCAATGAGGTCAGTGCGGGGTTCGTTGTGCGGCGATCCACGAGGTCATCGTCTCAGGCGTGAGCGGCTCGTCGAAGAGCGTGGCCACCATGTGCCCGGCCGCGGCAGCGCACAGCACCCGTCCGGCGAACTCGTCGACGGTGCCCCACGGCAGGTACGACTTGGCGATCATGAGCGACGCCACGCCGTGTGCGGCCGCCCACAGATCGAGGGTGATGGCGAGTTCGTCGCCGCCGGTGAAAACGTCCGATTCGATGCACTCGGCGACCGTCGCGCGGAAGTGCTCGAACGCCGACGAGCGCAGCACCTCGTCGACCTCGATGTTCGGCGTCGGGCACGGATCCATCGTGGCGATGCGGTAGTGCTCGGGGTGCGACACGGCGAACCGGACGTAGGACAACCCGTACGCGAAGAGCCGGGCAACCGGGGTATCGGCCGACTCGGCGCCGGCGACCATGGCCTCGTCCAGCTCGCCGAACACGGCGACGACCACCGCGCCGAGCAGCTCGCTCTTGTCCGCGAAGTGCAGGTAGATCGACGGCGGCGTGACCCCGACCGCGTCGGCGACAGCACGGATCGAGACGTCCTCGGCGCGGCCCGACTCGGCGAGCAACTTCTTGGTTGCCTCGATGATCTCGTCGCGGAGATGCTCGCCAGAACCTCTGGACGCCCTCTTGCGTTTGGTCGTCACTAGACCGCCACCGGCTCCTTGATCTCTGCGATCGGCTCGGGCTCCTCGTGCAGCCCGATGCGCTCGTGCAGCCGGGCCAATGGTCGCGGCGCCCACCAGTTCCATCGTCCGGCCAGCCGCATGAACGCCGGCACGAGCACCCCTCGGACGATCGTCGCGTCCATCAGCACCGCCAGTGTGAGTCCCGTGCCGAACAACATCATGAACGACACCTTCGAGCCTGCCATGGCGGCGAACACGATGGCCATCAGCAGGGCCGCGGCGGTGACGATCCGTCCGGTGCGGCCCAG
Source organism: Jatrophihabitantaceae bacterium (assembly GCA_036497365.1). Classification (GTDB taxonomy): domain Bacteria; phylum Actinomycetota; class Actinomycetes; order Mycobacteriales; family Jatrophihabitantaceae; genus RYN-133. The sequence continues at coordinate 6,342 of DASXJN010000152.1, read as the reverse complement.
ACCCTGCGCGACCGCCTTGGTGTTGTCTGCGCTTGTGCGGCCGGAGGCCAGCCACTGCTCGCGGATGCGCGAGAGCAGGAACACCTCGTAGTCCATCGACAGCCCGAACGCGAGGCAGAACATCAGCGGCGGCATGGTCGGGACCAGATAACCGGTCGTCGTCAGGTCGTTGAACAGCGAGCCGAAGTGGCCCTCCTGGAACACCCAGACCATCGCGCCGAACGTGGCCGAGAGCGACAGCGTGTTGAGCACGAGTGCCTTGAGCGGCAACACGATGCTGCCGGTGAACAGGAACAGCACGACGAAGGTGGCGAGTGCGATCAGACCGAGCGCCCACGGCAGCGCGTTGCCGAGGGCGGCCAGGCTGTCCTTGTTCACCGCGGTCGGCCCGGTGAACTGCACCGGCCACGGCGACTGCACGGCCTCGACCCCGGTGAGCAGCTGCTTGGCCGGTGGAGATTGCGCGTCGGCGTCGCTGTGGACGTCGAGATAGGTGACGGCGCCGGCACGCATCGCCGGCACGCCCGGCCCGGTGGCCGAGCCGTCGACGTAGGTGCCCGCGGACGACGACACGGCGGTCACGCCCGGCACCTGTGAGAGGGCGTCCGCGTAGCTGCCGATCGAGTTCGGTGCAGACGAGATGTCGCGCGCCACCACCGAGATCGTCGACGCGGCGTTGGCGCCGAAGCGGGTGCGCAGATCGTCGCCGACCTGGTGTGACGACGCGGAGTGCGGCAGCACCCGATCGTCCGGATAGCCGAACGAGGCATGCAGGAACGGAAGTCCGAGCGAGACGAGGAACGCGGTCACCAGCAGGCCGACGGGCACTGCCCGCTTCATCACGCGGGTGGCCGTCCGGTACCAGAACGTCGCCTCGACCGGCTTGACCACCGGTGGCGGACGGCGGAGCAGGCGGCGGACGAACACGCGCAGGTCGAGCGAGTCGACCCGGCTGCCGAGCACGGTCAGCATGGCCGGCAGCAGGATCAGCGCGGCCAGCGTGGCGAGTGCGACGACGGCGATGCCGGCGTAGGCGAACGAGCGCAGGAAGAACAGCGGGAACACCATCAGTGCGGCGAGTGACAGACCGACGGTCAGCGCCGAGAAGAGCACGGTCCGTCCGGCGGTCTGCATCGTGCGGCGCACCGCGTCGTCCGGTGCCATGCCGTTGCGGATCTCTTCGCGATACCGGCTGACGATGAACAGGCTGTAATCGATGGCGAGCGCGAGGCCCATCGCGGTCGTCATGTTGAGCGCGTAGATCGAGACGTCGGTCAGCGAGGCGAGTCCGCGCAGGATCGCCATCGTGCCGATGATCGACGAGATGCCGACGACGACGGGCAGCAGCGCGGCGATGAAGCTGCCGAACACCCAGATCAGCGCGATGACCGTCAGCGGGATCGAGATCGCCTCGGCGGTGGCGAGATCCCTCTTGGTCTGGTCGTCGACCTGGTTGAACACGATGCCCTGACCGCCCGCAGTGACGGTCACCCCGTTGTGCATCCCGACGAGCGGCCCGGCGATGTCGCCGACGCGCTTGGGCGCGACGCTGTCGTTGCCGGCCACGCGCGCGACGACCAGTGCCGAGGTGCCGTCCTTGCTCACGAGCGCGGCCGCCTGCGCCTTCGGAGCGGTCCAGAACGAGCTCACCTGGGTGGTGTTTGGCGCCTTCTCGAGCACGGCGGCCAGGTGCCCTCCCTCGGCGCGGGCCGCGGAGCTGGTCGCACCGTGCGGCGAGGTCACTTCGAGCAGCAGGTTGGGTGCGCCGGCGCGGAAGGTCTTCGACAGCAGGTCCGAGGCCTGGCTGGACGGCGAGGAGGGGTCGGAGAACCCGCCGGAGCTCAGGTGCGCGGCCGCCGAGATGCCGTATACGGCAGCCAGCACGAGCAGCAGGCCGGCCAGCCCGAGCACGCGGCGCGGGGCGCGGATGCCGAGATCGGCGAGACGGGTCAGCATGGCGGTCTCCTCGTGTCCCAGGTGAACGCCACTAAGTTAGCGACGATAAGTTAGCGGTGTCAACTCACATTCCAGGACGGTCGGCTCGGGCCGGGAAAGTGCCGTCCGTACCCTGGCCGCATGGCATGGCGTCCCTCCCGCAAGGCCGAACTGACCGAGAAGATCGCCGCCGGCGAGCGGCTGACCCGACAGGACGGCGAGGATCTCTACGACTGCGACGACCTGGCCTGGCTCGGCGGCCTGGCGCACGGGGCGCGTCGGGCGAAGAACGGCGACACGGTCTACTTCAACGTCAACCGGCACCTGAACCTGACCAACGTCTGTGCCGCGTCGTGCGCGTACTGCAGCTTCCAGCGCAAGCCCGGCCAGAAGGACGCGTACACGATGCGCGTCGAGGAGGCCGTCGAGAAGGCGCTCGCCATGAAGGACGACGGCCTGACCGAGCTGCACATCGTGAACGGGCTGCATCCGACGCTGCCGTGGAAGTACTACCCGCGCGTGCTGCGTGAGCTGAAGGCCGCGCTGCCGCAGGTCGCGCTCAAGGCGTTCACCGCGACCGAGGTGCACTGGTTCGAGGAGATCTCCGGGCTCGGCGCGGACGAGATCCTGGACGAGCTCATCGACGCCGGGCTGGAGTCCCTCACCGGCGGCGGCGCGGAGATCTTCGACTGGGACGTGCGCAAGCAGATCGTCGACCACAAGACGCACTGGGAGGACTGGTCACGCATCCACCGGCTCGCGCACCAGAAGGGGCTGCGCACGCCGGCGACGATGCTGTACGGGCACATCGAGGAGCCTCGACACCGCGTCGACCACGTGCTGCGCCTGCGCGAACTGCAGGACGAGACCGGCGGCTTTCAGGTGTTCATCCCGCTGCGTTTCCACAACGACAACAACCGGCTCTCACATCTGCCGATGGCGCAGCCGATCGACGTGCTGAAGACGTTCGCCGTCTCGCGGCTGATGCTCGACAACTTCCCACACGTGAAGGTGTTCTGGGTCATGCACGGGTTGTCGACCTCGCAGCTCGCGCTGAACTGGGGCGCGGACGACATGGACGGCTCGGTGGTCGAGTACAAGATCACGCACGACGCGGACGGCTACGGCACGCCCGACAAGCTCACCCGCGAGGATCTGCTCACGCTCATCCGCGACGCCGGGTTCACGCCCAAGGAGCGCAACACCCGCTACGAGGTCATCCGTGAGTACGACGGACCGGTGCCGCTGGTCGAGCGTCGCGCGGAGCCGCAGGACATCTGGGCGTAGGTAGGCTCGAAATCGTGAGCGCGCAGCCGGACGAGTCGCCGACCCCGAAGGGGCCGAGCTTCTCGAGCTGGATGGGATCGCTGTGGGGCTACACCATCCTGCGCTTCGCGATGTTCTTCGCGCTGTGGGGGATCCTGGTGCTGGTCGGGCTCGGCGGTCTGCTGGCTGCGTTCATCGCGCTCGTGCTGTCCGTCCCGTTGTCGCTGGTCCTGCTCTCCGGGCCGCGGAACCGGCTCGCCCACAACGTCGAGCAGCGCATCGACGCGCGCCGCGACTCCCGCGCCGAACTCGACTCGCGGCTCGATCCGCACCCCGACGACGACCGCTGACATCGCCTCGCGCCGGCTGCCCCTTGTGATCAACGGCGTGAAGCCATCCGCGTAGCGCCCGGCCTGCGACGGCATCGCAGTGATGCACACAAGGCCCGGCTGACGCTCGAGTGGTCACTTGTGTCTCGAGTGGCCGGGCGCAGGTGACCACCCGAGGACGGAAGTGACCACCCGAGGGCGACCGCCCATGACCGGGTGAGTCCGTCTTGATCAAGAAAGCGGAGTGGCTCGCACGTTCCGGGTCTTCCTGTGGCCGGTTCACCTGCTCGAGTGGACAGTTAGGGCTCGAGTGGTCGGGCGTAAGTGACCACCCGAGGACGCAAGTGACCACTCGAGGGACCGCCAGGCACTGAACAGCGGTCAGGCGGTGGTCACCAGGGCGGTGAGCTGTTCGACGACCTGACGCGAACCGGCGATGTGCCAGCGGTGCCCGTGCGCCTCGACCACCTCGGCGGCGCCACCCGCGGCACGGACGAGCGCGGTGCCCGGCAGCCAGTCCCACGGCAGCGAGCCGACCTGCACCCACGCGCCGAGCCGCCCGGCCGCCACCGACGCCAACTCGATCGAGCCCGAGCCGAGCATCCGCACGGTCGCGGCCCCCTGCATCGCGCGCAGCAGCGGTTCGCGCAGCGACTCGTCGGGCAGTGTCGTCGGGTGCAGGTAGCTCGCCATCGCGACCTCGGCGAGCGGCTTGTCGACCAGCGGGCGGAGCGGCTCGTCGTTCAACGTGGTGGGCAGCTCGCGTCCGCCGAGCCAGAGTTCGTCGACGGTCGGCTGGTACACCGCGCCGAGCACCGGGCCGTCCGCATCGGCGAGGGCGAGCGCCGAGCACCACTCCGGCAGCCCGGACAAGAAGTTGTACGTGCCGTCGACCGGGTCCACGTACCAGGTGCGCGAGCCCGTGATCGAGGTGCCTTCCTCGCCGACCACGCCGTCGTCCGGCCGCTCGTCGCGCAGCCGTGCGGCGATCAGTTCCTCGGCAGCGTGGTCCGCGGCGGACACGACGTCCGACACGGACGTCTTGTGCTCGGTGTGCAGACCGTCGCGCAGCATGCGCGCGGCCAGCCGCCCGGCATCGCGGACGAGGGCGGCGGCGAGGGCGAGATCGTCCACACCCCGACGCTACTCAGTCGCGGTGCCTCTCGTAGTAGTCGGCCAGCTGCTTGCGCACCACGTTCTTCTGGATCTTGCCGGTGGACGTCTTCGGCAACTCGTCGAGCACGACGACGGCCTTCGGCGTCTTGAATCCGGCCAGCGCGCCGCGCATCGTCTCGAGGATCTTCGCCTCGTCCGGGGTCGTGCCGGGTTTGGGGACGATGACGGCGGTGATCGCCTCGATCCAGCGCGGGTGCGGCAGCCCGACGACGGCGGCTTCGGCGATGTCCGGATCGGCTGCGTACAAAGCCTTTTCGACCTCGATCGATGCGACGTTCTCGCCGCCGGTCTTGATGACGTCCTTGTACCGGTCGCTGAACCACAACATGCCGTCGTCGGCGAGATAGCCCGCATCACCCGAGTGGAACCAGCCGTGCGCGAACGCGTCCGCCGTCGCCTCCGGATTCTTCAGATAGCCGTTGAGCGCCTGCGGACCGCGGTACACGATCTCGCCCTCTTCGCCGCGCGGCAGCAGATTGCCCTGCGCGTCCATGATCCCGATCTGCACGTTGACGACCTGCGTGCCGACCGCGCCTGCGTGTGACAGCTGGTGCTCCGGACGGAAGATCGTCGTCACCGGGCTCATCTCGGTCTGCCCGAAGGCGAGATAGAAGTCGCACTTGAACGTGTCGAGGCAGCGCCGCAGCAACTCGTCCGGCATCGGCGTCATCGCATACGCCGCCTTGCGCAGGGACGAGAGCGCGCGGTCGCCGATCGACGGATGCTCGACCAGCGCGCGCCACATCATCGGCAGCGCGAACGCACGGGTGATCTGCTCGTGCTCGATCAGATCGAGCAACGCGACCGGGTCGAAGCCGCGCAGCAGGTACTGCGTCGCACCCATCATCACCGCCGGCGAGGCGAAGCCGTTCAACTGCGCGGTGTGGAACAGCGGCATCAGGCAGGCGACGCGATCGTTCTGGTTCATGCCGGTCTCGGCCGTGACCATCAGCGACTCGAGGTAGATCGCGGTGTGGCTGCCGACGACGCCCTTCGGGAACGACGTCGTGCCGCTCGTGTACAGATAGCTGATCGCGTCGCGGTCGTCGACCACGTATTCGGGATTGCTGCGGTCGTCGCTGTGCAGGTCGGCGAACGTGAGCCACGTCCGGTCGAGCAATGACTCGTCGTACTCGGCGCCGGTCCCGTAGGCGACGATGATCTCGCGCACTGCGGGCACCTTCTCGACCGCGGGCGTGACGAGCGGGACGAGTTGTGCCTCGACGACGATGCCGACCGACTCGGAGTGGTCGAGCACGTAGGCGATCTCGTCCGGGCGCCAACCGAGATTCATCGGCACGCACACGAGGCCGAGCTTCGCGCACGCGTAGTAGGTGACGAGGAACTCGCAGCTGTTGCCCGACGCGAGCGCCAGCGCGTCGCCACGCGAGTACCCGCGCTCAGCCAGCCCGTGCGCGACACGGTTGACGCGCTCGTCCAGCTGGGCGTAGGTCCACCGCCGGTCGCCGTCGACGATCGCGAGCTGGTCGGGCAGGCGCGCGGCGGTGCGGGTGAGGCTGTCGCCGATGTTCACGCGGGTGATCAGGTTGGTGGCCAGCTCCATGTCCATGGGCGAACTCTGCCCCCGAGGCGGACGATTGGGAAGGGTCGCCTACCGTGGGATGGTGGCTTCGCC
>DASXJN010000151.1:0-4876 GCA_036497365.1 Jatrophihabitantaceae bacterium | reverse complement strand
CGCAGCGACTCCTCCCGACGCCGGGTGTCCATGTAGTGCGCGTTGCCGCAGTCGATGATGATGTCGTCCTTGTCCAGCAGCGGGACGAGCTCCTCGATGACCGCGTCGGTCGGCCCGCCCGCCTGCACCATGACGATGACGGCCCGCGGTTTGGACAGCGATGCGACGAACTCGGCCATCGACGTCGACGGGACGAAGTCGCCTTCGTCGCCGTGCTGCTCCACGAGGGAGTCGGTGCGGGCCTGGGTGCGGTTGTGCAGCGCAACGACGTGCCCGTGCCGCGCCAGGTTGCGGGCCAGATTGCGGCCCATCACGGCGAGGCCGGTGACCCCGATGGTGGCGGTGGCGGACGAAGATGCCGCGGCGGACTGTGCCATGGCTTCACCGTAGCGGCGGCCGCCGTTGCCTCTGACCTAACAATAATCTAACATCATCTCCGAGCCGGGGGACGGCACGACGCGATGACCCCAAGATCCTCGAAGGACCCCGGTGACGACTATCTGGCCGAGCATCGACGCGGCGATCAAGCACAGCAGGCACTCTGCACTCGCGCCGCTGAAGTGGGACCCGACTGCGCACCTGCTCTCGAGGTTCTCCTTCGGACCGACCAGTGCCGACCGCGCCTACGTCGACAAGCACGGCGCGTCGGCCTGGTACGCCGCGCAGATCTCGTTCGCGAAGGCGCATCCCGGTTACAGCGGGCACAAGTCGGTCGCGGCCTGCGGTCCGCTGTTGAAGAAGTCCCCGTTCGACGTGCAGCAGTGGCTCATCGCGCATGACAACGCCTACGGCTGGGACGCGATGGACCAGCTCACCGAAGTCACCCTCGGCCTGCAGGCCTGGAGCCCGGCACAGCTCTACGAGACGCTGGTCGACCTCTTCTCGAACCACCTCAATGTGCCGAACCACAACGGCGACCTGTGGAACACCCGGCACGCCTTCGACCGTGATGTGATCCGTCCGCACGTGCTCGGGACGTTCACCGACATGCTCCTCGCCGCGGCAAAGCATCCGGCGATGCTGGTCTACCTGAGCCTGGCCGAGTCGACCAAGGCCGCAGTCAACGAGAACTACGGCCGCGAACTGCTCGAGCTGCACACCGTCGGCCTGCACTACAGCGAGAACGACGTCAAGAACGTCGCGAAGATGCTCACCGGGCGAACCGTCGACGACAACCAGCACTACCTGTTCGACGACTACATCCACCCCACCGGCAAGGTCACCGTGCTCGGGTTCACGCACCCGAACAAGCACGCCGCCGATGGCGAGGCCGCCGGGAACGACCTGCTGCGCTATCTCGCGAAGCACAGGTACACGGCCGCGAACCTCGCTCGGAAGATGTGCGTGCGCTACGTCTCCGACAACCCGTCGGCTGCACTCGTGAACGCGGTTGCCGAGGCGTATCTGAACAGCGGTACCGCGATCCTTCCTATGGTGCAGACGATCCTGCGCTCGTCCGAGTTCTGGGAGAGCCGCGGCGCGAAGGTGCGCCGGCCGGCCGAGAACGTGGTGGCCACGATCCGCGCGCTGAACCCGAAGGTCACCGACTGGGCCAAGATCCTCGAGTCCTTGCATTGGGTCAGCTCTTCGGCCGGCCAGGTGCCGCTCGACTGGCCCGCGCCGAACGGCTATCCGGATGTCGCCGCCGCGTGGCGCTCCGCGGGCAACCTGCTCTCGATGTGGGACATGCACCTGGGCATCGCCGGCGGCTGGTGGAACGGCATGAAGGGCGTCGACGTCACCGGCTTCTTCGGTTCGGCCGCCACGAGCGGTGCGGCCATCAAGGCCGTGACGAACTGGCTCACCGGCATGACCTTCAGCAAAACCCACGAGCAGGCGCTGCAGACCTTCGCGGGTGAAGCCGCCGGCACCGCCATCGCCGACTCCCGGCTCCAATGGCTCGCATACCCGCTCGCCGCGGTAATCCTGGACGGACCACACCATGCGCTGCGCTGAACCCTCGGTCGAATCTGCGCTCGTCGCCCGTGCCGAGCAGGTGGACGGCGCCCTGCACGCGCAACGCGACGCCTGGGGAAGTTCTGGCTGGACGCGCCGCCGTTTCATCGCCGGCGCCGGCATGGTCGGCACCGCCGCGCTGGCCGGCCAGTTCGTCACCGCCCGCGCGTCGTTCGCGACCACGCCCGACACGACCGGCAACACCGTGGTGGTCGTGTTCATGCGCGGCGCGGCCGACGGGCTGCGCATCCTCGTGCCCAACTCGTCCGACCTCGGGCTGAACTACCTGCGCGAGGTGCGCAACGACCTGGTGCCGTCCGCCGACGATCTGGTCGCCCTCAGCGGTGCGCGTGGTTGGGCGGTGAACGCCGCGATGCGCCCGCTCTACGACACGTTGTGGAGCACCGGCGAGCTCGGCTTCGTCCCCGGCGTCTCGAGCCCCGGCGTGAGCCGCAGTCACTTCCAGGCCCAGCAATACCTCGAGAAGGGCGGCTCGGACACCGTCTCGACCGGCTGGCTCGATCGCACGCTCGACGCGCTGGGTCCGGGCACCACCTTCCGCGCAGTGGCCGTCGGTGGCGCGACACCGATGTCGTTGCTCGGTCCCGAAGCGTCGATCGCACTGACGTCGGTGGACGACTTCGTCTTCCCGGGCTGGGACGAGATCCGCACCGCGTCCAAGGAGGCCGTGGCCAAGCTCTACCGCGGCATGCCCGGCACGCTCGGCGAGGACGTGCCGGACACGCTTGCCGCACTCAAGACCGCCGCGACCGTGCGCGCCGCCGAAGGCGTGCAGAACGGCGCGGACTATCCCGACGGAGATTTCTCGCAGGCGCTGCAGGACATAGCAGCGATGTTGCGAGCTGAGGTCGGGCTCCAGGTTGCCACCATCGATGTGGGTGGGTGGGACACCCATACCGACGAGGCGAACGATCTCGACGGCAATCTGGGCTCGACTGCTCAGGCGCTGAGCGCCTTCATGACCGATCTCGGGCCGGCACGACGCAAGCGGGTCACCGTCGTCGTGCAGACCGAGTTCGGCCGGCGCGTGGAGATGAACGCGAGCGGCGGCACCGACCACGGGCACGGCAGCGTGATGTGGTTGCTCGGCGGTGGATTGACCGGCAGCGACGTCTTCGGCAAGTGGCAGACGTTGACCGCCAACTCGCTCGACGACGGCGACGTGCCGGGCGTCAACAACCCGTTCGACGTCTTCGGCGAGGTCATCCAGAAGCGCCTCGGCGCCGGCTCGCTGTCGTCGATCTTCCCCGGGCACAAGGTCACGCCGATCGGACTGGCATCGTCGGCCTGACTACGGTGGGTCATATGGCCCAATTGACCGGCAGCGTTGCCGTTACTGGAGGACGGGTCGTCCCGATCGACGGCGATCCCATCGAGAACGGCACCGTCGTCGTCACCGACGGTGTGATCACCGCGGTCGGCGCCGACATCGACATCCCCGCCGACGTCACCAGGATCGACGCGTCCGGCAAGTGGGTGCTGCCGGGATTCCTCGACGCGCACGCGCACCTCGGCGTGCACGAAGAGGGCGAGGGCGGTGCCGGCAACGACACCAACGAGATGACCGACCCGAACGGCGCACGCATGCGCGCTCTGGACGGCATCAACCCGGCAGACATCGGCTTCCAGGACGCGCTCGCCGGCGGCGTGACCAGCCTGGTGATCAAGCCGGGCAGCGGCAATCCGATCGGCGGCCAGACCGTCGCGGTGAAGTCGTGGGGACGCGTCGTCGACGAGATGGTGATCAAGTCGCCGTGCAGCGTGAAAAGTGCGCTCGGTGAGAACCCGAAGCGGGTCTACGGCGAGAAGAAGCAGTTGCCGTCGACGAGGCAGGGCGTGGCCGCCGTCATCCGCGACGCGCTGACCAAGGCGCAGGACTACCGGGCCCGGCGCGCCAAGGCGGCCGAGAAGGACGAGCCGTTCGACCGCGACAACACGAGCGAGGTGCTGGCCCGCGTGCTGGACGGCGAGCTGCCGTGGTGCCAGCACACCCATCGCGCCGACGACATCGCGACCGCGATCCGGCTGGCGGACGAGTTCGGCTACCGGCTCATCGTCAACCACGCCACCGAGGGATTCCTTCTGGCCGATCTGCTTGCCGAGCGCGAGATCCCATGCATCGTCGGTCCGCTGTTCACCACCCGGTCGAAGGTCGAATTGCGCGAGCGGACGCTGGCCAACCCGGGCCGGCTCGCGGCGGCCGGAGTGCTCGTCGCGCTGACGACCGATCATCCGGTCGTCCCGATCAACTTCCTCGTGCACCAGGCGACCCTCGCGGTGAAGGAGGGCATGACCCGCGACGACGCGCTGCGCTCGCTCACGGTGAACCCGGCCCGCATGATGGGCCTCGACGATCGGGTCGGCGCGCTGCGCGCCGGGCTGGACGGCGACGTGGTGATCTGGGACGGCGATCCGCTCGACGTGATGAGCCGCGCGGAGCGGGTGTTCGTCTCCGGCGTTCCGGTCTATGAGTACCGCGACGGCGCCGGCCACACCACCAGCCCGTACCGCGTCGAAGATCAGCCCACGGGGTAGTCGGGTCCGCTACTGTCCGGGGGCAGGTGCCTGGAGTGCGCCGGAAGGAGTCAGCGATGACCAACCCGTCCGACCCGAACCAACCCCCGGGCGAGCAGCCCTCGGGCGCACAACCCCCGGGCGAACAGCCGCCGTCGCAGGGCCAGGTTCCACCGCCGCAGTACGGCCAGGCGCAGTACGGGCAGCCGCCCGGCCAGCCCGGTCAGCCGCAGTACGGTCAGCCGCAGGCCGGCGGCTGGCAGACACCGCCTCCGTTGCCGCCGACGGGCGCCTATCCGTCCGCGCCGATGTATGCCCAGCCGCCGAACACCGACCCGGCCGGCCGCGTGCTCGACCCGGCCAGCGGGCTCTACCTGCCACCGGG
>DASXJN010000150.1:0-5959 GCA_036497365.1 Jatrophihabitantaceae bacterium | reverse complement strand
CTCGATATAGGCAACGGCGTATGGCGAGCCCGCGACCGGCTGGACGCCCTCGCGGACGGTGCTCTTTCCAGAGAGTGTGATCCGGATCGTTGCGGCGGGTGCTGCAGCTGCCGAGGAGAAGCCCGGGGTGACCAGAAGCGTCGTGGCTACAACCGTCGCCGCGATGCCTGAAGCGCTGCCAATCGATCTACGTAGGGACACAATCCACTCCTCCGCGCGGCCTGTGGGGACCCAAGCAGAGGCCTCCTGGGTGCACGCTTAGACAAACGATCAAGCTCAGCAATCTCACCGACGGGGTCGAGGAATTTCCGTTCTGGGTGTAGAACAACGGCAGCCGGTGTCGAGGGGGTCCCGATGATGATCGGACGGCACGTCCTGGTGCTTGGAACCGCACTCGCAGCCCTCACGGCGGTTGCCGTAGCGCCTGCGTCCGGAGCCGCATCATCGGCAAGGCGAGCGGCGCCGAAGCTCGGACACTGGACGGCGCTCAGCAACGGCTCGGAAGTACCCGGCGGCACGCCGGCACTGTGGACGGACAGCAAGCATCACGTGTACGACGTCTGGACGCGCAAGGTGAACTCCTCGACGTACACCTTCGAGGTCAATCGCATCGCCTCGAACGGCAAGGTGGGCGGCGCCGTCGACGCGTTCAGCGGACATCATTGGGGTTCGCTGTCGTTCAATCCCTCCGTGGTCGGGCAGAACGGTTCGCCGCTTGTCGTCTTCTCCGGCGCCCAGGGCTCGACCGGGGACTACAGCCTGGGATGCATCTACGGCGCGCTCGGCCCGACAGCTCCTTGGACGAACCAGAGCTGGTCGTTGTCGAGTGACTGCGTGAACCCGGTGCCGGCGGCCGCTCAGAACAAGTCCGGCACGCTCGCCGCGGCCTGGCCCAGTGGCAATGCTGACGTCTTCTACCGCGTCGGCGTCTCGCCGTCCATCCCGGCCAGCGGTCCGGACAGCCAGATCAGTCTGTCGAGCGGTTCAGTGGCCAAACGAACCGGAATGGTCGCCGACACTGCCGGGTCGGACGACTTCTACGTTGCGTGGGCGCAGGCCAACTCGACTCCCGCGTCGAAGGACGGCTACTACGTCAAGGACGTCACCGCGAACGGCTCCGCGGTCAAGGCGCCGGGCACCAACACCGTCTCGGTGAGCCGTCTCCCGGCTGCGGCCAATATCGCGATCACGTCGACGAGTTCGCACCCTGGTGTCTATCTCGCGTACTGCGTCGGAAGTACGAGTTGCAAGCTGCGGCTCTGGAAGGTCGGCGCCAAGCACGCATTGTCGGTGCCGGGCACTGCCAACCCTTACGGCGTCAGCATCTCGGCAGGACCGAGCGGCCGAATCTGGACGTCCTGGTTCGACGGCAACACGAACAAGGTCTACGTGACGCGCACCAACCGCAAGGTGACCAAGTTCGGGCGGGTGACCAGCTATGCCACCCCCTGCGCCGAAGACGGTCTGCTGGGACTCAGCAGCGGCTCGGCCGGGCGGCTCGACATCGGCCTCGAGTGTGTCAGCAATGCCAAGCTCGCCGGCGCCGAGTACCTCGCGCAGGCCGAGGTGCCGTTGAAGATCAGCGCGAGCAGCACGAAGGTCCGCAACACGAGCAAGCACACGATCACGATGATGGTGACCGACGTCGGCGACCCGGTCTCCGGTGCGACTGTGCGGTTCAACGGGCACAAGGCGTCGACGAACGGCAAGGGCAAGGTGTCGTTCACGCTGGCGAAGCACACCAAGACGGGGAAGTACGCGGCGACCGCGTCGAAGAGTGATTACCGGTCGGCGAAGGTCACCGTGACCGTCACGTCTTAGGTCTCAGGCCGGCGGTTCAGCAGTCGAAGACCGACCAGCACAGGTCGTTGCGCAGCCGCTGATCGTCGAGGACGAGGTCGCGGATGGCCGCCGGAAGCTGGCCGCGCTGCCATTCGCACTCGCGCTGTGCGGCAGCGTCGCCCTGGTCTTTCGACACGGCGGCCCGCGCGGCCTTGATCGCGTAGGCGGCCGCGCCGAGGTCGTGCGCGGCGACATGCGCGACGACCGCAGCCTGGCCGGCCGCGAAGGCCGCGTGTCGCGGTGCTCCGCGCAGGTCGCGCGCGGCGGCCATCGCGTGGCCGCCCGCGGCGCGCGCCTGCATCATCCGGACTTCGCCGCGCGTCCAGGCCCGCGCGGAGTCGATGGCATGGCGCGGCCGGAGGTCGTCGGGTTGAGCCGACTCGAACAAGCCGAGCACGTGCTCGGCGCACGTGGCCGCCCAAAGCGCGAGAAGGTGGTGATCGGTATCGGTGAGGGTGCCGCCTCGCCGGATCGTGACGAGCCGAGGGTCGCGGACGGCAGGCAGGATCATCCGGTGCGCCTCCGCTTCGGTTCCGTGCGATCAGACAGCCGTCCCTCAATCTCACCATCTTGACGAGGTGACAGCGCGGGCCACTCGAGTGCAGATGCCGGGTCGGCGTCCGAGAAGATTGATCGAAGGGAGGTGCCGGACGATGGTGCGTCGGATGAATCGCAGAGCGTCCTGGCTCCAGTTCGTCCTGTGGGCCTTGTGCGGGTCGTCCGTAGGTTGATCTTGCTCGGCGCATTCACCATCGGGCCGGACTTCGCGGCAGTCGGCGGCGCCGCCGGCATCGGCGCGTGGGGTTTCGCGCGGCCACGCCTGACCTGGTCGACATCACCCACTGCGCTCGAGATTTCAGCGCATCCGCCACAGCATGGTTACGACGATCAGGCCGGGTAGGCATGGCATCATGCCGATCCAGCCGAGCAGGGGCGGCAGGCCGGTTTCGCCGGACGTGTCCTTGATGAGCAGGTCGGTCAGCGCGACCGAAATGCCCACAGCGAAGATCGCCGTCGTGGCGCCGCGCGACCATCGCTTGTCGGTCCTGACGGCGTGGATGGTCCACAACCAGGCGACCACGCCGAGCATGCCGACGATCGACAGATACACGAGATACGTCGTGGCCGCGGTGTCGACGCGGGCCCGGCTGTAGGTGGGATAGCCGGCGCGGACGTGATCGGCCAACGAGTCGGACGTGACGCGATCCACGGCTGGGGCGACCGTTGCCGCAACGGTCGCCGCGAGGCCCGTGTACATCGTCGTCAGCACCGCTCGGTTCGCACCGGCCCGATCGCCCTCGTGACGCTCAGCGGCTCGAACAGCTGGCGCTCGGCTAGACATGAGTTGGCGCGCCCGATCGGGCCGGCGTGATGTTGTGATTGCGTGCGAACCGGTTCTCCGGGTCGTAGGCGGCCTTCACCGCGGCCAAGCGTGCGTAGGTCGCCGGTGGATACGCCGCCGCGACGTCCGATGCCGTCGCCGACCCCTGGAAGTTGATGTACGTGCCGATGCCGCGGCGCGACAGTGCTTGCCACGGGATAAGCGCGTCAGAGACCTCGGCATCGGTGGCGGTGTCCGGAAGCATCAGCAGGACGACGATCATCGCCTCGGCGTCGCGATGTGCGAACGCGGTCGCGTCGTTCGGCACTCGGGCGAATGCACCGCCCAGGCTGCGCACGGCGACAGCCGTAGGAATCGCAGCCGAGTGGAGCCGGCAGATCTCTGCGATCACGTCGTCGTCGAGCCTGGACACGAGTGCGTTGCGGGTGACCAGCCGGAATCCAGATGGGCGGACGGCGTTCTCGAGGATTTCGGAGTAGCTGCACTCGGTGATCTCGGCCATCGTGACCGTACCGAGTTCGACCAGCGGATCGATGGCCGCATCGATGTCGGCCTCGCCGGCCTCACCTGCCTCCGTTCCGTCGGCGTAGCAGAGGAGGACGAACCCGCACGGTTCTTCGTCGGCGGACCGAGCCGGTGGGAGCGCGAGAGTGCTGGACAACTGGTCCGGTGCGGCGCGCATCGCGTCCCGCCACCGGGTGATCAGCGCGCCTGCGTCATCAAGACGATAGGTCACGGTGCCGAACTGCACGGTGCTGATCGGCTGGGCAATGAAGTCGAAGTCGATGACCACGCCGAAGTTGCCGCCACCACCGCGAAGTGCCCAGAACAGCTCTGAATGCTCGTCCGGCGAGGCTGCGAGCAGTCGACCGTCGGGGGTGACCAGGCGCGCGCCGACCAGATTGTCTATAGCCAGCCCGTACCGGCGCACCATCCAGCCGATCCCACCGCCCAGCGTGAGACCGCCGACACCGACGTCGCTCGTGTCGCCGGCGGTGAGCGCCCAGCCGAATGGTGAGAGCGCGGCGGCAACGCCGCCCCATGTCGCGCCGCCGCCGACCCGGACCAACCGGCGGGCCTCGTCGATCACTTCAACGCTGTCGAAGTACCGCAGGTCGATCACCATGCCGCCGGTATCGGTGCTGTGCCCGACCGGGCTGTGGCCGCCGGACCGCACGGATACGGCCAGGTCGCGACTGACGGCGTGCGCGATCGCGGCGGCGACCTCCTCCGGTCCGCGCGGCCGCACCACGAGTGCGGGGGATCCGGTCGCGAAGAAGGTCTGGGTCGCGTCGTCGTATCCGTCGTCGCCCGGTCTGAGGGCGTCAGGGATCAGCGCAGTCTGCTGGAGGGCCATCGGATTGTCCTTGATCGTCGTTCCGTGATCGGGGTTTGATCTACAAGGCGAGCTTTGCGTCGAGGGTGATCGGCCCGCTATGCGGAAACCGCAGGAACGCGACAGCTGGTTTCGGCTTACCGAAGATTTGCCTCGGCGCTCGGAAGGAGCAGTCGTGCGCACCAAGACGGCAACAGTGCCGGGGATCGACGACACGCTGCGAACGGTCGCGGCGCGGCTCGACGACGAGATCGACGGCCTGGTCGAAAGCATGCTCGTCCGGATGCGGGACGAGGCGCCGGCCTTCGACACGGCGTCCCGGCCAGAACTTGCCGATGGCCTGCGCTCGTCCTGCTACGGCAATATCCGCGCCGCGCTACAAGCACTGGGTGGCGATCGCCAACCGCCACGCAACTCGCCCGCCGAGGCTATGAACGAAGCGCGCGTCACCGCCCGGGCGGATGTCGAGCTCGAGCCGTTGCTGCACACGTATCGCATCGGACACGCGGTCGTCCTCGAGCGGTTCTTCGTGCTGATCGAGGAACTCGACCTCTCCGCAGCACAGCGACAGAGTGCGACGCTCGTCGGGTCGAAGTACTTGTTCTCCTACGTGGACCGGGTGGTCGGTGAAGTCGCCGAGGAATACACGGCCGAACGTCATCGAATACTGCGCAGCAGCATTCAACGCCGCGTTCAGCTCGTCCGCGACGTGCTGGACGGGGCAGACATCGACAGTGCCGAACTCGGGTATCGACTCGAACAAGAACACCTCGCAGTTGTCGCAACGGGCCCGTCCGCCGATGCGTCGCTCCGCGATGTCGCTCGTCGCCTCGAACGCAGTCTGCTGACTATCGCGATGACCGACGACACGGTGTGGGCCTGGCTGGGTTCGCCGCGCCGTTGCGAACTGGACGAGTCCGTCTGGGACCGGGTGCCGGGCCAGACCCGTTACGCCGTGGGCGAGCCCGGCCGGGGGATCGCCGGGTTCCGCGGCAGTCACGAGCAGGCACTGGCCGCCGATCGGGTCGCTGTGCACCTGAAGCAGGCGGTGACTTGCTATGACGAGGTCGCGCTGGAAGCGACGCTGCTGTGCGACGTCCGAGCCGCACGGCGCTTCGTCGATCGCGAACTCGGACCCCTCACATCGGCGGATCCGCGAATCAGCGTGCTGCGAGACACGCTGTCCGGTTACCTCGACTCGGGTCTCAGCGCCGCCGCCGCGGCGACAGTTCTCAACGTGAGCGACCGGACCGTCGCCTATCGACTCCGCAATGTCGAGGACCTGCTCGGACACAGCGTTCTCGCCCGCAGCACCGAACTCGCCGCTGCTGCCAGGCTGCACCGCGTCCTCGGGTCTTGACTGGTAAATCGGCCGTCCGCGCCTACGCTTGCGAAGGAGTCCAGTCGTTCGAGCGGAGGGGTCGTGGCCGGACACGAGC
>DASXJN010000149.1:0-7456 GCA_036497365.1 Jatrophihabitantaceae bacterium | reverse complement strand
CCGAGATCTGGCACCGGTTCCGGATCGCGGTGCAGACCGCCGACGAACTCGACATCGGCCGGTTCGTCGCGTCCGGCTGCGTCCGCGGGCTGAGCGACGCGGCACGCGCCGCCTACGACGCGCCGTTCCCGGACGAGTCCTTCAAGGCCGGGCCGCGCGCGATGCCAGGGCTCGTGCCGTACCGCCCGGACGATCCGGCCAGCGGCGCCAACCGGGCGGCCTGGCACCGGCTGGCCGCGTCGACCACGCCGATGCTCGTCGCGTTCTCGGACAGCGACCCGATCACCGGCGCGATGGGACCGATCCTGCAGCGCACCATGGTCGGTGCGCACGGCCGCGAGCACCCGGTGATCAAGAACGCCGGACACTTCCTACAAGAGGACGCCGGCCACGACCTCGCGGCCGCGATCGTCGAGTTCGTCCGGACTACTCCCTAACGCTTTTGACAGCTTTTGGCGGTCAAGCCGCGGATACGGGGGCTGGCCGCCAAAACCGGCCTAGACGAGCTTGTGCATCCAGCCGTGCGTGTCAGGCAGCTTGCCGGTCTGGACGCCGGTGAGCTGCTCGCGTAGCTGCATCGAGACCGGGCCGGGTTCGCCGGTGCCCACCGTCCATTCGGCGCTCGCGCTCTTCACCGAACCGACCGGCGTGATGACAGCAGCCGTGCCGCAGGCGAACACCTCGGTGATCGCGCCCGAGTCGTTGCCCGACTGCCACTCGTCGGTCGAGATCTTGCCCTCCTCGACGGCGTAGCCGAGATCGGCGGCCAGCGTGAGCAGCGAGTCGCGGGTGACGCCGGGCAGTAGCGTGCCGGTGAGCGCAGGCGTCACGATGCGGGCGTTGTTGCCCGACCCGTACACGAAGTACAGGTTCATGCCGCCCATCTCCTCGACCCAGCGGTGCTCGGCCGCGTCGAGCCAGACGACCTGGTCGCAACCCTGCGCGCTCGCGTACGCCTGGGCGACGAACGCCGCGGCGTAGTTGCCGGCGCACTTGGCCTCGCCGGTGCCACCGGGCGCCGCCCGGGTGTACTCGGTCGAGAGCCACACCTTCACCGGCTTGACGCCGCCGGCGAAGTACGAGCCGGCCGGTGACGCGATCAGCAGATAGGCGTACTGCGCGGACGGCTTGTTCACGCCGAGCCCGACCTCGGTCGCGATGGTGAACGGCCGCAGGTACAGCGACTCGTCCGGGTCGCTCGGCACCCAGTTCCGGTCGATGTCGACCAGCGCGCGCAGCGAGTCGAGGAACAGCTCCTCGGGCAGTTCGGCCATGCCGAGCCGCTTCGCCGACCGGGCGAACCGGCGCGCATTCGCGTCCGGACGGAACGAGGCGATCGAACCGTCCGGCTGGCGGTAGGCCTTGAGCCCCTCGAAGATCTCCTGGCCGTAGTGCAGCGCCATCGTCGCCGGATCGAGCTGCAACGGCCCGTACGGCACTACCCGGGCGTCGCCCCACGCGCCGTCGGCGTAGTCGATGCGCACCATGTGATCGGTGAAGTACCGGCCGAAGCCGGGCGCCGCGAGGATCTCGGTGCGCTCGCTCTCACTACGAGGGTCAGGGTTACGGGTGACCGGGAACGCCATAGTCGGAGATTCTAGTTGTTCGGACGTCCTATGAACCGGGCTTATTCGGCGGCAATGGCCCGGTCGGCGGTGAGGATCGAGATCAGCGAGTTCAGTTCCTCGTCGCTCGAGGCCAGGACGAGCGCGGGCAGCGCCTTCGTAAGCATGTCGAGCAGCCCGCTGCGGTTGCGCACCCCGCCGTCGATCGAGCGGATGACGCACTCCTCGGCGAAGGCGACCCAACCGTGCACAGCCAGTTCGGCGCGGGGCCCCAGCGGCAGGGCCAGATCGGAGAGCACATCGATGATCCGGCCGGCCATCGTCGACCGAGTGGCGTCGAAGATGGCGCGCATGTCCGCATCACCGGCCGCCGCGCCGCGCACCAGCGACTTGTAGTTGTCCGGGTTCTCTTCCACGTAGTCGATGAACGCACCGAGCGCGCCCCGCAACGCCTCCAGCGGCGGCAGCGCGGTGTCCGGCGCAGTCCGGGCGATCAGCGCAGCCGCCGCGGCGCGTGCGACCTCCAGGTGGAACTCCTGCTTGGACGCGAAGTAGTGGAACAACAGCCCGCGCGAGATGCCGGCCTTCGCGGCGATGTCCTCGACCGAGAGCGCGTCGAGGGTGCGGGTGGCCAGCATCTCCACGCCGAGGTCGATCAGTTGCGCGCGTCGCGCGGCCGGATCGAGCCGGGTGCGCTTCTCGGCGGGACGGGGGCTGGACGTCACGCGTCCAGGATAGAGCGCTATTGAACGTGAGCCAACTATCTATTGACTGACGTTCAATTGTCTTCTAGCGTGGAATGGCATGACACGGCGGCACGTGCGGGTGCTCATCATCGGCAGCGGCTTCGCCGGCCTCGGCGCCGGCATCCGGCTGGCCCAGCAGGGCCGGCACGACTACCTGGTCATCGACCGGGGCAGCGAGGTCGGCGGCACGTGGCGCGACAACACCTACCCGGGCGCGGCGTGTGACGTGCCCTCGCACCTGTACTCGTACTCGTTCGAACTCAACCCGAACTGGTCGCGCTCGTTCTCGCCGCAGCCCGAGATCCAGCAGTACCTGCGCGACACCGCGATCAAGTACGGCACCCTCGACCACCACCTGTTCGACACCGAGGTCACCGAAGCTCGGTGGGACGAACCGAGCGAGCGCTGGCTGGTCGACACCACCAACGGCGAGTTCAGCGCGGACCTGCTGGTGCCCGCCGTCGGCGCGCTCTGCGAACCGGCGCTGCCGGACATCCCCGGCATCGAGACCTTCCGTGGCGACCTGTTCCACTCATCGCGCTGGAACCACGGCGCGGATCTGGCCGGCAAGCGCGTCGCCTTGATCGGCACCGGCGCATCGGCCATCCAGATCGGGCCCGAGCTCGCCGATACGGTCGAATCCCTGGACGTGTATCAGCGCACCGCGCCGTGGGTCATGCCGCGCGGCGATCGTCCGTACCGCAAGGTCGAGAGGCTCGCGTTCCGGCACGTGCCGTTCGTCCAGCGGCTCGCTCGCGAGGCGATCTACTGGGGACGGGAGCTCTTCGTCCTCGGCTTCGCCTTCCAGCCGAAGATCCTGCAGCTCGCCCAGCGGGTGGCCGAACGCCACATCCGCCGTGGCATCAGCGATCCCGACCTGCGCCAGGCAGTGACGCCCGATTGGCAGATCGGGTGCAAGCGCATCCTGATCTCGAACGACTGGTACCCGATGCTCGCGCGCGACAACGTCGGCCTCGTGACCGACGGCATCGCCGAGATCCGCGAGAACGCGATCGTCACCAGGGACGGCACGGTGCGCGAGGTCGACGCGATCGTCAACGCCACCGGCTTCCACGTGACCGACTCACCGACCTTCGAGCGGATCTTCGGTGTCGGCGGGCGCTCGCTCGCCGACCTTTGGCGCGATAAGGGCCAGCAGGCCTACAAGGGCGCTGCGGTGCACGGCTTCCCGAACCTGCTGTTTTTGATCGGGCCGAACACCGGGCTCGGACACAGCTCGATGGTGTTCATGGCCGAGTCGCACATCAACTACCTGCTCAGCGCGCTGGACGTGATGGACCGGTACGACCTGGCGACCTTCGAGGTCCGCGAGGACCGGCAGCGCGCCTACAACGACACCTTGCAGGACCGGATGAAGTCCACCATCTGGACGACCGGCGGCTGCTCGAGCTGGTACCTCGACGCGCACGGCAACAACACCACACTCTGGCCGAGTTTCACGTTCGCGTTCCGCGCGCTGACTCGGCGCTTCGACCGCGACGCGTACCGAACGACTGCACGGGCCGATCGGCCCCTGGAAAGGACAGCAGCATGACTGACATCTCTGGCAAGGTCGCGGTTGTCACCGGCGCGGCATCGGGCATCGGCCGCGCCCTGGCCTATGACCTCGCGCGTCGCGGCGCGAAGCTCGCGATCAGCGACGTCGACCGGATCGGCCTGGCCGAGACCGCGCGGCACGCTCGGGTGATCGGCGCGACGGTGCACGAACAACAACTCGACGTCACCGACCGAGACGCCGTCCTCGCCTATGCCGACGCCGTCGTCGCGGAGTTCGGCGCGGTCAACATCGTGATCAACAACGCCGGGGTCGCGTTCACCGGCGAGGTCGAGAAGATGAGCTTCGAGCAGATCGAACGCGTCATGGACGTCGACTTCTGGGGCGTCGTACACGGCACAAAGGCGTTCCTGCCGCACCTGATCGCGTCCGGCGACGGGCACCTGGTGAACATCTCGAGCCTGTTCGGCCTGCTCGGCATGCCGTCGCAGAGCGCCTACAACGCCGCCAAGTTTGCAGTGCGCGGGTTCACCGAGTCACTGCGGCAGGAAATGCTCATCAACGGTCATCCGGTCGAGGTGACCTGCGTGCACCCGGGTGGGATCAAGACCGCGATCGCCCGCAACGCCGGCACGGTCGAAGGCGTCGACCAGTCCGAGTTCGCGGACTTCTTCGATCGCAAGCTCGCCAAGACCTCGGCGGAATCCGCGGCCCGGACGATCCTGCGGGCCGTCGCGTCGAACCGGCCGCGGGTGCTCGTCGGCCTCGACGCCAAGCTGCTCGACCTGCTCGTCCGGACGATCGGCGCGCGCTACCAACGCCTGTTCGCCACGATGGCTCGCCGAATCATGCCGCAACCGCAACCGACCGACGCTCCGGCGACCAAGGACGCCGCGGCGCAGAAGTCGCAGGTCTCTGCCTGATGCACCTGCCTCGCCGTGTCGTGATAGCGCTGAGCGGCCCGACGTACCGGCTGTCGTTGAACACGCGGCTGTCGGTAGGCATGCAGCGCCGGCTCAGCGAGTTGGGCGCCGCGCTGCTGCGCCCGCCGCGCGGCACGCTCGTCGAGCACGTGTACCTCGGCGCGCGCTCGGCCGAGCGCGTCACCTTCGGCGCATCACATCGCCCCCGCGCCGTGCTCTATCTGCACGGCGGCGGCTACGTCGTCGGGTCGGCGCGCATGTACCGCGCGCTGTCCGGATACCTCGCACGCAGCTCCGGTGCGGTCGTGCACACGCTCGACTACCGGCTCGCGCCCGAGCACCCGTACCCCGCCGCGCTGGACGACACGGTCGCCGCGGCGCGAGCTCTCATCAGCGAGCACGGGTTCGCGCCGGAACGGATCGCGCTCGCCGGCGACTCCGCGGGCGGCGGGCTGGCCGTCGCGACCGCACGCCGCCTGACCGACGAGGGCATCCGAGTCGGGGCGCTCGCGCTGCTCTCGCCCTGGACCGACCCGTCCGACACGGACCTGCCGTTGCGCGACTTCGTCGTCAACCGCGCGTGGGGGACCAACTGCGCCGACCTCTATCGCGGCAGTACTGATCGGCTCGAGCCGGGCTACGCACCGATGGCGGGCAACCTGACCGGGCTGCCGCCGATGCTGATCACGACGGGCGCCGGAGAGATGCTCAACGGGCAGATCAAACGTTTCGCCGCGCGTGCCGAGGCGGCCGGCAACGACGTGCGACTGGTCGAGCTGCCGCGGTTGTGGCACAGCGGGCACGTGCTCGCCGGCATGCTGCGTGAGTCGACGATCGCGGTGCAGGACGCCGGGATCTACCTGCGTAGCCGGATCGACGTCCCGGTCAGCTCGCTGCAGCCGGCGTGACGGGCATCGTCCTCGGGCACGGCGCAACGATGGCGCCGACCGCTTGCCGGTCACTTAGCCGCGACTGACCGCCCCGGACAGGTGCGGCTTGTCGTTGCGCGCGTTGCGGACGTCGAGCGTCCACCCGGCGTCCGATCGTGCGGCGGTGATCTCGATCGTGCTCGGCAGGAACACCGGCGTCTTGAACCGGACGTCGACCGTGTAGGCGTCCGGGAGCCGGCCCTCGAGGGCGGCCACCGTGCGCGCCTTGAGCCACATGCCGTGGGCGATCGCGGACTTGAAGCCGAACGCCTTTGCGCTCAGTCCGGACAGATGGATCGGGTTGCGGTCACCCGAGACCCCGCCGTACCGGCGTCCGATGTCGTCGGGCACCCGGACGAGCGCGGCCGGCGCATCGGCACGGCCGTCGCGTGGCGGCTTGTCCTTCGTCCGCTCCGATGGCTTGCCGCCGCGCCGCAGATAGGTGGACCGGCCGCTCCACACCGTCTCGCCGTCGACGGTCGCGTCGACGAGCAGGTCGAGCTGGCGACCGGCCGGGTGCGGTCGCAGGTCGCCGGCGCGCACGGCGAAGGCGACCTGCTCGTCCGATCGCACCGGACGAGCCACCGTGATCGCGTTCCCGACGTGCACCATCCCGATCAGCGGGAACGGGAACGCCGACTCGGTCATCAGCGCGACGGTCACCGGAAAGGCGAGTACGTGCAGGTACGTCGGCGGCAACAGATCGGTCGTCCGGAATCCGCACACCCGCTGGTAGGCGGCCAGATGTTCCGGGTCGATCGCCTGCGGCGCGAGCGTGTACCGCGAATCGGGCAGGCTGTCACCACGGTGCAGCGGACCGGTGACGGCAGCCTTCGCATACAGCGGCAACAGGCTCGGCGGCGACGCGAGTTCGGTCATTCAGGCACCGACGAGGTTCTGGCCGCAGACCCGCAGCACCTGGCCGTTGATGCCGCCGGCGCCGGGCGAGGCCAGCCACGAGACCGCCTCGGCGACGTCGATCGGCAGTCCGGCCTGCTGCAGGGACGAGAGCCGACGTGCCACCTCACGGGTCGCGAGGGGCATCTTCGCGGTCATCTCGGTGTCGATGAACCCGGGTGCGACGGCGTTGATCGTCGAGTCGCCGTGCTTGGCGAACGCCGCGGCGGACGACCGGGCCATCCCGATCACCGCGGCCTTGGTCGCGCCGTAGTTCGTCTGGCCCCGGTTGCCGGACAAGCCGGTGGTGGACGACAGCGTGACCACACGCGCCTGGTCGTTGAGCTGGTCGCTGCCGAGCAGCGCGGCGTTGATGCGCAGCTGCGACTCGAGGTTGACCGCGAGCACTGAATCCCACTGCTCAGGCTTCATGTTCGCCAGCAGCTTGTCCCGGGTGATGCCGGCGTTGTGGATCAGGATGTCGAGCCCGCCGGTCTGCGCGGCCAGGTGCGCCAGGAGCCGATCCGGCGCCTCCGCGGACGAGATGTCGAGCTGCAGGGTCGACCCGCCCACCCGGTTGGCGACCTTCGCCAGCGCCTCGCCGGCCTGCGGCAGGTCGGCAGCGATCACGTGCGCGCCGTCCCGCGCGAGCACGCCGGCGATGGCGGCGCCGATGCCGCGGGCCGCGCCGGTGACGAGCGCGGTCTTGCCGGCCAGCGGATGCTCCCAGTCGGCGGGTGCCGGTGCACTGCCGGCCCCGAGCAGCACGGGCTGGCCGTCGACGTAGGCCGATCGACCGGAGAGGAAGAACCGGAGCGCCGACTCGAGCGAGGCTTCGTCCTCGACCCAGAGCAGGTTGGCGGTGGCGCCGCGCTGCAGT
>DASXJN010000148.1:0-3940 GCA_036497365.1 Jatrophihabitantaceae bacterium | reverse complement strand
AAGGCGATCTTCCTCAGACCTTTCGCGGGGGTTGCCAGTTGGTGACGTTAGTCGACGGGAACGAACAATGGGCCGACTCTGTATGGCTTTCTTCTCACAATCGACGCAGTGTGCGAACTCTGGCTGCGTCAGCTACGGTCAGATTGTAATAAAGTCTAGTGCCTGAGTAGACAATGAGAAGGAGCCCGGCTCGTGGCGACATGTCCGTCTAACGTCACTGCACGTTAATCGCCGAGTAACACGGCCATGGTGGCCTTGGACTTGTCACAAGCCAGGCCGTGGAACCACCGCCGCCCTAGCTGGGTGCATCGCAACAACCAGGAGAACATCGTGCGATCTCTGTCCTTCGTCATTCCCGCCCTCAACGAGAAC
Source organism: Jatrophihabitantaceae bacterium (assembly GCA_036497365.1). Lineage (GTDB taxonomy): Bacteria > Actinomycetota > Actinomycetes > Mycobacteriales > Jatrophihabitantaceae > RYN-133. Next base: position 3,568 of record DASXJN010000148.1, on the reverse strand, counting down.
GAGAACATCGCGCCACTCATGGGACTCATGCCTCTGCACGCGCTGCGACGCAGCGGTTGGGACGTCGAGGTGCTCGTCGTCGACAACGGCTCGTCCGACGGAACTGCGGCGCTCGCGCGGAACCTGGGTGCACGCGTGATCGTGCAGCCCGCGCGCGGGTACGGCAACGCGTACAAGCTCGGCTTCGCCAACGCCTCCGGCGACGTCATCATCACCGGCGACGCCGATCTCACCTATCCCTTCGACGCGGCGCCCGAGCTGCTGACGCACTTCCGCCGCGAACGATTCGACTTCCTCAACACCAACCGGCTCTCGCGCGCCAACTGGAACGCGATGAAGCCGTCGCACGTGCTGGGTAATCGAGCCCTGACGTCGGCGAGCCGGTCGCTGTTCCGCGTGCCGTTCCGCGACTCGCAGTCCGGCATGTGGATCTTTCGCCGGCGCATCTGGGAAGACCTGGACGTGCGTTCGCCGGGCATGGCCTTTTCGCAGGAGATCAAGCACGAGGCCGCGATTCGGGGCTTCCAGTGTGGCGAGATCGACATCGAGTACCGGCCGCGCGGCGGCGAGGTGAAGCTCAACGCCGCACGGGACGGATTCCGCAACCTCGTCCAGCTCGGTGTGCACCGGGCACGTGCTCAGCGCCTCGCGGCCCGCGCCGTTCTCGACCTGGGCGGTGACTTCGACGAGCTCCGCGACGAGCCACTGGCAGTGGCGGCCGAGTGACTGCGAGTGAAGCTCCCCGGGTAATCACGCGTCGAGGCTGGATCTCGATCGCGCTCGTACTGACCGTCCTGGCGGCGGTCATCGCCACGGTCGCGCACGCGTCGCCGGCGGTGCGGCGACAGCTGTCGCTGTCGTTCACCCGGCAGCCGGATCACTTCGCGGAGCTGTTCTTCCGCGATCCGAGCCGGCTGCCATCGCACTACACAACAGGCCAGACGCTGCCCGTCAGCTTCGTCGTCACCAATGTGCGCTCGACCACGCAGCGCTACCAGTACGCGGTGCGTGCCGACGTGCGTGGCGGCGTGCAGACGCTCAAGCGCGGAACGCTGTCGATCGGCGCGAACGCGACCAGGCAACTGAGCGTGTCGATCGTGCCGCCGCGCCACACCACGAAGATCACCGTCCGGCTGCTCGGCCAGCAGCGCCTCTCGGTGCACTTCCTGCTCAGCGAGGAGAAGTCGTGACTACAAGCCCGAGCCGGTTCGGGCTCTCGGCCGAGCACCGCGCCGCCGCGCGCGGCAGCACCGCGGTCGTGACCACGAGTTGGGACGACGGCCACGTGTACGACTACGCGCTGGCCAACCTGCTCGACCAGTACGGCCTGCCCGGCACGTTCTACATCTCACCGCGCGACTGTGAGCTGCCTTCTCGGGCGCGGCTCACCCCGCGTGACATATCCGCGCTCGGCGACCGGTTCGAGATCGGCGGGCACACGATGACGCACGTGCGGTTGCCGACGCTCAGCGATGCAGCCGCCGCTCGCGAGATCGCCGACGGAAAGACCTACCTCGAGGACGTGGCCGGCAAGGCCGTGACGAGCTTCTGTTACCCCGGCGGCGCCTACGACCGGCGCCACGTCTCGATGGTGGCCGACGCCGGCTTCGCAGTCGCCCGGACGGTCGAGCGGCACCGCATCGACTGGCCCGGCAACCCGCTCGAGATGCCGACGTCGTTCAACACATACCGCCATCTCAGCGACCCGCGCGCCGCCTACGACTGGGCCGTCCGCTCGCCGCGCCGCGCCGCGCGGCTGTTCCTCAACTGGGAGGAGTGGGCGATCGAGATGTTCGAACGGGTACTCACCTTCGGCGGTGTGTTCCATCTCTGGGGCCACTCGTGGGAGATCGCCGCGAACAACGACTGGTCGCGGCTCGAGCGCGTGTTCGCCCACATCAGCCGGCGCGACGGCGTGACCTACGTGCCGAACGGCAGCGTCCTCGAGCACGCCCCACCCGCGGGAGCGGCATGACGCTCGAGCTCACCCGCACCCGCGACGAGCAGCAGGTAACGCGCGAGCCGGGGCACCGGCGGCGCGCACCACGCGACACCGCACCGTGGGCGTGGTTGGTGGCCACCGCCATGGTGGCCGTGTTCGGCATCGCCGTGCCCTACCTGCACTGGCTCACGCCGGTGTTCGGTCTCGCCGTGACGATCGGCGTGCCGGTCACGATGTTCGCGGCCAAGCTGCGGCTGCCCGGCTCGCCGCTCGCAGACCGGGTCATCATCTCGGTCGCGCTCACCGTCCTCGTGCTGATGGCCGGCGGACTGTTGCTGAACACGGTGCTGCCGCACCTGGGCGAACCGCACCCGCTCGGCCGCTGGCCGGTCACCGCCGAAGTGCTGGCCATCGATGCGGCGGTGATCCTGTGGCGCCGCGAGCGAACCCCCGCGCTGCGGCTGCACGCCGTCGCGGTCCGTCCGTCCGTGGCCGCGCTGTGGGCGGTACTCGCGGTCTCGCTGCTCGCCTGTGTCGTGGGTGCGAACCGGCTCAACAACGGTGCGAGCGGCAACATCACGCTGATCTCGTTCGGGCTGCTGATCGTGGCGGTGTGCATGCTGTGGCGGCTGCGCAACGAACTCTCGGACGGCCACATCGCGACCGTCCTCTACGTCGCCGCCCTCATCCTGCTGCTCGCGACCTCGCTGCGTGGCTGGTACATCACTGGTCACGACATCCAGCGCGAGTTCCACGTCTTCGAGATCACCTATGACGCGCAGCGCTGGAACATCAGTTCGTTCCAGAACTCGTACAACGCGTGCCTCAGCCTGACCGTGCTGCCGGACATCTATGCGCACCTACTCGGCATGGACACCGCCTACGTCTTCAAGGTGATCGACCAGGCGTTCTTCGCGATGGCACCGGCCGCGGTGTACCTGATCTCGCGCAAGCAGTTCTCGCGCGAGACGGCGATCCTGGCCGTGCTGTTCTTCGTCAGCTTCCCGACGTTCTTCACCGACCTGCCGTTCATCACCCGCCAGGAGGCCGGCTTCACCTTCCTCGCGGTCGCGCTGCTGGTGCTCGTATGCGACACGTGGTCGCACGTCGGGCGGGTGTTCTGGTTCCTGCTGTTCGGTGTCGCGATCATCCTGACCCACTACTCGACGACCTACATCCTGCTGATCACGCTCGGCGCCGCGTGGCTACTCCGCGTGCTCGCGCGCGGCGTCCGCTTCGCTGTGCGCCGGCGCCGCTCGGCGCTTTCAGTCGACCGACGCCGGGCCGTCGCGGGTCTTAGCGTGATCGGCGCGCTGGTCGCGCTCGCGGCGCTGTGGACGGGCCCGCTCACGCACACCTCGTCGCAGCTCGAGCAGACGGTCTCGGCGACCGTCAACGAACTGTTCGGCACCGGCTCGGCGTCACGGTCGACCGATGTCGCCTACGGGCTGTTCCACAGCCAGGTGCTCACGCCCGACCAGGAGTTGCAGCAGTACCGCAAGCAGACCATCGCCCAGGACGACCCGACCCGGCTGTCACCCGCGACCGTGAACAAGTACCCGATCAAGGCCGTGCCCCAACCGGACGAGAAGTTCACCGCGCTCGGCAACAGGCTCGACCAGGCCG
>DASXJN010000147.1:0-14801 GCA_036497365.1 Jatrophihabitantaceae bacterium | reverse complement strand
GTGGAGCACTGCAGCGCGTGCAGCGTGCGGCCGCTAAGCCCGCACGGCACGCGGTCGTCGGCGCACCCGGCCCCACGGCCCGGACGTTGCCCGTATTTGGCCCCCGTGCAGGGCGTTCCACGGCGTGTCGCCCTGCAGCGAGGCCAAAGGGAGGCGGCGACACGGCCGGACGCACCCTGAGACGAATGTCGACCAACCCGGTCAGCTCGATAGCCTGATGGGATGGACTGGACTCTGGCTCTCGGCGCCCTGGTCGTCGGCGTCGTCGTCGGGCTCACCGGCATGGGCGGCGGCGCTCTCATGACGCCGATGCTCGTGCTCATCTTCGGCGTGTCGCCGTTGGCCGCGGTCTCGAGCGACCTGGTCGCCAGTGCGGTGATGAAGCCGGTCGGCTCGTTCGTCCACATCCGGGCGGGCAACGTGCGCTGGGATCTGGTCCGCTGGCTGGCCCTCGGCTCGGTACCCGCCGCCTTCTGCGGAGTGCTCATCACCAGGGCGCTCGGCAGCGGGCAGGACGTCGAGAACATCGTGCAGAAGTCGCTCGGCGTGGCGCTGATCATCGCAGCCACCGGCCTGTTCATGCGCTCCTACCTGCGTCTGGCCGAGCGTGCCAAGCACCGCGACGGGCACCGCGACGCCGACCCGCAGGGCCGCCCCGAGCTCGTCGTCCGCCCGGTCCCGACCGTCATCGTCGGCATCATCGGCGGCATCGTCGTCGGCATGACCTCGGTCGGCTCCGGCTCGCTGATCATCATCTCGCTGATGCTGCTCTACCCGATGCTGCGGGCGAGCCAGCTCGTCGGCACCGACCTCGTGCAGGCCGTGCCACTGGTGGCCTCCGCGGCCATCGGCCACCTGATCTTCGGCGACTTCGAGCTCAGCGTCACCAGCGCGCTGCTGGTCGGTTCGATCCCGGGCGCCTTCATCGGTGCGCAGCTGTCGTCGCGGTTGCCGGGGGCGCTGATCCGGCGCGCGCTCGCGTTCGTGCTGCTCGCGTCCGCACTCAAGTCACTGAACGTGAACACGACCGCCACCGCGATCATCCTGGTCGTCGTCGCCGCGCTCGCCGGCCCGATCTGGATGCTGCTGCGCCGCGCGTACGGCTTCCCCGCCTGGCCGGGCAACGAGCGCAAAGCCGCTGAAGAGTCGGCGCAACCGCCCGCCGAACAGCCCGTCGCCAACCCGCCCGCCGAAGCGCCGGTCGAGACGCCCTGATTCAGCTGCGGAACCGGCGCCAGGCCCGATAGACCTTGGTGCGCACCGGGTCGAGCGCTGGCGCCGTGGGCGCCGATGTACCGGCCAGCCACGCCTCGACGTCCGCGGCCGTCGTGCGGGCGGTCAGCATGAGCCGGGCGAGCGCGAGCGGATGGTCGTCGGCGGCCGTGAACGCGTTGCGCACCGCGCACGCCGAGTCGAATCCGGCCGCCGCGACCTGCGCCCGTACCCGCGCGGTGTGGTAGCCGTGCGGGTAGGCGAAGCTGCGCACTTCGCCGCCGAGCGCGTCCTCGATCAGTCGCTTCGAGCGAAAGATCTCGTCGCGGCTCGTCGCCGCGGGCAACATGTCCAGCTGCGGGTGGGTGTGGCTGTGTGCGCCGATCTCGTGTCCGTCCGCGGCCAACCCGCGCACCTGGTCCCAGCTCATCATCCGGTCATTGCCGGGACTCCGGCCGGACGCGACGAAATCGCTGGTCACGTAGACCGTGCTGACAATGCCGTGCCGCGCGAGCACGTGACCGGCCACCTCGACGGTGTCGGCGAACCCGTCGTCGAAGGTGATCACGACCGGTCGCTCGGGCAACGAACCCGTTCCGCCGAAGCCGGCCCGCAACGCCGACAACGTGACCGGCGTGCGTCCGGACTCCGCGATCAGCTCGACGTGCCGCGCGAAGTCGTCCGGGCGCACCGTGTAGTCGGCGATCCAGCCGGACGGGCGATCGGTCACCGCGTGGTACAGCAGCACCGGGACGGGCGATCCCATCAGTGACCTGATCTGCGCAGCCGGAGCACGCTGCGCAGATAGGCGATCGGCCCGACGAGCACGCCGAGCCGCTCGCGCCAGACCAACTCGCGCGGGAACGTCCGGCTGCGTGGGCTGTTCTTCACCGACGCGGACGAGAGCAGGTGCCGCAGCGCGGGCACAGCGCGGCGCAGCATGTACGGCACCGCGGCCGGCTCGTGCCGCATCGCTGACATCAGGTAGGCGCCCAACCCGACGCCGTAGCCGTAGGCCTGGCGTTGGAGGGACGGATAGTCGCGCCGGTGGAAATGCCGGACGATCGCGGCCGGCTCGTAGCGCAGCACACCACCGTCCCGGACGACTCTGGCGAACGCGGCGAGGTCGTCACCGCCACGTGCGAGGGTGCCCGCCCCGAGCGCGGCGTCGAACCCGCCGCGCTCGCGCAGCCACGCGGTGCGGTAGGTCATGTTCGCGCCGGACCCGAACCGGCCCGCGGTGAAGGGGAACAGCGGATCGTCGGGTGGGTCCAGCGGGTCGAAGGCGCGTGCCACGTAGCCGCGCCCGAACCCGGCGAACTCCTCGACCAGGCACTGCGCCCGGGTCTCGAGTTCGGCCGGGACGATCAGCCCGGTCACGCAGAAGACCTCCGCCTCGGCGAAGCCGGCCGCGGTCTCCAGCAGCCAGTCGGGGTCGACCAGCACGTCGTCGTCGGTGAACGCGACGAGTTGGCCGGTAACCGCCGCAAGCGCCACATTGTGCGCGATAGCGAGGCCGGGCATGGGACTGCACACGTAGCGCAGCGGCACCGACCACTCGGCGGCAACCGCGGCGACCGCTTCGGCGCTCGCCGTGTTCGACGGTGCACTGTCGACGACCACCACGTCGAACCGGTCGTACCGCAATGCGGCCACCGACTCGAGGCAGCGCAGCAGGCTCTCGGTGCGGTCGCGCGTCGCGACGACCACGGTGATGGTCGGCTGCGAGTCCGGCGCCGGGAGCCGCCGGCGGCAGACCGACGATCCGAGCAGGCCGGCCTCGGGCAGCTCACCGATCGCAGGTTCGCCGTCCTCGGCCAGATGCGCGCTGATCCGGTCGCCCAGTTCGCCCCACACCGTCTTGGCGAGCAGGCCTGCCTCGACGACGCCGGAGTCGAGCGGGACGACCACGTCGCCGAGCGGCGCCCCGTGCAGTCGGACGAGCAGCCGGGCCGACCGGTACGACGGCGGCACCCGCAACTCGACGAGTGGTTCGTCGAGCTGCAGATCGGCCACGTAGACGGGGTTCGTCATGAGCTGCCCGACAGCGACGGGCGCACGGCAGCCCACGCGAGCGCGTCGGTGATCGCCTGGGACAGCGAGAGCTCCGGCTGCCAGCCGAGCACGGCCCGCGCACGGTCGATCGCCGCGTACCCGCCACGGCTGTCCCCGCTCCGCCGCGGCTCGGTACGCACGTCCAGCGGTCGGTCGGCGAGACTGTTGAACAGATCGACGAGTTGCCGGATCGTCGTGCCCTCGCCGCTGCCGATGTTGAGGATCGTGTGGCCCGGGGCATCCTCGGCCATCAGTTGCGCTGCTGCGACTACATGCGCGCGGGCGACATCCCACACGTGCACGAAGTCGCGCATGGGCGTGCCGTCCGGCGTGTCCCAGTCGGCGCCGTAGATCGAGAACGGCATCCGTCGTTCCCACGCTGCGAGCAGGTTGTCGAGCACCGGCAGGGGAGGGGTCGAATACGGGGTGATGCGCCGTCGCGGATCGCTGCCGACCGGATTGAAGTACCGCAGCGATATCGCCCGCATCGTCATCGTTGCGCCGATGTCGGTGAGCATCCGCTCGACCATCACCTTGGAGACTGCGTAGGGCGTCTCGGGACGGACCGGTGTCGACTCGTGCACAACGGGCGCGTCCGTACTGCCGTACACCGCGGCGGACGAGCTGAAGATCAACCGGCGGCAACCGTGCTCGAGCAGGGCTTCGACCAGCAGCACTGCCTTGGCGACATTCTCGCGGTAGTAGCCGAGCGGCTGTTCCAACGACTCACTCACCGTCTTCCGCGCCGCACAGTGCACCGCGAGATCGATGTCCGGGTGCTCGGTGAAGATCCTGTCGAGCAGTACAGCGTCGGCGATGTCGCCTCTGTAACTGTCGACCCCGTCGAGACGTTGCGGATGTCCCGTGCTCATGTCGTCCAGGACGACTACAGGGATGCCGGAATCGAGCAGGCAGGCGGTTACGGCGCTGCCGACGTATCCGGCTCCGCCGGTCACCAGAACGTGCATGTCGCTCACGACGCTAGAACCATGATCGCCCGCGCTCCAATCGGCCCGCGGTGATCGCGTAGTGAGCTCTCAGCAAATTCCGGTCAAATGCCGCCTAATTCGCGCAGGCCGCCGTCCATCGACCAGCCGCGGGTGATGCCGAGCTCGGCCAGGAATGCCTCGTCGTGTGACACCACGATCAGTGCGCCGCGGTAGGCGCGCAGCGCAGTGACCAGTTGTGCGGTGCTGTCGAGATCGAGGTTGTTGGTCGGTTCGTCCAGCAGCAGCAGTTGCGGCGGTGGCTGGGCAAGCAGCAGACACGCGAGCGTGGCGCGGAACTGCTCGCCGCCCGAGAGAGTTCCGGACCGCTGGTCGACCCGGGCGCCGCGCAGCAGGAAGCGGGCGAGCTCGGCGCGGATGTCGTGCGGCGTCACTGCCGGCGCGACCGAGCGGATGTTCTCGAGCACCGACACGTCCGGGTCGAGGATGTCGAGGCGCTGCGGCAGGAAACCGACCGGGACGGTCGAGAGCGGCACGAGCCGACGCAGCAGAGTGGTCTTGCCCGACCCGTTGCGGCCGCGCAGCGCGATCCGTTCCGGGCCGCGCACGATCAGACCTTCGACGTCCAGGACGGTGCGCCCGTTCGGCACCGCGGTCGACGGTAGCTCGATCTTGATCCGGTCGTCGTCGCGCAATCGCTGCTCCGCCGCCTCGAGCGCCTCACGCGCGACGCCGACCCGGTCGGCGTGCATCCCGTGCAGCTTTCCGGACGACACCTCGGCGCGCCGCTCCATGTACTGCGCAGTGGCTTTGTCGAAGGCCTTGGTGGCGGCCGCCTTACGGCCGGCGCGGGCACGGCGATCGAGCTTGATCTGCGCCTCGATCTGTTGCCGGCGCTCGCGGCGGAGCTCGCCCTCCGCGTTCCGCACCCCGCGTTCGGCGGTCTCCTGCTCGGCGGCGAGCACCTGCTCGTACTCGGAGAAGACCCCGCCGAAGGTCCGGATCGACCCCTCGCGCAGCTCGACGATCGAGTCGACGCAGTCGAGCAGTTCGCGGTCGTGACCGACCACGATCAGTACGCCCGGCCAGGTGCGCACCGCGTCGTAGAGCCGTTCGCGGGCGGGCCGGTCGAGGTTGTTGGTCGGCTCGTCCAGCAGGGTGACCGCGGCCCGGCGCACGAGCAGGCCGGCGACACCGGTGAGCACCGCCTCGCCGCCGGACAGCGTGCCGACCGTGCGGTCGAGGTCCGGTGGCAGCCCGAGCCGGTCGAGCATGGCCTGCGCGCGCTCCTCGACGTCCCAGTCGTCGCCGATCTCGCTGAAGTGATGCGTGGCGGCGTCCCCGGCCGTGACGGCGCGCAAGGCACGCACCTGAGCGTCGACGCCCAGCAGCTCGGTCACCGACCGGCCGGTGTCCTGCGGCAGCTGCTGCGCCAGATAACCGACGTCGCCGGCGACGTTGATGCTGCCCTGCGACGGCGCGAGTTCACCGGCGATCAGCCGCAACAGGGTGGACTTGCCCGAGCCGTTGCGTCCGATCAGCCCGGTGTGGCCGGCGTCGAACGCGACGTCGAGATCGGTGAGCACGGCCGTACCGTCCGGCCAGGCGAAGCTCAACCCGCTGCAGACGACAGCGGAACGGGACGAAGTGGTCACAACAACTCCGGGTAGGTCGACGATCGACCGGGCGGCGCACACGCGCTCGACGCGGTCAGGGGATCGGACCTCAGCACTCCACGGGTTCACGGTAGCCGATGCGGGCAACGCGTAAAGGCAGACGCGAACCGGCAAGTAGACTGAACCCTCGTGGCTACGACCAATGACTTGAAGAACGGCCTCGTGCTGAACATCGACGGGAACCTCTGGACCATCGTGGAGTTCCAGCACGTGAAGCCCGGCAAGGGCGGCGCCTTCGTCCGCACCACCTTGAAGAACGTGCTCTCCGGCAAGGTCGTCGACCGCACCTTCAACGCCGGGACGAAGGTCGAGACCGCCAACGTCGACAAGCGCGGGATGACCTACCTCTACAAGGAGGGCACCGACTTCGTCTTCATGGACAGCGACACCTACGACCAGGTGCACGTCCCCAGCGAGACGGTCGGCGAGAACGCCAACTACCTGCTCGACAACGCCGAAGCCGTCATCGCGGTGCACGACGGCACACCGCTCTACGTCGAGCTGCCCACCTCGGTCGAGCTGATCATCAGCCACACCGACCCGGGGGTCCAGGGCGACCGCTCTACCGGGGGTACCAAGCCCGCCACGCTCGAGACGGGCGCCGAGATCCAGGTTCCGCTGTTCGTCAGCACGGGTGAGAAGGTCAAGGTCGACACCCGGGACGGGCGCTACCTGGGCCGGGTCAACTCCTAGTTCCGTGGCCGCCCGATCCAAGGCCCGCAAACGGGCCGTCGACATGCTCTACGAATCCGACGTCCGCGGCGTCGACGTCGCAGAAACGCTGCGCGACCGGATCGCGCTGGCAGATCCGCCGGTCAACGAGTTCACCGTCGAACTCGTCGAGGGCGTTCGCGAACGCCGCGCGCGCATCGACGAGATCCTGGGCGCCTACGCCGAGGGCTGGACGATCGAGCGCATGCCCGGAGTGGATCGAGCCGTGTTGCGCCTGTCGGTGTACGAATTGCTCTACCGGAACGATGCGCCTGACGCCGTTGTCATCGACGAGGCCGTCGAGCTCGCCAAGTCCCTGTCGACCGACGAGTCGCCGCGGTTCGTGAACGGCGTACTGGCGCGGGTGCTGCGCGATCGACCGACCCTCGTCCCCGACCTCGATGCCAGATCGAGCGTCTGAACCGGCGTCCGGACGGACGCCGCTGCTGAACCCCGAGGTGCCCGGCGACGAGGACTTCGGCTCCTTCGTGCTCGCCGAGCACAAGGTCGTGTACATCCCGTGCACGAAGGTCGCGTGCACCACCTTCCGATGGATGGTCGCCGATCTGGCCGGCGAGGACTTCGAGAGGTTCTTCTCCGGCGGCGGCGGATTCCAGAGCCGGCTGATGACCATTCACCGCACCGGGAAGAAGCTGTGGCAGCACGCCCTGGCCTACGAGGACTCGCCGAGGAGCGTGCAGCGCGAGATCTCGCGTGACGACGGCTGGTTCGTCTTCGGACTCGTGCGCGACCCGTGGAGCCGGCTCTGGTCCGCCTGGCAGTCGAAATTCCTCGTGCGACAACCGAAGTACGTCCGGCTGTTCGGCGACGAGTCGTGGTTTCCCCGAGTGCCCAAGGACGCGGACGAGGTGCTGGCGGACTGGCGCGCGTTCGTGGCCGCCGAACCGTGGGCGAACCATCCCAAGCTGATCGACAACTGGCACTTCCTGCCGCAGGTGCGCTCGGTCCGGCCGGAGTGGATCAACTACACGCGGATCTACGACCTGTCCGAGATCCCCGCCCTGGTCGCCGACCTCGGCGCCCATCTGGAGCGCATCGGCAAGGCGCACCCGCTGTACCTGCCGCGCGCCAACGAGAACCCGCTGGTCTTCACGCCGGCCGTCCTCGCCGAAGGTGTGGACGACGCGATCCGAGGCGCCTACGCCGATGATCTGGCCGCCTTTTCCAACTTCGGGTGGCGCCCGGACAACGCCGTGAAGGCCGACGACTGGACCGAGGACGCCGTGCGCATGGTCCGGTTCCGCATCGACTCCAACGAGCGCATCGCCGACCTGGCCGGCGAACTGGCCGACGCCAAACGAAAGCCGCCGGTCACGCCCGCCGAACCTCCCGGACCCGCCGCCGGCCCGCTGGGCCGGCCCGGCACGGTCGGCAGAATTGCCGGCCGCGTACGCCGGCTGACGAATCCGAACGGGTAGCTCCGCTCGACAATGAACGCGCTGCGCGCCACCGTCGTGGTGATCAACAGGCCCGAACCGCTGTCCAGCGGCGGTTCGGGCCTGTTGATCTTGGGAGGCAGGTCTCAGGTGGCGGCCGCTCGGGCCGGTGGCACGCGCCGTCCGGGCCACGGCAGGCGGCGCCGGCGCGAGGGCGGAAGGGTCTCGTCGAGGTAGTCGTCCAGGCCGTCCTCGATCGGATGCAGCGAGTCGCCGCCCATCCAGAGGAACACGATCTCGAGCTTCTCGTCCTCGTCCACGTCTCTTAGACGCGCGAGGTGTGCCGTGTCGTTGCATCGGGTTCGACGCTGTTAGGGTGCAAGGGCAAACCCGACATCCTTTAAGGGCCCGTCCAGTGAGGCGGACAAGGAGGTCTTCTTGAGCAGTGCGCTGCCCACCGGCAAGGCGCCCACGGGCGAATCGCCGACAGCCGTCCTCTCCGCCGCGGATGTTCCGCGCGTGATCGACCGGATGGCCCACCAGATCATCGAGCACGTCGCACGCGCCGACTTCGACGCTGTTCTGCTCGGGATCCCGACCAGGGGCGTGCCGCTCGCGCATCGCCTCGCCGAGCGCATCGAAGTCTTCTCCGGTGCCGTCCTCCCGGTCGGCTCGCTCGACATCACCCTGCACCGCGACGACCTGCGGTTGCGCGGAGTGCGGCCGCTGGGCGAGACGATCGAACCGGACGGTGGGATCACCGGCCGTCTCGCGATCCTTGTCGACGACGTGCTGTTCTCGGGACGGACGATCCGCGCCGCCCTGGACGCGATCACCGACCTGGGCCGCCCGCGGGGCGTGCAGCTCGCCGTGCTCGTCGACCGGGGTCATCGCGAGTTGCCGATCCGCGCCGACTACGTCGGCAAGAACCTGCCGACCTCGGCCGACCAGACGGTGCGAGTCGCGCTCACCGAAACCGATGGCACCGACGGCGTGACGATCACCGCGGGAGGCGATGCATGAGGAACCTGTTGTCGGCCGCCGATCTCGATCGGGACGAGGCCACCGCGATCCTGGACACCGCCCAGCAGATGCATGCGATCCAGACCCGCGAGGTCAAGAAGTTGCCGCCGCTGCGCGGCCGCACGATCGTGAACCTGTTCTTCGAGGACTCCACCCGCACGCGCAGCTCGTTCGAGATCGCTGGCAAGTGGCTATCGGCCGACGTGATCAACGTCAGTGCCAAGGGCTCGAGCGTGAGCAAGGGCGAGAGCCTGCGCGACACCGTACTCACGGTCGCCGCGATGGGCGTCGACGCGTTGGTGGTGCGCCACCACGCCTCCGGCGCGGTGCAGCGGCTGGCGTCGTGGGTCGACTGCCACGTGGTCAACGCCGGCGACGGCACCCACGAGCACCCGACACAGGCGCTGCTCGACGCGTACACGTTGCGCCGCCGGATCGGGAACCTGGTCGACCGGCACGTGGTGATCGTCGGCGACATCACGCACAGCCGGGTCGCGCGCTCGAACGTGCTGCTGCTCAACACGCTCGGCGCTCGCGTCACTCTCGTCGCGCCGCCCACGCTGATGCCGTCCGGAGTCTCGACCTGGCCGTGTGCGACGAGTTGGGACCTGGACGAGACGCTTTCGGGCAAGGCGCACGGCGACGTCGACGCGGTAATGATGCTGCGGGTCCAGCGTGAGCGGATGAGCGGCGGCTACTTCCCGACCGAACGCGAGTACGCGATCGGCTACGGCCTGTCGCCGGCGCGTGTCGGGCTGTTGGACGAAGCGGTGCCGATCCTGCATCCCGGACCGATGAACCGCGGCTTGGAGATCTCGTCCATCGCGGCGGACGGCCCGCACTCGGTGGTGCTCGACCAGGTGCAGGCGGGGGTCGCGGTGCGCATGGCGGTGCTGTTCCGGTTGCTGTCCGGCGCGGATGAGGAAGTAGCGGTATGAGTTTCCTGCTGAAGGGTGCACGGCCGCTGGGCGGTGCACCGACCGATCTGGTCATTGACGGCGGCGAGATCGTCTCGGTGGGGAAGGGCGGTTCGGCCGAGCGCGAGATCGACGCCGCGGGCCTCGTGCTGCTGCCGGGATTCGTCGACCTGCACACCCACCTGCGCGAACCGGGCCGCGAGGACACCGAGACGATCGCGACCGGCTCGGCCGCCGCCGCGCGTGGCGGCTTCACCGCGGTGCACGCGATGGCCAACACCGATCCGGTGGCCGACACCGCCGAGATCGTCGAGCAGGTCGCCCGGCTCGGTCGCGAGGCCGGCCTGGTCGACGTCCGTCCGGTCGGCGCGGTATCGAAGGGTCTGGCCGGCCAGACGCTCGCCGAGATCGGCAACATGGCACGCTCGTCCGCCGCGGTGCGGCTGTTCAGCGACGACGGGCACTGCGTCGCCGACGCGCGGTTGATGCGTCGCGCGCTCGAGTACGTCAAGCCGTTCGACGCCGCAGTCGCACAACATGCGCAGGATCCGCGGCTGGCCGATTCGGCCGCGTGCGCGCACGAGGGCGAACTGTCCGGACGGCTCGGCCTGCCGGGCTGGCCGGGCGTGGCCGAGGAGTCGATCATCGCCCGCGACGTGATGCTTGCGGCGCACACCGCGTCACGGCTGCACGTGTGCCACGTGTCGACCGCGGGATCGGTCGAGGTGCTCCGCTGGGCCAAGCAGCGCGGTGTCGACGTCACCGCAGAGGTGACGCCCCATCACCTGCTGCTCGCCTGCGACCTGCTCGAGAGCTACGACCCGGTCTACAAGGTGAATCCACCGCTGCGGCCGGACGAGGACGTCGCAGCGCTGCGCGCCGGCCTCGCCGACGGCACGATCGATGCCGTCGCCACCGACCACGCACCGCACGCGTCACACGACAAGGACCACGCCTTCGCCGAGGCGGCGTTCGGGATGCTCGGGCTCGAGACCGCGCTCGGCGTCGTCGCTGCCGCGATGGTCGAGACCGGCCTCCTCGACTGGGCAGGGGTCGCCGACCGGATGAGCGTGCGGCCCGCGCGCATCGGGCGATTGGCCCAGCACGGCCGTCCGATCGCCCCGGGTGAACCGGCCAACCTCGTGCTCGTAGATCCGTCCGGCGCATGGACGGTCGATCCTGCTCGCCTCGCGTCGCTGTCACGGAACACGCCGTTCGCCGGGCGCACGCTGCCCGCGGCGGTGGTCGCGACGTTCTTCCGCGGTCGGGCGACGGTGTTGGACGGCGAATTGGCGGAGGTTCTCGCGTGACTGCACTGCTCGTGCTCGAAGACGGGCGCACCTTCGCCGGTGACGCGTACGGCGCAGCCGGTGAGACGTTCGGCGAGGCGGTCTTCACGACCGCGATGACCGGCTATCAAGAGACGCTGACCGACCCGTCCTACCACCGCCAGGTCGTCGTGCAGACCGCACCGCACATCGGCAACACCGGCATCAACGACGAGGATCCCGAGTCGCGCCGGATCTGGGTCGCCGGCTACGTGGTGCGTGATCCGGCCCGCCGGCCGTCCAACTGGCGCTCGCGCCGCACCCTGGACGACGAACTGGTCGCACAGGGCATCGTCGGCATCAGCGGCATCGACACCCGGGCGCTGACCCGGCACCTGCGCGAGCGCGGCGCGATGCGGTGCGGCGTGTCGAGCACGACCACCGATCGCGACGAGTTGCTGCACAAGGTGCTCGCGTCGCCACAGATGGCCGGCGCCGACCTGTCCGCCGAGGTGACCACGCCGTCGGCGTACACCGTCGACGCCGTCGGCGAGCAGCGGTTCACGGTCGCCGCGCTCGACTACGGCATCAAGGCGATGACGCCGCATCGGATGGCCGAGCGCGGCATCACCACACACGTGCTGCCGTCCACGTCGAGTGCGGAGCAGATTGTCGCGGCGAACGCCGACGCGGTGTTCCTGGCCAACGGCCCGGGCGACCCGGCGACCGCGGATGCCGCGGTCGAGACGGTGCGCGAGCTGATCCGCCGTGAGGTTCCGGTCTTCGGCATCTGCTTCGGCAACCAGGTGCTCGGGCGCGCGTTCGGCTTCGGCACGTACAAGCTCGGGTACGGGCACCGCGGCATCAACCAGCCGGTGCAGGACCGGGTCACCGGCAAGGTCGAGGTGACCGCGCACAACCACGGGTTCGCCGTCGACGCGCCGCTCGAGCGGGCCACCGAGACCGAATTCGGCGCCGTCGAAGTCAGTCACGTGTGCCTGAACGACAACGTCGTGGAAGGGCTCGTCGCACGCGACGCGAAAGCGTTCAGCGTCCAGTACCACCCGGAAGCCGCGGCCGGTCCGCACGACGCCGCCTACTTGTTCGACCGCTTCGTGGAGCTGCTCGATGCCTAAGCGCACTGACATCAAGCACATCCTGGTGATCGGCTCCGGCCCGATCGTCATCGGCCAGGCCTGCGAGTTCGACTACTCGGGCACGCAGGCGTGCCGGGTGCTGCGCAACGAGGGTTACCGGGTCAGCCTGGTCAACTCCAACCCGGCGACGATCATGACCGATCCGGAGTTCGCCGACGCGACCTACGTCGAACCGCTCACCCCGGAGTTCGTCGAACGGGTGATCGCGGCCGAGCGGCCCGACGCCGTGCTGCCGACCCTCGGTGGGCAGACCGCGCTCAACCTCGCGGTGTCCCTGCACGACCTGGGCGTGCTCGAGCGTTACGGCGTCGAGCTCATCGGCGCCGACATCGAGGCGATCCAGCGCGGCGAAGACCGCCAGCGATTCAAGGACATCGTCCGGCAAGCGGGCGGCGAGGTGCCCGACTCGCAGGTCTGCAAGACGCTGGACGAAGCGGTCGAGTTCGCCGCGACCGTCGACAACCGCGTGGTGATCCGGCCGTCCTTCACGATGGGCGGGCTCGGGTCCGGCCTGGCCAACGACGCGGACGAGGTGCGGACGATGGTGGCGCGCGGACTCGCCGCGAGCCCGGTGCACGAGGTGCTCGTCGAGCAGTCGGTGCGCGGCTGGAAGGAGTTCGAGCTCGAGCTCATGCGCGACCGGCACGACAACGTCGTGGTCGTGTGCTCGATCGAGAACCTCGACCCGATGGGCGTGCACACCGGTGACTCGATCACCGTCGCGCCGGCCATGACGTTGACCGACCGCGAGTACCAGCACATGCGTGACATCGGGATCGCGGTGCTGCGCGAGGTCGGTGTCGACACCGGCGGCTGCAACATCCAGTTCGCGATCGACCCGCGCACCGGACGGATGATCGTCATCGAGATGAACCCGCGGGTGTCGCGGTCGTCGGCGCTCGCGTCGAAGGCGACCGGGTTCCCGATCGCGAAGATCGCCGCGAAGCTCGCCGTCGGCTACACGCTGGACGAGATCCCCAACGACATCACACTGAAGACGCCGGCGGCGTTCGAGCCGACCCTCGACTACGTCGTGGTGAAGGTGCCGCGGTTCGCGTTCGAGAAGTTCCCCGGCGCCGATCCAGTCCTCACGACGCACATGAAGAGCGTCGGCGAGGCGATGGCGATCGGCCGCAACTTCACCGAAGCCCTGGGCAAGGCACTGCGGTCGATGGAGACCAAGGCGGCCGGGTTCTGGACGGTGCCCGATCCCGGCCTCGCCAAGGACGAGTTGCTCGCCCGCGCGAGCGTGCCCACCGACGGACGGCTCTACACGGTTGCGCAGGCGCTGCAGGCGGGCGCGACCGTCGACGAGGTTGCCGATGCGACCGGCATCGACCCGTGGTTCGTCGACCAGATCGCGCTCATCGACGAGGTCGGCGAGCAGGTGCGTGCCGCGCCGACGTTGAGCCAAGCGCTGCTGCGGACCGCGAAGCGCCATGGCCTGTCCGACCGGCAGATCGCCGCGCTGCGTCCCGAGCTCGCCGGTGAGGACGGCGTGCGCTCGCTGCGGCACCGCCTCGACATCCGTCCCGTGTTCAAGACGGTCGACACCTGCGCCGCGGAGTTCGCCGCGACCACGCCGTATCACTACTCGTCCTACGACGAAGAGACCGAGGTCGCGCCGCAGCCCGATCGCCAGAAGGTGATCATCCTGGGCAGTGGGCCGAACCGGATCGGGCAGGGCATCGAGTTCGACTACTCGTGCGTGCACGCCGTGATGGCGTTGCGCGATGCCGGCTACGAGACCGTGATGATCAACTGCAACCCCGAGACGGTGTCGACCGACTACGACACCGCCGACCGGCTGTATTTCGAGCCGCTCACCTTCGAGGACGTCCTCGAGGTCGTGCACGCCGAACAGCAGTCCGGTCCGGTGCTCGGCGTGATCTGCACGCTGGGCGGGCAGACGCCGCTCGGGCTGGCGCAGCGGCTCAAGGACGCCGGCGTCCCGGTGCTCGGCACGCAGCCCGAGGCGATCGATCTGGCCGAGCACCGCGGCGCGTTCGGGCGAGTGCTGGCCGAGGCGGGCTTGCCCGCACCGCGGCACGGCACCGCGATCTCGTTCGAGCAGGCCAAGGTTGTCGCCGACACGATCGGCTACCCCGTGCTGGTGCGGCCGTCCTACGTGCTCGGCGGGCGCGGGATGGAGATCGTCTACGACGAAGAGCACCTGTCCGACTACATCAACCGCGCGACCGAGATCACGCCCGATCACCCCGTGCTTGTCGACCGATTCCTCGACGACGCCGTCGAGATCGACGTCGACGCGCTCTACGACGGAACCGAGCTGTATCTCGGCGGCGTGATGGAACACATCGAAGAGGCCGGCATCCACTCCGGCGACTCGGCGTGTGCGCTGCCGCCGATCACGCTCGGTGCGTCCGACATCGATTCGGTGCGCCGCTCGACACTGGCGATCGCCCAGGGCGTCGGGG
>DASXJN010000146.1:0-5333 GCA_036497365.1 Jatrophihabitantaceae bacterium | reverse complement strand
CGTCCTGGCGCAGGAACGCCAACCACTGCCCGTCCGGCGAGAACCGCGGCGACGTGTCGTGCTCGCCGTGCGTCAGTTGTCGCGGCTGCGCGGACCCGTCGACAGGCACGGTCCACAACGAGCCGCGATACTCGTCCTCTTCGAGATCCGGCGCTGAGGCCGCCACCACGACGGTCCGGCCGTCCGGCGACAGGGTGGGCGTGCCGAGGCTGATCAGGGCGGAAATGTCGCGAGGCTGCACAACTCCACCCTAGAGCCGCCGTAAGTTGACTTTCGTGGCGCTCGTCGACGACCTCGCGGCAAGGGTGGACGGCCTGGTCGCGAGGAGCGACCGGCGCGTGCTCATCGGCATCGCCGGCGAACCCGGCGCAGGCAAGAGCACGCTCGCCGAGGCGCTCGTCGCCGGACTCGGCGGCTTTCCGCGCGTCGCGCACGTGCCGATGGACGGGTTCCACCTCGCCCGGGTCGAACTCGTGCGGCTCGGCCGCGCCGACCGGATGGGCGCGCCCGACACCTTCGACCCCGCCGGCTACGCCACCCTGCTGCGCCGCGTCCGCAACGGCGACACGGTATGGGCGCCGAACTTCGAACGCACCCTCGAGCAGCCGCTCGCGCAGGCGATCCCGGTCGTGCGCGAGACCCGCATCGTCGTCAGCGAGGGCAACTACCTGCTGCTGCGGGACGAGGCGTGGCGCGCGGTGCGCGCGGAATTCGATGAGGGGTGGTTCTGCCGCATGGACGACGGAGCTCGCGTGCGACAACTGATCGAACGGCACATCGAGTTCGGCAAGACGCCGGACGAAGCCCGCGAGTGGGTCTACCGATCCGACGAAGCCAACGCCGCGCTGGTCAGGGCGTCCGCATCGGCGGCCGACCTGATCGTCGATCTGACCCAGCTGTAGTTTCGCCGCCGGCCCCGGAGCGAAACCTCGCCGCCTCGCTCCGGGGCCGGTGGCGGATCAGGCGCTGAGCACGCTGTGCTGCGCCTGGTTCGTCCCCGCTGCGACCGGATCGCCGGTTGGCACCACCAGCGACTTGGGAGCGAGGGACGGTGTGAGGTTCTTGATCTGGAACGGGTGCCGCGCCGCGCGATGCACGCGCTCCTCGTGGATCGCGGTCTTGAGCTCGCGCCACATCTCGGCGCGCAGCGACCCCATGACGCGCGCGTCGATGCCTGCGGTGCGGTTGGCGAATCTCTCGAACCGGGCAGCCAGCTCGCGGCGCAGCCCGAGGCTCAGCCCGGACGCGGCGAACAGGTGCATCCAGCGCTGCGGACGCGAGCCGTCGACCATGTGCACGCCGTCGCGGACCTCGTAGCCGTCCGCCAGTTCGGGCGCACCGGGACCCCACACGATCAGCACCGGGACGACCGGAGCGATGTTGCGCATCCGCTCGGCGCGCAGCAGCAGCCGGACCTTGTGCGAGCTGCGCTCGGCCGAGCGCAGCTCGCTGGCCAGTCGCTCCGGCGTGCGGGCGGTGGGGTGGTATCGCGACTCGACGGCGAGAATGCCCGCCGGCGCGACCACCACGTGGTCGACGTCGTCGCGTTCGAACGGCAGCTTGTCGACGACCCACCAGCCGCGGGCCTTGCGCAGCGGCGACAGGGTCCAGCCGTCTGCGACCTCGTCGTCGGTGGCCGGGTTCTCGAGGCTCACCATGCTGATGACGAGCAGCGTGGCGAGCACGGCGAGAACGAGGCCGGCGTAGCCCTGGCGGGGCGAGATGAACGGGACGAACAGGGCAACCAGGATGCCGACCACCGCGACCGCGGTCAGGATCGCGTAGGTCCGCCAGCGACGACCGGTGGCGCGCGCAGCGCCGACCAGAAGGTCGCGACGGGCGATTCTCGGCATGGGTAACCCCCTGAACTCGGGCCCCCGCCACTGATCAACATCAGATTAGCGACTTAACGACGACCTCACAACCGGTAGGAAGTGCCAATACCGGACGGAGCTACTAGGCGGTACCGATAGAAAGAGGTATGACCCAGATCGAGTCGCAGTCCGGAAGCAGCTGGCTCAGCTCCGATGAGCTGGACTCAGCCCGCGAACGGCTGCCCATCCTTTACGTCGACATCGTCCCGGTTCGCGTCGACGGTTCCGGCGCGATCACCTTGGTCGGCCTGCTGCTCCGGATCACCGGCAGTGGCTCGATCAGCCGCGCGCTCGTCTCCGGGCGGGTGCTCTACCACGAGCGGGTCCGGACTGCCGTGCTCCGGCACATCGAGAAGGACCTCGGCCCGCTGGCGCTGCCCCGGCTGCCGGTGTCGCCGCAGCCGTTCACCATCGCCGAGTACTTCCCGACCCCGGGCGTCACCGCGTTCCACGACCCGCGCCAGCACGCGGTCTCGCTGGCCTACGTCGTCCCGGTGGACGGCGACTGCGAACCGCAACAGGACGCTCTCGAGCTCACCTGGTTCCCGCCGACCGAGGCGATCGACCCGGTGCTGCTCGCGGAGATGTCCGGCGGGCAGGGCACCCTCGTGCGGCAGGCCCTGTCGGGCGCTGGATTCTGACCGGTCAGCGCACCCGGTTGTCCTTGAGCCGCGGCGTGACCACGTGCAACGCCTCGGCGGCGACGCCGAAGTCGGCCGGCAGGTTGGTCGAGATCTCGCCGTCCAGCGCCACGTCGACCGGATGGTCGACGTGCACGTGCAGCTTCGTCGTGCGCAGCGCCCGCACGCCGAAACCCTCGCGGCGGCGCCCGACCGAGGTCACGAGCGTGCCGAGCAACAGCTTCGCGACCGAGGCCTCTTCGATCGCGATGACGACCAGGCTCCGGTCGTCCATCCGCGCGAACGGCACGCGCAAGTCGAGTGCACCCCCGAAGACCGGCGCGTTGATGATCGAGAGCTGCACCAGGCGCAGCTTCTCGGACTTGTCGTCGTAGTGCAGCTCGCACTCGAACGGCTCATGCTGGCGCAGTGCCTTGACTGCCGCGATTGCATAGGTGAACCGGCCGAACCGGCGGCGCAGCGACGACCGGGTCGCGAGCTGCGCGAAATGCACGTTCAGGCCGACCGTCGCCGCGTGGACGAACGAGCGCGGCGACTGGTCGGGAACGCTCACCTGCCCGGCGTCGATGGCACGCACCACGCTGTTCGCGAGCTGGTCGACCGCGTCGATCGGGTCGGGCGGGATGCCCAGCGAGCGCGCGACGTCGTTGGACGTGCCGAGCGGCAGGATGCCGAGCACGACTCCGGTGCCGGCCAGCTCGTCCGCGGCCGCGCCGACGGTGCCGTCACCGCCGGCCGCCAGCACGAGTGGACGATCATCGGCCGGCAGTGCGACGACGTCGGCGAGCTTGTGCTTGTCGGCCACCTCGAGCTCGTCGACGATCTCGAACCCGTTGCGGCGCAAAGCGTTCTTCACATCGCCGAGCGCGTCGGCTGATCCCGAGTCAGGGCTGGTCAGCAACACGATCCGCTTCGGCAGGCGCACCTCCTCGCCGGGCGGCAGCACGATGCCCGGCTCGTCGCGCAGGAGCCGGCCGGCCAGTAACCCGGTGCCGATGCCGATGCCGGTGCCGGCGAGCACGTCGCCGGGAAAGTGCACCCCGGTGTGCACCCGCGAGTACGCCACCAGCGCGGCCGCCGCGCCGACCGGAGCACCCCCGGCCGGCCATTCGCGGGCGACCCCGGTCGCGAACGCGAACGCCGATGCCGAGTGTCCGGACGGGAACGAGAACGAGCGTGGCATCGCGATCAGGCTCGGACTCAGCCCGAGGATCTCAGCGGCCGGCCGCTGCCGGCGCCAGACGAACTTCATCGGGCCGTTCACCACGGCGGAGCTGATGCCGATGCCGAGCAGGCCGCGCATCGCGGCGCGGCGCCCGCGTGACCCGCCGGCGAGGCCGAGGCCGGCCGCGACGGCGAACCACAGCCGCGACCGGTTCGCTGCCTGGCTGGTGGCCCGCAGTACCCGGTCGTTGGTCGGGGTGCGTGACTTGAG
Source organism: Jatrophihabitantaceae bacterium (assembly GCA_036497365.1). GTDB lineage: Bacteria > Actinomycetota > Actinomycetes > Mycobacteriales > Jatrophihabitantaceae > RYN-133. The sequence goes on along the minus strand of DASXJN010000146.1, from coordinate 1,383 downwards.
GGCCTGCCGAAGCAGCCAGCCGTCGAGTGCGCCGAGGCGCCGCCCGGTGCGTCCGAGCCGACTCATGTCAGATCCCTCAGCGCGTGTTCTCGTCGAGGTAGCGCTCGGGATCGACCGGCGTGGTCGAGATGCCCTCGCCGTGCGGATGGCTCGCGTAGAAGTGTTGCCACAGTTCGCCCAGCCGGGTCCGCAGCTCCCAGCTCGCGTGCTTCCGGAAGTCGGGCAGCCCTTCGTCCTCCTCCTCGGCGAGGTGCTCGCTGTTCTCGGTGCGCGCACGTCCGACCGCGTCGAACCAGGCGTCGGTCCCGACCTCGTGCCGGCCGGCTTCGGCGACCGCCTCGCGGATCTTGTTGTGGTCGCGCACGGCGTCGTCGGTCTCGTCCTCGGCTTCGTCCTCGTCGCCGCGCCGCAGCAGGGCCGGATAGAAGATCGTTTCTTCGGCCTCGGCATGCGTGTCGAGGCGAATCGCCAGCGGCTCCCAGATCGCGGCGAGCTCGCCGGCGCCGTTCGCATCGTCGAGCCTGGCGAACTGGCGACGGAACCACTCGTGGTCGTCCATGATCAAGGACGTGATGTCAAGCCGCGGATCGCTCATATAAGAGACCCTAGATACCCATCGCTCCAGGCCGATAACGTCTGGCCCGTGACCGAACAGAGTCCGCCGCCGCTGCTGCCCGTCGACGAGTCGTGGTCGTCCGCGCTGGCCATCGTTGCCCATCCTGACGACCTGGAGTACGGCACCGCCGCGGCGGTCGCCCGATGGACCGACCAGGGCAAGCGGGTCAGCTACCTGCTCGCGACCAGCGGCGAAGCCGGCATCGACGGTATGGACCCCGCCGAGGTGGGGCCGCTGCGCGAGGACGAAGAGCGTGCCGGTGCGGCGATCGTGGGTGTCGACACTGTCGAGTTCCTCGGGTATCCGGACGGTGTGCTCGAGTACAGCCTGGGCCTTCGTCGCGACATTGCGCGGGCGGTGCGCCGGCACCGTCCGGACGTGGTGATCACCGGGAACTACGAGGAGCGGTGGGCGCCCGGCATGCTCAACCAGGCCGACCACATCGCGCTCGGCCGCGCTGTCGTCGACGGCGTGCGTGACGGGGCGAATCGATGGGTGTTCCGGGAACTGCTGGACGAGGGTCTCGAGCCCTGGTCGGCCAAGACGGTGCTCGTCTCGTCCGGCACGCATGCACAGCACGGCGTGGACGTCAGCGATCACTTCGCCAAGGGTGTCCAGTCGTTGGAAGCACACGCCGCGTACCTGCGCGGGCTCGGCGACCACGCGATGGCTGACCCCGGCGAGTTCCTCGAGTCGTTCGCGCGGCAGGTGGGCGCGCGCCTCGGCGCCAAGTTCGGCGTCGCGTTCGAGGTGATCAACTTCTAGAG
>DASXJN010000145.1:0-12588 GCA_036497365.1 Jatrophihabitantaceae bacterium | reverse complement strand
CATCGAGAAGAATGCTCCGAAGGATCTGTCCGGAAAGCAGCCCGCGATCACACTGAAAACGGTGCACGCTGCACAGGTGCCGAGTGCGCCGATCAAGCCGAACAAGATTCTGAACATCGGGCTCGGCCTGATCGTCGGCTTGCTGTTGGGCATCGGCGTCGCCGTGTTGCGCGAGGTTCTCGACAACACCGTGAAGGGTCCGCACGACTTCGAAGACATGGGCGTGCCGGTTCTCGGTCTCGTGCCGTTCGACAAGCGCACGCCGCGCGCCCCGATCGCGTTCCGCACCGATCCGCACAGTGCGCGGTCCGAGGCGTACCGGCAGCTGCGCACCAACATGCAGTTCGTCGACGTCGACAACCCGCCGCGGGTGATCGCGGTGACCAGTGCGATGCCGGGCGAGGGCAAGACCACGACCGCGATCAACCTGGCCGCCGCCCTTGCTGAGGCCGGCGCGCGGGTGTGCCTCGTCGAGGCCGACCTGCGCAAACCGTCGATGGCCACCTCCCTCGGGCTCGTCGGTGACGTCGGGTTCACGACCGTGCTCATCGGCAAGGCACCGGTCGAGACCGTGCTGCAGAACGCCGGGCGAAACCTCGCCGTCCTGACGTCCGGGCAGATCCCGCCCAACCCGAGCGAGTTGCTGATCAGTCAGCACGCACGGCAGTTGCTCGCCGACCTGGCTCGCAACGTCGACTTCCTCGTCATCGACACGCCGCCACTGCTCCCGGTCGCCGACGGCGCCGAGTTGGCCACCCTGGCCGACGCCACGTTGCTCGTGCACCGCGCAGGCAAGACCACGCGCGATCAGGCAGCCCGCTCGGTCGAGGCACTTGCGAAGGTGGGCAAGCGGCCGGTGGGCGTGATCCTCAACATGATCTCCCGCGCGTCGGGCCGCTACGAGTACGAATACGCGTACTACTACGCGCCCTACCGGCCTGATCGCAGTGCCGGCAAGGGCGCGGTGCATCGTGCCAACGGCGACGACGACAAGAGCCTCACGGATCTCGTGAACGGACGCGACTCCGCGCACTCCTCCGTGCCGGACCGGTCCGGCGAGTCAGCTGACGCTACGGACGACGACGAGGCCTAGCGCGCGTATCACGCCGTCGACCGCTTCGGACACCGACGACACGGCCAAGCGCGCCGCGTCCATCCCGGCTCCGAACGGGTCGGCGATGTCGTCGCCGCCCGGCGGCGCGGGCTCCACGATGCCGCGACGTGCGGCCACCGCCGAAACGCGATGTCGGAGCGACTCCGCCGTCGCCGGCTCGTCGGCAGCCGGCATATCGCGCCCGAGTCGCGCGAACTCGCGCATCGTGAACGTACGCCGAAAGGTCAGCGGCTCGAGCTGGACGGCGCTCGACCGGTGCGTGCCGGCCGCGGTGAGCACGAGGTCTGCGTCGGTGATCATTCGCGCGGACAGGCGGCGGGCAGCGTGGCCCGAAGGATCAACACCCAGCTCGCGTAGCACCGTCGCGGTCGGCAGGTCGACGTCGTGACCCGACAGGCCCGACGTCCCGGCGCTCGCGACATCGACGGGCGCTGCACCGATGCGTGCGCGGAACAACAGTTCGGCCGCCGGAGATCTGCAGATGTTGCCGGTGCAGACGTACAGAACAGAGAAGCGCACCGTGCGACCTTACGATGATCGGCGTGCGGAAAGTGTCCTTGGCGCTCTTGCTGCTGCTCACCTGTGCAGTCGGGGCCGGTGTGGTGTACCTGGTCGAGCACGACGTCCCGATCAGGAACGCCGGGACGACGCCCACCGATACCTTTTTCCCGCCGCCTCCGACGCGTCCCGAATCGTCGGCGCCGACCACCGACTTGCCGAGCACCGGCGCGCCGAGCAGCGGCGCGACGACCTCGCCGCCGACGGCGATGAAGATCACCTTCCTCGGCGACGACTACACCGCCGGCGTGGGAGCCAATCCGCAGTCGAAGTCATGGACGCAGCTGGTCGGCAAGCAACTCCACGTCGAGGTGACCGTCGTCGGCGAGAGCGGAGCCGGCTACGCGAAGAAGTCGGGCGACGGCAAGATGTACTCCTCCTTGGTCGACAAGGTTGTCGCCAGCACACCGGACCTCGTCGTCGTCAGCGGCGGACGCAACGACGTCGGCGACGCATCGTCCACTCTGCACGCCGCAGCGCACGCGCTCTTCGCGAGCCTGCACCAGAAGTTGCCGAACGCCCGGTTGCTCGCGATCGCGCCGTGGTGGGGCGACAGTCCGCATCCCGCGCCGCTGAACACGGTCGACCAAGCCGTCCGGTCCGGAGTGCGCGCAGCCGGCGGCAAATACGTGAACAAGCCCGACCCGCTCGGCGGGCACCCGGGTTTCATGAAAGACGCAGCGGACCCGAACAACAAGGGCTACCGCGCGATCGCCGACTCGGTGACCTCGGCGATCGGAGCGCAGCTACCTCGCTAGAACCACTCCGGATGGCTGGCGTACAGCAGGATCGCGACCAGGAGCAGTGCGGCGCCGAAACAAATCAGCGCGACGGCCCACGCGAAGCGTGGCGGCCCTGGCGGCTTGTCCCGGTCGATCACGCGGCACAGTTTCCCACGGTTGAACACATAGTCCCGCGACCGACGCGACAACCACGCATGGAGCCGGACGCGGTCATTGCCGGCCCAGCGCCCGGAACGACCAGCCGGCAGCGCGCCAGCGGTCACGGTCGAGCGCGTTGCGACCGTCCACTATCGAACGCGATCCGACCACCTCGCCGAGTTCGTCCGGGTCGAGGTCACGGAACTCCTGCCACTCGGTCAGATGCAGCACGACATCGGCTTCCCGGCACGCGTCGACCGCCGACGCCGCGTAGGCGAGGGTCGGATAGTCGTTCTTCGCGTTGTTCATCGCCTGCGGGTCGTACACGCGAACCGCCGCCCCGGCCGTCTGCACCGCCAGTGCCACGTCGAGTGCGGGCGAGTCGCGGATGTCGTCGCTGTTCGGCTTGAACGATGCGCCCAGCACTCCGACCCGCTGACCCGCGAGCGAGCCGTTACACATCTCGCGGGTGAGGTCGACCATGCGCGCACGCCTGCGCAGGTTGATGTCGTCGACGCTCTTCAGGAAGGTCAGCGCCTGGTCGACGCCGAGCTCGCCGGCGCGCGCCATGAACGCGCGGATGTCCTTCGGCAGGCAGCCGCCACCGAACCCGAGACCGGCATGCAGGAAGCGGTGCCCGATGCGTTCGTCGTAGCCGATCGCCTCGGACAGTTGCACCACATCGGCTCCGGTCGCCTCGCACACTTCGGCCATCGCGTTGATGAACGAGATCTTGGTCGCCAGGAATGAATTGGCCGCGACCTTCACCAACTCCGCGGTGGCGAAATCGGTGATCACGAGCGGTGTGCCGGACCCGAGGATCTGGTCGTACGCCTCACGCAACGCGGCGAGCCCGCGGTCACCCTCGACCCCGAGCACGATGCGATCGGGCGCGAGCGTGTCCTGGACGGCCAGACCTTCGCGCAGGAACTCGGGATTCCACACCAGTTCGCCGCCGGCCGCGCTCACCTGAGGCGCGAGGCGCGCGGCGGTGCCGGCGGGAACCGTCGACTTGCCCACCACGACCGACCCAGGCGTGAGGTGCGCGCTGAGCGCGGCGAATGCTGCGTCGACGTAGGACGTGTCCGCCGCATATTCGCCCTTCTTCTGCGGCGTCCCGACACATACGAAGTGCACGTCGCCGAAGGCGGCCGCCTCCGTGGTCGAGGTCGTGAACCGCAAAGCACCGGTGCGGACATGCTTGGCCAGCAGCTCCGGCAGGGCCGGTTCGTAGAACGGAACCCGGCCGGCTTGCAGGAGCGCCACCTTGGTTTCGTCCACATCCGCGCCGACCACCTCGTGGCCGAGCTCGGCCATCGCCGCCGCGTGCGTGGCACCGAGATACCCGGTGCCGATCACGGACATGCGCATGTGCCGACCTCACCCGTGAGCTTGTTGACCTTCCGACCGGACAGTAGCGGAGCCGGGCGGGCTACTCCGCAAGCTGGATCAGCCGGACAGATCAGGCGGCCGAGATCCGTCCCACTCGCGGCGTCTCGCCCAGCAACGGCCGGCACGGGCTCGCGGTGGCATGTTCGAGCATCAGCAGTGCGGCATCGGCGCGCTTGTTCTGCAAGGACGATCGCCAGCCACAGGTGCACATGCCCTGCCTGCGCCCGCCCACGGTGTGCATGGACATGACGTTGGTGCGCTCGTCGCCGGTCATCGTTGGTCTCTCCGTTCGTACCGGTCTCAATATCTTCCTAAACAGAAAGTTAGCGCACGGGCTGAGCGATCGCATCCGTTCCGAACGAATTCGCCAAAAATCTATCCAGGATTCTCTAGTTATTTGATAGGGAATGGGGTAACATTTGGGACATGACCACAGTCCGCACGGATCTCTCGACGGTTCGCTCCTGGTTCCGGGCACCTGATCATTCGCTCGGCATCGTCCTGCTCCTGCTCGGCCTGTTCCTTGCCAGCAGCGCAGTCGCGATGATGTTCACCGGCTGACGCCAGGACTAACGGGGGCGCACCGCACGGTTCACTAATGCACCAGGCGCCAGGCCGACCCGTTCCACTGCTCGGCCAGCGGATGCACGGAGTCGTCCGGCTTCTCGTCGAAGCCGACCGCAAGGCAGCGGTTCGCCGACGCGCACGAGATCGACTCCAGCCCGTTGTATCGATTCGCGAACCGTGCCGACGGGGTGATCGTCCAGCCGTGTTCGTTCCAGGTCTCGGTGATCGTGCCGCCGGTGCCGGCCGATCCGACCGCCAGGCACCGCGACGCAGAGGTACAGGCGACATCGGCCAACTGATCCCCGTGGTCACCGGTGCGCCGCAGCGGGTAACTGCGATGCCAGCCGCCGCCGACCCACTTCTCGGCCAGGGGCCGAGTCGCGCCGCCGGAATTGCGATTGCCGACCGCCATGCAGACTGCGTGTGACGTAGCGCTGCACGAGGTACCGCTCAGCGCCGAATCGACCTGCGTGCCACCCGGATCGGCCATCGCGTCAACCTGCCATGAGCCGCCCGCGGAGGACTCCGCGAGGGGTCGGCTACCGACCGTGCCGCGCCCGCGCGTACCGACGGCAAGGCACTTGACCGGCCGGCACGCGACGGCCGACAGGTCGTTCCCGGTCACCCGGACTCGTGGGTTCGCGGAGGCGACGATCGTCCACGAGGTGCCGTTCCAGGCTTCGGCAAGGGTCCGGCGTGGGTTGCCGTTGTCGCTGTAGCTGCCGGTCGAGACGCAGTCGCGGGCGGACCGGCAGGTGATCGATTCGAGTGAGGTTGACGTGCTGTTGGGCGGATCGGGTGCCGCGACGGCCTGCCAGCGATGCCCGTTCCAGCGTTCGGCGAGGGCGCGGGTCGTCGTGCCCGACGTGCGATGCCCGACTGCCAGGCAGTTCGCCTTGCCCGTGCACCAGACGCTGCTGAGCGCACCGTGCCGGTGTGGCGTCGTCTGCGAGTGCCACGCGCGACCGTTCCATCTCCGCGCCATGGGCGCCCCGTTGCGATAGCCGACCGCCACGCAGTCCTTCGCCGTCGGACATGCGACGTCGGTGAATGCCGCGTCGGTGATCGAGTGCGCCGCCCCGGACGACGCGCCGACTGCTGCCCCGCTCGGCACTGCGACGAACGCCGAAGCAGCGGTGACGACAATGGCGACAATCGAGCGCAGTGCGAACATCCGGGCGAGTGTAGATCAACGGGCCCGAACCGGTCGTACCGGTTCGGGCCCGTTCGAATCAGTGATCGGCAGGGATCAGCCGAGGTTCTCCTTCTTCAGCCACGCCTTTGCCGTGGTTTCGGGGTCGGCCCCGCCGGCGACCTTGACGACCATCTTCGCCAGTGCGGCGGTGTCGAGTTTCGCCGACACTGCATCGCATGCGTCCTTCATCGGCTGAGTGAGCACCTTTTGCGAGAACAGCGGAACGATGTTCTGCGCCGCGAACATGCTCTTGGTGTCCTTCAGCGAGACGAACCCGTTCTGGATGATCGACGGGTCGGTCGAGAAGATGTCACCCGCGTCGATCGTGCCGTTCTTCAACGCCGTCGGCGTCGTCGCGCCCGTGGCCGTGAGCGTGGTGAACGTGCCGAACGTGACGCCGTAGACCTTCTTCAACGCCGGTATGCCGTCCGGGCGGGTCTTGAACTGCGCAGGTGCGCCGAAGGTCAGCTTGCTCGCCACCGACTTCAGATCCGCGATCGAGCTGAGGTGGTACTTCTGCGCGGTCGCCTTGGTGACGGTGATCGTGTCGCTGTCCTGCGCAGCGGCGTACTGCAGCGGAACGAGGCCCTGCGACGCGGCCGCGGTCTGCAGCGCCTTGAAGACGTCCTGCGGAGTCTTCGCCGTCGCGTTCTGGTCGAGGTAGGACAGGATCGAGCCGGTGTACTCGGGCACCGCGCCGATCGAACCGTCCTTCAACGCCGCCATGTAGATCGGACGCTCACCGATGTTGGGCTTCTTGGAGACCTTGACGCCCTTGGCCGCCATCGCGTCGCCGTAGATGTCGGCGAGCAGGGTGTTCTCCGGGAAGTCGGCCGAGCCGATCGTCACCGAACCGGGTGAGCTCGGCAAGGCCGAGCCCGACGTCGCAGAGGATGGCGGCGGGTTCCCGCCGACCGTGGTCGTAGGTGCCGGTGCCGGCGGTTGCGACTCGCCGGAACTTCCGCTGCTGCCGCACGCAGCCAGCGCGAGCAATCCGAGGATCGCGAGTACCGCGAGATAGATGCGCTTCATGATCGTGTTCCCCCAATAAGTTCCGGCCGACGGCCGGAGGTCGTGCTGGATGGTCCGGTCGTCAGTTGGTCAGCTGGGCCTCCATCGCTGCTTGGATCGTCGGTTCGGTGCGCTTCGTCGAGAACCGGCCGGACACGCCGGGCGAGACCACGAAGCGCTGGAACAGGTTGAGGAGCCCGTCGACCAGGACGGCGAGCAGGGCGACCACCAGGCCGGCCCCGACCATCGCGGGATAGCCGAACTGGAGGTTCGTCAGGTTGTTGGCTCCGTCGGCGATAAATCGCCCGAGTCCGCCGAGCAGCGGCAAGTAGGCGGCAACGGTCACCGTGGCGATCACCTGCAACGTGGCGCTGCGAATACCGGACAGGATCAACGGCAACGCGCACGGGAACTCGACCTTGCGCACCACCTGCCCGCCGCGCATGCCCATGCCCTTCGCGGCGTCGCGCACCGCTGGGTCGACGGCCTGCACGCCCGCGTAGGTGTTGGTCAGGATCGGCGGAATCGCGAGCAGTACCAGCACGATCAGCACCGATATGAACGCGCCGAGCCCGCCGCGCGGAACAAGGTACGGGATCGTCATCCTGCTGGTGATGCTCGGGCTGAGCCATACGTAGAGCAGCAGCACGAAGCCCAGCGTGGGAATCGCGCGCAGCGCATTCGCGACCCCGGCGACGGCCACCACGCCGCGTCCGGTGTGCCCGATGAGCAAGCCGATCGGCAGCGCGATCACGATCGCGAGCAGCACGATCACCACGGTGAAGGCGAGATGGTCGCGGATGCGCACGAGCAGCCCGTCCGGCCCCCAGTAGTTGGACGGGTCGTTGAACCAGACCGGCACCCGGTCGAGGCCGGGGATCCCGTTGTCGGACGCGACCAGATGCATCATCGCGCCGCCGCCCGCTGCCATGGCGTCAACACCCGGATGATCAACAGGATGACCACGTCGAAGACGATCGCGAGCAGGAAGAACATGATCAGTCCGAGCACGATCGGCGGGATCTGGTTGTCGACATTGCCGGCGATGAACAATTGACCGAGCTGGCTGACGCCGATGATCGACGCGACCGAGATCAGGCTGACGTTCGACACGGCTGCGACACGCACACCCGCACCGATCACCGGGACGGCGATCGGCAGCTGCACCGCGAACAACCGCTGCCGCCCGGTGTAGCCCATCGCCGACGCGGACGCGAGCGTGTCGAGCGAGACCGAGTTCAGCCCGTCCGCGACGACCCGGACGAGCAGGGCGAGCGTGTACACCGTCAGGGCGACGGCGACGTTGACCGGGTCGAGGATCTTCGTGCCGAGAATCCCGGGCAGCACGATGAACAGCACGAGCGACGGGATCGTGTAGAGGATGCCCGCGGCGGACGTGATCGGCGGGTACGTCCAGCGGTAGCGGTTGCAGATCCAGCCGAGCGGCAGCGCGATCACCAAGCCCACCGCGACCGGCACGACCGCGAGCCACACGGTCGTCCAGAGCCAGCCCATGATGTCGCTCTGGTGGTCGGTGAAGTACCGCCACACCGAGGTCATTTGTTCGCCTCTTCGAGCGTCTCGCGACGAATGTCCTCGGCGCGGGACTCGATGCGGCTCAGCACCTCGGTCGCGGTGATCGTGCCGGCGAACCGTCCGTTCGTCTCGACGACGACACCACGACCACTCGGCGACGAGAGTGCCGCGTCGAGCGCCTCGCGCAACGTGCCGTCCTGCCGGGCAAGCGTGCCGCCGAGGTTGAGCAGATCGGGGGTGACGTCGCCGCGCAACGCGTCGTCGGACAACCCGCCGCACGCAAGCCAACCCTGCGGCTCGTTCGCATCGTCGACGACCAGCGTCCAGCCGTCGGAGTTGCGGTCGCGTGCGAGCTTCAAGGGTTCCCCGAGCCGCACGGTCTGCTCGTCGTGGACGGGCAACTGCCCGGCATCCGCGAAACCGAGCGCGCGGTAGCCGCGGTCGCGACCGACGAAGCCGGCGACGAACGCGTCGGCCGGCCGCGAGAGCAACTCCGCCGGCGTGGCGAACTGGGCGAGGTGACCGCCGACGCGCATCACCGCGACGAGGTCGCCGAGTTTGATCGCCTCGTCGATGTCGTGCGTCACGAACGCGATCGTCTTGCCGAGCTCGCTCTGCAGGCGCAGGAACTCGTTCTGCAGCTGCTCGCGCACGACGGGGTCGACCGCGCTGAACGGTTCGTCCATCAGCATCACCGGCGGGTCGGCGGCGAGTGCGCGCGCGACGCCGACTCGTTGCTGCTGCCCGCCGGACAGCTGGGCCGGGTAACGCTTGGCGAGCCGCTCGGGCAGGCCGACCTGCTCGAGCAGTTCCATCGCGCGCCGCCGCGCGGTCTTCTTGTCGGTGCCGAGCAGCAGCGGCACCGTTGCGACGTTGTCGAGCACGGTGCGGTGCGGGAACAGCCCGGCATGCTGGATGACGTAGCCGATGCCCCGCCGTAATTGGGCCGGGTCCGTGCCGGAGACGTCCTGGTCGTCGAGCAGGATGCGCCCGGACGTCGGGTCGATCATCCGGTTGATCATGCGCAGGCTCGTCGTCTTCCCGCACCCCGACGGACCCACGAACACGGTGATCTTGCCCGACGGTGCCTCGAGGCTCAGCTCATCGACCGCGACGGTGCCGTCGGGATACTGCTTCGTGACCGACTCGAACCGGATCACATCGCCTCCTTCACAGGGCCGATCTGTGGGCCGATCTGTGGGCCGATCTGTGCGCCGACCTCCACGCCGAGCTGTCGGCCGAGCGCTTCGGCCTCGAACGCGACGATCTCGCCATAGCCGTGCATGGTCTGTTCGTCGATTCGATACGTCGGGCCGAGCAGGTTCAGCGCACCCGCGACCCCGCCCGCCCAGCGGATCGGCGCGGCGATAGCGGTGACATCGGGTGCGTCACGGTCGCGCTGCGCCACGTAACCGCTGGCCGGAACAGCGCCGGCGAGCGCCGTCTCGACAGCGAGGTCCTCGAGATCGATGGCGCGTCCGACCCAACTCGTGTGCCGGATGGCATGCGTGCCCTCGACCATGGCCAGGTAGAGAGCAGTGTTGTTCGCGCCGCGGATGACGAAGTACGCGGACTCGCCGGTGCGCTCGACGATGCGCTGCAGGCCAGGACGGACCTGGGCCACCAGCGACTGTCGGCCGAGGGCGAGCGCGCCGAGTTGGATCAGCCGCGCCCCTGGGGTGTAGCCGCTGCCCCGCTTCTCGACGAAGCCGGTGGCCTCGAGGGTGCGCAGCAGCCGGAGCGCCGTGCTCGGCGCCAGTCCGGTGCGGCGCGCGCATTCGGACAGCGTCACGCCTGCGCCGCCGCTGACTTCGGCCAGCAGAGCCAGCGCACGCTCAACCGTGCGTGCAGTCTCGGACACGCGCGCTCGGCCCCCCGAAGTCACACTGGCCACGGCGCGAAGCCGGAGCGCAGCTGGTATGCCACGCAGCAGAAGGTGCTTTCCATTGCGCGGTAATTTTCCCCACTAAACCATCGGGGACCGACAACGCATTCCGACTATTCGGAATCGTTATCCAGATTCGTCCTGGTCGCCTCGCGGGCCGATTGGGCAGGTCCGGCGAGCCGGCGCAGCAGCCCCGCGCCCGGGAGGTCGCTGAGCACGGCCGCGATCCGCTCGACCGTGCCCTGCAGCAGCGCAACTTGACGCTGCGTGTCGGTCGCGGCGCGCAGCGCGGGCAGCGCCTCCTTGCGGATCGCGTCCGCCAGCGCGGGCAGGTCGCGCACCCGTTCGCTCGTGCGCTCCATCCGGGTGACCATCCGGTCGAGTCGCTGGACCGAGTCGTTGAACCGCTGGAGGCTGTCGTTGAGGGTCTTCAGCGTCGCGGGTAGCTGGCTGATCAGCCGCGCGTTCTGCTCGACGAGTTCCTGCAGCCACTGCGCCTGGGTGTCGGCCTGCTTGACCAGATCGCCGACCACCGGGATCGCGCCGACGGCCGTTGGCACCCGCGACGATTTCGCCATGGCGCCGATTGTGCCGGGTGGGGGAGCCGCGTGGGTGGTGCCACATCGGTTAGTTACCGGTCGGTAATACCTAATAGTCTCTGATTGTGCACATCGTTGCGTACAACCGCGTCTTCGACTGGAGCTACACCGGGCCGGGACCGCTGCGCCTCACGCTCGCGTTGCTGATGCTGGTCGTCACGGCCGCGGTTGCCGGGCGGCGCATCGCGTGGCTCGTCCGGCTGATCCGGTCCGGCCGGCCGGCCAAGGGCCGCACCGACCACATCGAAGCGCGGCTGCGCGACCAGGTCGAGGAAGTGTTCGGCCAGCGTCGCCTGCTGCGCTGGAGCGGACCGGGCATCGCGCACTTCTTCACTTTCTGGGGCTTCGTCATCCTCGGCCTGACGATCGTGGAAGCCTTCGGCGCGCTGGTGATCAGCCAGGACTTCGCGTTCCCCGTCCTCGGGCACGCGCAATGGCTCGGTTTCGGCGAGGACTTCTTCGCGGTCGCCGTTCTGCTCGCAATCATCTGGTTCTCGATCAACCGGGTGCGCAACGCCCCGGATCGCAAGCAGCGGGCCAGCCGCTTCTACGGCAGCCACACCGGGCCGGCGTGGGCCGTTCTGGCGATGATTGCGCTGGTCGTCATCACCTTGCTGCTCTACCGGGGCGCCCAGTGGAACACCGGTCACTTCCCGTTCGGCCGCTCGAAATGGCCGTTCGCGTCCTACCTGATCGCGAAGGCCCTCGGCAGCGGCGCGTACAACCAGGGCGTCGAGACGTTCTTCCTGCTCGCGCAGATGGCCGTCATCTTCGGCTTCACGATCCTCGTCACCTACTCCAAGCACCTGCACATCGCGACCGCGCCGCTCAACGTGCTCACCAAGCGCGAGCCGGACGGGCTCCGCGAGCTCCTGCCGGTCACCGACGACGACGGCGAGCCGATCGACTTCGCCGACGTCGAGAACCTGTCCGAGGACACGGTCTTCGGCAAGGGCAAGATCGAGGACTTCACCTGGAAGGGCTATCTCGACTTCGCCACATGTACCGAGTGCGGCCGTTGCCAGTCGCAGTGCCCCGCGTGGAACACCGACAAGCCGCTGTCACCGAAGCTGGTGATCATGGACCTTCGCGATCATCTGTTCGCGAAGGCGCCGTACATCATCGGCGGCAAGAATCTGCCCACCGACGCGAGCGCGGAGGGCAAGGAAGGGCACGTGCCCGAGGCCGGTTTCCCCCGCGTCGAGGGTTCGGGACCGGACCAGGCCGTCCGTCCGCTCGTCGGTGACCTCGCGAGCGGCGGCGTCATCGACCCGGACGTGCTGTGGTCCTGCACCACGTGCGGCGCGTGCGTCGAGCAGTGCCCGGTCGACATCGAACACATCGACCACATCGTCGACATGCGCCGTTACCAGGTGCTGATCGAGTCGGCGTTCCCGTCCGAGGCCGGCGTGATGTTGCGCAACATCGAGAACAAGGGCAACCCGTGGGGCATGTCCGACCGCGGCCGCGACGAGTGGATGACAGACCTCTCCTTCGAGGTACGTCGCGCCGAGCCCGGAACGAAGCTCGACGCTGACATCGACTATCTGTTCTGGGTCGGGTGCGCCGGCGCGCTCGAGGACCGCTCGCGCAAGGTGACGATCGCGTTCGCCGAGTTGCTGCACGTGGCCGGCGTCGAGTTCGCCGTGCTCGGCTCGGGCGAGACGTGCACCGGTGACCCGGCCCGCCGGCTGGGCAACGAGTTCCTTTTCCAGATGCAGGGCATGCAGAACGTCGAGACGCTCAACTCGATCGAGCGCGCCGGCGGCATGAAGATCGTGGCGACCTGCCCGCACTGCTTCAACACGCTCGCGAACGAGTACCCGCAGCTCGGCGGGCACTACGAGGTC
>DASXJN010000144.1:0-22756 GCA_036497365.1 Jatrophihabitantaceae bacterium | reverse complement strand
CGTCGACGGCTACAACGTCACCAAGACCGGCTATCCCCAGCTGTCGCTCGCCGACCAGCGGAACCGGCTCGTCGCGGCGATGGCGACGGTGCAGGCGCGTGCCGGTGCCGAGGTCACCGTGGTGTTCGACGGCGCGTCCCGTCCACCCGCCCAGCCCCGCGCGCCGCGCGGCGTGCGGGTGCTGTTCAGTGCCCCGGACGAACTGGCCGATGACCTCATCCGGCGGCTCGTCGCGGCCGAACCCGACGGCCGGCCGCTGGTCGTCGTCACCTCCGACCAGGAGATCGTGTCGGATGTGCGGCGCTCCGGGGCGTGGACGGTGCCCTCCGCCGTACTGGTCGACCGGCTCGCCTGACCGCCGCCCGACCGCAAAATTGTCGGTGCCCGCTCTTACGGTCGCGGCATGCTCATCGACTGCGAAACGTGCACCGGGCAGGGCGTGCATTGCCACGACTGCGTCATCACCGTATTGCTCAATGCGCCGCCACAACGGTTCGAGCTCGAGTCCGAGGAGCAGATCGCGTTCGCGCACCTCGCCGACGCCGGACTGCTGCCGCCGCTACGGCTCGTCCCGCCGCTTAGCACGGATCCCCGCGACACGCGGGGCATCGCGTGAGCTAACCCATATCTCACCCCTCGCGGACGCTGCAGGAATTCCGCGCAAGCCCGTAAATGCTGGGGTTTCCTCGGCCCGGAGCGGTGAGCCGGCAGGAGGTTGTGGATACAACCTGCCAATTGAGGGGGGCGGCGTTGCATGCTGTCGACCCCGGGCCGTAACCTTTCCGAGACATTTCGGTTTCTGGTGTCCACCAGGGATGTCACCGAAACGTCACCGCCGAATCGCACCGTCGTTGTTCCCTGCAACCGCAGGCCAACGACCGCGAACCGAGGACCCATTCGAGTTCTGGGGTGAATCGGCACAGATCGGTCCGCACTATCCGCAGATCGAAATGTGCCGTAGGGCTTCTTCCGGCCCGAATCCGACAGCTAACTCGGTAGGCGGACTAGGGAAGAGGAGTTCCACCAACCGTGGGGTACCGGCTCTCACGTCGCGTCCGAACTGCGGCACTCGCAGCGAGCCTGATCGGCGCCGCTGTCATCATCCCGAGCGTGGCGGGGGCCTCGCCGGGTACACCGACTCCCCAGCCGCCGTCGCAGAACCGGATCAATTCGGTGCAGCAGCGGCTGACCAATCTGTCGCACCAGAACGATCAGTTGGTCGAGAAGTACAACCAGACCAACATCGCCTACCAGTCGGCGCAACGCGACGCGGCCAAGGCCGAGGGCGCCTACCACGCCGCAGTTGCGCGGCTCAGCAAGGCGCAGCAGGAATTCGCCAGCGCCGCGGCCGCGCAGTACGAGGGCGGCGCCTTCAGCTCGACCGGCGCGCTGCTGTCCAGCGACAGCGGGCAGAGCTATCTGTCCCAGCTCGACACGCTGTCGATGCTCTCGTCGCACAACGCTCAGGTCGTGAGCACGTTCACTGCGACGCAGAAGCAGGCGGAGAAGGCCAAGCAACAGGCCAACGCGGCCGTCGCGCAGGCGAAGACCCGCTTCGCCGCGGTGACGACGCAGCGCAAGCAGACCAAGGTGGACATCGCCAAGTACACGAATCTGCTCGCGCGCCTGAACGCCCAGCAGCGCGCAGCGTGGGCGGCGCAGACCAGCCCGACGGTGCCGCAGTCCTCGATCGACCGCGTGCAGACCGTGCTCCCGCACGCCACGCCGGCACAGGTACGCACTGCAATCAAGTTCGCGCTGGCCCAGCAGGGCAAGCCCTACGTCTGGGGCAGCGCGGGACCGTCGTCCTATGACTGTTCCGGGCTGACCATGGCGTCGTACAGCGCGGCCGGAATCAGCCTGCCGCACTCCGCGGCGGCCCAGTACAACTACGGCCACCACGTCTCCTTCGACCAGCTGGAGCCCGGCGACCTGATGTTCTTCTACCAGCCGATCGGCCACGTGACGATGTACATCGGCAACGGGTTGATGGTCTCGGCGCCGCAGACCGGTGAGGACGTCAAGGTCATCCCGGCCAACACGTTCGGCAGTGACTTCGTCGGGGCCACCCGGCTCGTCGGCTGATCCGCAACCTCCTCGGCGATGGCCTCCCGCGTCCGCGGGGGGCCATCGGCGTCGTTACGGCTGTCCTGGTCCTGACCGCCGCAGTCAGCGGCTGCACCGGCTCGCCCGGCGCGCGGCAGGTCGCGGCACCGACCGTTGCGGCCGCCCGCGCTGTGCTGGCACACCAGTCGAGCGCGCTGATGGGCCGCAACCGGGGCGACTTCCTGAGCGGCATCGACAGCTCGCCCGCGGCTGCGGCGTACCGGCGCGAGCAGGCGAGCGACTACGCCAACCTGGCCGGGGTGCCGCTGGCCGCGTGGCGCTACGCCGTCGTCGGCCCCATCTCCGACAATGCCGTGCGCCGTTCGGCCCAGTCGCGCTATCACGCGCCGGTGTTGTTGCTGCACGTCACGCTCGAATACGAATTGCGGGGGATCGACGCGCTGCCCGATCGACACGACCAGTACCTCGCCTTCGTCGAGCGCGGCGGGCAGGCCCGGCTGGCCGGCGGCGACGTGCTCGCTGCACAGGGGACGCCGAGTTGGGTGCCGCCCTGGCGCTACGCTCCGCTGGTCGCCGCGCGTGGGTCCGCGAGCCTCGTGCTCGGTCCGCCCGCCGACCGGGCGATGCTGCCGGCGCTCGCGCATGAGGTGGACGCCGCTGCCGCGGCGGTGACCGGGGTGTGGGGCGCGGACTGGTCGCAACACGTCGCCGCACTGATCCCGACCGGTGAGGCGGAGTTCCGCGCGCTGGGCGGATTTCCCCGAGGAGGCGGCGCACCCGACGTGTCGGCGTTCGCGACGACCGGTGGACTCGATGCGCGGACGGGACGCCCGTACGGGCAGCGGCTCGTGCTCGACCCGACGCAACTCGCGCGGCTGACCCCGGTCGGACGGGGCATCGTGCTGCGACACGAGATCACCCACCTGGCCACCGCGGCGGACACCGCCGACATCACGCCGCGATGGCTGGTCGAAGGCTTCGCCGAGTACGTCGCGAATCTCGGCACCGGCCAATCCGTGCCGGTCGCGGCGGCCGAACTGCATCGCGCCGTCGCCGCCGGTTCCGTCCCTGCTGCGCTGCCGGGTGACGGAGGCTTCGCGAGCTCCGGCGCCGCTCTGGCGCGCGCCTACGAGGCGTCGTGGCTGGCGTGCCGGCTGATCGCGCAGCGGGCCGGCCAGGCCGGGCTCATCCGGTTCTACCGGCGGATCGGCACCGCGCTCGCCACGCGCGCACAGGCCGTCACCGCCGCGTTCCGCGCCGTGCTGCACGAGACGCAAGGGGCCTTCACGAGGCAGTGGCGCACGTACGTGAAAGATCTCTCGGCATGAGGACGACGTTGATCGTCACGAATGACTTCCCGCCACGGCAGGGCGGCATCCAGTCGTACGTGCACGAGCTCGCCCGGCGTCAGCCGGCCGGCTCGGTCGTCATCTATGCCTCGGACCACCAGGGGTCAGCGGCATTCGACGCGGCCCAGCCGTTCCCGGTGGTCCGGCACCGCACGGGGTTGCTGCTGCCGACGCCCGCAGTGCAGCGGCGGGCCGAGTCGATCCTGCGCCAACACGGCGCGACCGCAGTCTGGTTCGGCGCCTCGGCACCGCTGGGGCTGCTCGGACGGGGGCTGCGCCGTGCAGGCGCAGAACGAGTCGTGGCCAGCACGCACGGTCACGAGGTGGGCTGGGCGATGCTGCCGGCCGCGCGTCAGGCGCTGCGGCGGATCGGTGACGGCGCGGACGTGATCACATACATTGCCGAATACACCAGGCAGCGACTCGGCACGGCGTTCGGCCCGCATCCGGAACTGCGGCAGCTCACACCCGGTGTCGACACCGAGACCTTCCGTCCGGGCATCGACGGGAGTGCGGTGCGCGAACGCTACGGTCTCGCCGGCCGTCCGGTGATCGTCTGCGTCTCGCGACTGGTCGCCCGCAAGGGACAGGACGTGTTGATCGAAGCGTTGCCGGGGATTCGGGCCGCCGTTCCCGGCGCGACCCTGCTGCTCGTCGGCAAAGGCCCGTATGAGCCCAAGCTGCGTGCCCTCGCCGAGCGGCGCGCAGTTCAGGACTCCGTCGTGTTCACCGGCGGCGTGCCCTTCCCGCAACTCCCGGAGCACTACGCCGCCGGGGACGTGTTCGCGATGCCGTGCCGCACGCGCCGCAAGGGATTCGATGTCGAAGGGCTCGGCATCGTCTACCTCGAGGCGTCCGCGCTGGGTCTGCCGGTGCTCGCGGGCGATTCGGGCGGCGCGCCCGAGGCCGTGCGCGAGGGCGAGACCGGTTATGTCGTCGGCGGGCGTGACGTCGCAGCGGTCACCGACCGCCTGGTGCGCATGCTGCAGGACGAGGCGCTGCGCCGCAACCTCGGCAAAGCCGGTCGCGCCTGGGTCGAGAAGCAGTGGCCGTGGGACGTCCTCGCCGGGCGCCTCACCGAACTGCTGCAGGCCTGACCCCGGCGGTCAGCCGTAGAGCGCGGCGATCTGCTCGGCGCACTCCTTCTGCACGACGTTGCGCTTGAGCTTCATCGACGGCGTGAGCTGGCCACCCAGCTCGGTCCAGTCGTCGTCCAGGACGACGAACTTGCGGATCGACTCGGCCTTGCTGACCGCCTTGTTCGCGTCGTCGATCGCGTTCTGGATCTCGGCGCGCAGGTCGGGATCGTTCGCGATCTCGGAGACCGGCGTCGATGCCGGCTTGCCGTGGTCCTCGAGCCAGGACGGGACCGATTCCGGATCGAGCGTGACGAGCGCCGCGATGAACGGTTGCTGGTCGCCGACGACCAGACACTGGCTGACCAGCCAGTGCGCACGCACCCGGTCCTCGAGCACGGCCGGCGCGACGTTCTTGCCGCCGGCGGTGACGATGAGCTCCTTCTTGCGACCGGTGATGCGCACGAAGCCGTCATCGTCGATCTCGCCGATGTCACCGGTGTGGAACCAGCCCTCGGTGTCGATCGCCTCGCCGGTCGCGTCCGGGTTCTGCCAGTAGCCGCCGAACACCATCGGCGATTTGGCCAGCAATTCGCCGTCGTCCGCGATCCGGACCGTGACGCCGCCCACCGGCTGCCCGACCGTGCCAACGCGCAGCGCGTCCGGCCGGTTCACGCAGATGCCGGCGGTCGTCTCGGTCAGGCCGTAACCCTCGTAGATCGTGACCCCGATACCGCGGAAGAAGTGGCCGAGGCGGGCACCGAGCGGCGCACCCCCGGAAACCGCGGCGATGCAGTTGCCGCCGAGTGCCGCGCGCAGCTTCGCGTACACCAGCCTGTCGAACACGGCGTGCTGCACCTTGAGGCCGAGCGGTACGGAACCGCGTGCCGATGCCTCGGAGAACGCGATGGCGACCTTCTCGGCGCGGTCGAAGATCTTGCCCTTGCCACTGCTGTGCGCCTTCTGTTTCGCGGTGTTGTAGACCTTCTCGAAGACGCGTGGCACGGCGAGGACGAACGTCGGCTTGAACTCGGCGAGGTCGTCGAGCAGGTTCTTCACGTCGGCGGTATGACCGAGCGTGCAGCCCACGTAGAGCGCCCCGATCTCGATGACGCGGCCGAAGACGTGTGCGATCGGCAGGAACAGCAGTGTCGAGGTCGACTCGTTGAAGAAGGACGACAGGATGTCGGCGAGTTCGGTGCACTCGCTGACGAAGGAGCGGTGCACCAGCACGCAGCCTTTGGGACGGCCGGTCGTGCCCGACGTGTAGATGATCGACGCGGGGTCGTCGAGCGTCACCGCTTGACGTCGCTTGCCGACCTCCTCGTCCGCGACGTCCTTGCCGCCGGCGGTGAGGTCCGCGATCGCGTCGGCTTCGAACTGCCACATGTGTACGAGGTCCGGCGCCTGCGCGCGGATCGAGTCGACGATGCCGCGGTGTTCGTCCGTCTCGACGAACACGCCCTTCGCGCCGGAGTTCGACAGGATCCACTCGACCTGCTCGGCACTCGACGTCTCGTAGATCGGCACGACGACTGCGCCGATCGACAGCACCGCGAAGTCGGCGAGTGTCCACTCGTAGCGGGTCTTGCTCATCACGGCCACGCGGTCGCCTGCCTCGATGCCTGCGGCAAGCAGACCCTTGGCCACGGCGAGCACCTCGTCGGCGAACGTGCGGTCGGTCACGTCCTGCCAGTGACCGTCGACCTGGCGGCGCAGCCCGATGTGGTCAGGACGCGAAACCGCGTTGTCGAACACGAGATCCGCGATGTTGCTCATCGTGAGTGTCGTGACACTGCTGGCGACGTGAAATTCACGCACTGAGCGGCCCCTTCATGCCGGTCCCTTTCGGGCGGAGGCTCGGTAATGCAACGGTAAACGACCCTAGTTCGGTTCACGATGCGGCGCGAGCGGACGTAGCGCGCGTGACATTCTGAGCATGTGCCCGAGGTCGACGCCATCGATGCGACGTGGTTCGGGGTCCGCCCGGCGGCGCTCGCGCCCGCGGTGGCCGATCCGGCGAACTGGCGTGTCTGGTGGCCCGACCTCGACCTCGCCGTGGACCAGCTGCGCGGCGTCAAGGGCGTGCGCTGGATCGTCCGGTCCGGTCGCGGGGGCAGCGTCGCCGGTTCGATGGAGATCTGGCTCGAGCCGGCCGACGACGGCACCGTGGCGCACTTCTTCCTGCGGCTGGACGGCACGCGCGCTCCGATCGGCGCGCGCGACCGCCGAAGACTCGAGCACGAGTACCGCACCCGGATGAAGCGGGCGTTCTGGCGATTGGCGGACCAGCTCGACCCCGGCCGGATCGCCAGGGTTGCCGGGCCGCCGACCAGCGTCCCGTAGCGTCTATCGCCATGGCCGACCAGTCGACGCAGTCCATCGACATCGGGGCCGACCCGGCGGCGGTGATGTCCGTGATCGCCGATTTCGAGAACTATCCGACGTGGGCCGGATCGGTGAAGCTGGCCAAGGTGCTCGAGGCCGACGGCAGCGGACGCGCCAAGCGCGTCGCGTTCACTCTCTCGGCCGGCCCCGTGCAGGATCAATACGAACTTCGCTATTCGTGGCACGACGACCGCAGTGTCGAATGGTCGCTCGTCTCCGGCCAGATGATGCGAGCCCAGGACGGCCGCTACGAACTGGAAGCAACCTCGTCGGGCACACATGTCACCTACTGGCTCAGCGTCGATCTCGCCATTCCGATGCTCGGCCTGCTCAAACGCAAGGCCGAGCGGGTGGTCATGGACCAAGCGCTGCACGAACTCAAGAAGCGGGTCGAAGGGCTGCGCAAATGAGGGTGGTCCTGTTCACCGGCAAGGGCGGCGTCGGCAAGACGACGGCCGCGTCGGCGACCGCGCTGCGCCTGGCCGACCGCGGCATGAAGACGTTGCTGCTCTCGACCGACATCGCGCACTCGTTGGCCGATGCGCTCGACGTGCCGCTGTCGGGTGAGCCCACCGAAGTCGCTCCGTCGCTGTGGGCCGTCCAGATCGACACGCAGAGCCGTTTCGAGGCTGCCTGGCGTGACGTTCAGAACTTCCTCGTCGACATGCTGTCGCGCAGCGGGGTCGACCCGATCACGGCCGACGAGCTGACCGTGCTGCCCGGCGTCGACGAGGTGCTCGCGCTGCTCGCGGTGCGCGAACTCGCGCTGCAGGGCAACTGGGACGCGCTCGTCGTCGACTGCGCACCTACCGCCGAGACGTTGCGGCTGCTCGCGCTGCCCGAAGCGCTGACCTGGTACCTGCAGAAGGTGTTCCCCGCGCATCGGCGCATCGCCAAGGGGATCCGTCCGATCGCGACCATGCTCGGCCGCGGCGAGGTCATCCCGCCGGACAACATCTTCGAAGCGCTGCTGCGGCTCAACGACGACCTGGCCGGGGTGCAGCAGCTGCTCGGCGATCCCAAGATCACCACCGTGCGGCTCGTCCTCACCCCTGAATCGGTCGTGGCCGCGGAGGCGCGACGCACGTTCACGGCGCTCGCCCTGTACGGGTACTCGGTCGATCTCGTTGTCGCGAACCGGGTGTTCCCGGCCGGCGACGACGCGTGGCGCGCCGGGTGGGCGAAAGCGCAGCAGGACCAGTTGGTGTCGATCCGCGAGTCGTTCGCCGGGTTGCCGGTGCGCGAGTTGCCTTACCGCGCCTCCGAGCCGGTCGGACCGGCCGCGCTGCGCGAACTGGCCGGAATGCTCTACGGGGACGACGACCCGGCCGCACTGGGCCCGCAACACGAGTTGCTGCAGGTCGACTCCGACGGCGAGGACTTCGTCCTGTCGATGGCGCTGCCGCTCGCGTCCCGATCGGCCGTCGACGTCGCGCGCGCCGGTGACGATCTCGTCGTCACGGTGAGCGGTAACCGCCGGGTGCTCAGCCTGCCGAGCGTGCTCCGTCGCTGCGTGGTCGTCGCCGGAGACTTCGACGGGGCGCGGCTGCGTGTGCGATTCCGTCCCGACCCCGACCTCTGGCTGTCCCGCGACGGGAGTGACAGGCGTGGCTGAGCACGACGGAACGCTGGCCGACGAGGCGATGCGCCTGATCGGCGCGATGCAGGATTGGGCGCGGCAGAACTTCCCGGCCGGCCCCGACGGGCACGGTGTGCCCAGCGGCGCAGTGTGCCAGTGGTGCCCGCTGTGCCAGTTCATGGCCGTCCTGCGCGGTGAACGGCCCGAGGTGACCGCTCGGGTGGCCGACGCCGGCACGGCGGTCGCGTCCGCATTCCGCGCCGTGCTCGACGCGGCTGCGACGCGGCCGTCCGATCCGCCGGAGTCCCGCGTGCAACACATCGATCTCAGCGGGAACGAGCCGCCGTGACCCTGGCCATCGGGGTCGACATCGGCGGGACGAAGGTCGCCGCCGGCGTGGTGGACGAGCAGGGCCGCGTGCTCGACCGCGAACGGCGCGACACTCCGGGCAACGATGCCGCCCGCACCGAGGAGGTGATCGTCGACGCGGTACACGCTCTGGCAACTCGCCATGACGTCGTGGCTGTCGGCATCGGTGCCGCGGGCTGGGTGTCGAACGACAACGCCACCGTGCTGTTCTCGCCGCACCTGGCGTGGCGCGACCAGCGGCTGCGTGACGACCTCGTCGAGCGCATCGACCTGCCGTTGATCGTCGAGAACGACGCGAATGCGGCGGCGTGGGCGGAGCATCGCTTCGGGATCGCGGCCGGCGAACCCGTCGTCGTCATGGTCACTCTCGGCACCGGTATCGGTGGCGCGCTCGTCGTCGACGGCACGGTGTTCCGGGGTGCCTACGGCATCGCCTGCGAGTACGGGCACATGACGGTCGTCCAGGACGGCCGGCAGTGCGCGTGCGGAAACCGCGGCTGTTGGGAGATGTACGCATCAGGACGGGCGTTGGCCCGGGACGCGCGGGCGCTGGCCGCCGACTCTCCGATGGCCGCCGCACGGATGCTCGAACTGGCAGGCGGCTCACCGGCCGGCCTCGACGGGCCGGTCGTCAGCGCGGCGGCGGCCGAAGGAGATCCGGCGGCGCTGTCGATCTGCACCGAGATGGGCCGCTGGCTCGGGCGCGGGTTGGCCAGTCTCGCCGCCGTCATCGATCCGTCCATCTTCGTCATCGGCGGCGGCGTTTCGGCGGCGGGGGATCTGTTGCTCCGTCCGGCGCGTGAGGAGTTCCGGCACACGCTGACCGGTCGGGGATTTCGGCCGTTTGCCCAGATCGCCCAGGTTGCCCTGGGGCCGGACGCGGGCCTGATCGGCGCCGCAGACCTCGCGCGGAGGAAATCGGCGAGTTTCCTGCCGTCAGGTAGGTGAAATTCTCGTAAAGTTTGTCATACTCAGCGCATGACGTGGTTCGCGGCACTGATCGCCGCCCTGCAGCCTCGCGACCGGGTGGTCGCGGCGCGGGTGGTGTCCACGCTCGCCGGCGTGGCGGGCGGCGTCACGGTGCTGTTCGCCGCCTTCGGACCCAACGCGCAGGGCAAGACCACGCCGCTGAGCGTCACCGTCACCATCGCCGCCTCGGTCGCGGTCGTCCTGGCCGCCTTGCTGCTGCGTCGACTGCACAGTCGCGGAACGTGGTTCTGGGTGTTGTTCCCGTTCGTGGCGACGGCGGTCATCGTCGCCCTCGACCTGTTCACGCACGACGCGTCGGTGAGTGCGCAGATCTTCTTCTTCTTCCCGGCCCTGTACGCGGCGTTCCAGCTGCCGCGCCATGGGGCGATCGCGGTCGCGACGGCCTGCATCGCCGGCGACGCGATCGACACCTTCGCGCTGCTGCCGGCGCGCCTGGCGATGATGCAGACCGGCTACCTCGCCGCCGCGATCATCACCTGCGTCGTGCTGCTCGTCCTGTCCGGTGAGCGCCAGGACGCGTTGATCGCGCAGCTGCAACGGCAGGCGGCCATCGACTCGCTCACCGGCCTGGTCACGCGGCGGGTGCTCGACAACGCCGCGGTGTCGGCATTGAGTGGTGCCGCCAGCGAGCTGGGCACCGGGCTGATCCTGCTCGACGTCGACAAGTTCAAGTCGATCAACGACGAGTACGGCCATCCGATCGGCGACGAGGTGCTCGTGCAGCTCGCCGACCTGCTCATGCTCGGCGTCCGTCCCTCGGACACGGTGAGCCGGATGGGCGGCGACGAGGTCGCGATCCTGCTCGCGGGCTGCTCGGTCGACGCGGTACTCCTGCGGGCCGAACAGATCCTCTGGGAGGTGCGGGCGCACCCGTTCGAGGTCGAGCCCGGCCTGCAGCTGTCGGTGTCGGTGTCGATCGGGGTCGCGCACCTGCCCACGCACGGATCGAACCTGCGCTCGCTGTACAGCGCGGCGGACGCGTCTCTCTACGCGGCCAAGCGCGGCGGACGCAACCAGATCGGGCCGATGCCCTCGCAGTCGGCACCTACCTCGACCGGAGCGTCCGCCTGATCGAGGCGCGCAAAGCACCGTGCGCCAGGATGACCTGGTGCCCGAGTTGCGTGTGCTGACCTACAACGTCCGCTCGATGCGGGACGACCGCGCCGCGCTCGGCCGCGTGATCCGGTCCGCTGAGCCCGATGTCGTGCTCGTCCAGGAGTCGCCGCGGTTCGCCCGCTGGCGGTCGCTGTGCGCGCAGCTCGCGCGGCTCGGCAACCTCGTCGTGGTGGGCGGCGGCCGCTACGCCGGCTCGAACCTGATCCTGTCGTCCCTGTCGGTGGACGTGGTGTCGACCGCGGACGTGTTGTTCAGCCGCGAACCCGGCCTGCACAAACGTGGCACCGCGATCGCCGTGCTGACCAAGCAGGACGCCCGCTTCGCTGTAGCTGGGACGCATCTCGACCTGCGCAGCGAGCCCCGGCTCCGGCACATCGCCGAACTCGAAGCCGCGATCGCGGCGCACGTGCCGCCCGAGGTGCCGACGATCGTGGCCGGCGACGTGAACGACACGCCCGGTTCGGCGGTGTGGCACGCGTTGACGGTCGCCCGGAAGGACGCCTTCGCGACTGCCGGGCAGGGGAGCGCGTTCACCTCTCCGGCCCGCGACCCGCACAAGACGATCGACGGCCTGTTCGTCGATCCGCGCATCACGGTGCGCTCGGCGCAGGTCGTCGACACCCCGGACGTGCCGGCCGCGAGCGACCACCGCCCCGTCCTCGCCGTCCTCGACCTCTGACCTCACCCCCACGTCCCGACCCAGCCCCGGCCCCACCCCCACCCCTCCACCTTGATTTGGTATCGACTGACCAGATTTTCATGATCGAAATGGTGAGTCGATACCAAATCAAGCTGGGGGGTGGGGCTGGTGAGGCTAGTGGGGCGGACGGACCGTGACCGTGACCGTGACTGTCTTCGCGCCGGCTCGTGACGCGAGCCGAAGCGTTCGCGCGCCGGGGGAGGACACCACGCGCGCGCCCGTCGCGTGCACGCGGTAGCCGTGGGGGTACTGGATGTGCGGCACCGCGACCTCGGTGATGCTGCCCGCGGCGAATCGCCCGCCGGTGACCCGGGCCGTGCCGTAGCGCAACTCGAACACGTGGTCGGCGT
Organism: Jatrophihabitantaceae bacterium; assembly: GCA_036497365.1. GTDB lineage: Bacteria > Actinomycetota > Actinomycetes > Mycobacteriales > Jatrophihabitantaceae > RYN-133. The sequence goes on along the minus strand of DASXJN010000144.1, from coordinate 10,772 downwards.
AGGAGTAGGACGTCGGAGTCCCGGCGACGACCTGCGGGTAGACCTCGGCGAGCGCCTTGAGCTTGGCGCGCTCCACATTCGACCCGGTCGGCGGCTTGGCCGGGTCGAGCACCAACGCCTGACCGTCCGGTGACGTGCTGGTCTTGTCATGGCCGGTGTAGGCCCATTCGGTCCAACCGAGCAGGTGCTGGTCGGCCAGGCCGACCATCTCGGCGAGGTTGTCCTGATCCTGGGTCGCGCCGAACTCGGTCATCAGCGTCGGGACGGAGTGGTCGGTGCCGTACTTCATCATCGCCGTGACGGTCTGGTCGTCCAGTTGCGGGCAGAGCAGGTTCTGCTGCAGTTCGGCCAGCGTCGGGCAGTAGTCGTGGAACGCCCAGCCGAGGTGCGGGTCGTGCACCTTGCCGACGTTGTTGGCGTCCGCGCTCGCCGAAGCGACATTCGGTTCGAGCCAGACCAGGTGTCGCCGATCGTGGCGGCGGATCGCGGTGGCGACCCGTTGGTAGAAGGCCGTCATGGTCTGGTCGAACTGTGCACAGCCGACGTCCGGAGTGAGGCACGGCTGCCAGGTCGTCCCTGGCCACGGCTCGTTCAGCACCTCGTAGCCGAGCACGTTCCGGTTCGCTGCGAACCGGGCGGCCACGTGCGCCCACGCGTGCGCGTAGTGCACCTGCAGGCCGACGCCGTCGCGCGCCGGATCGTTGTGCCAGAAGGCGTCCCAGGCGGCGTTCTCGGCCGGGTTGGCGAAGTAGTTGCCGGGGAATCCCAGCGCCGGGTTGGGGTCGTTGCCGCCGAGCACCGCCCACTTCGGCGCGCCCTCGCCCTGGAACTTCTCGTTGTAGAGGTCCTGGTGGAAGTCGAGCAGCGCGTAGATGCCGTGCTGGGCCAGGGTCCGCACAGTGCGGGCGATCGAGTCGAGGTAGCCCGCGTCGAACTCGCCCGGGTGTGGTTCGACCGCCGACCAGATCACGCCGACGCGCATCACGTCGAACCCGTTGCGCTGAAGGAACGCCGCGTCGTCGGCACCGAATCCGTCCGCGCCGGGCGTGTAGGGCGCGATCTTGTAGACCTGATTGAGCCCGTGCAGGACCACGACCCGGCCCTGGCCATCGGTCACCCAGGTGCCGGAGCCGGTCAGGTCGGGCCGCGTCACCTTCGTGGTTCCGGACGCGCTGCCGGCCGCAGGCGGCACTGCACACGCGAGCAGGGCGGACAGCGCGACCGCGAGCACTACTAGAACACGTTTCACGCGTCGATCGTCGCACCGGCGGGCGCGTCCGTCGCGGCGAAGTGGTGCGGGCTACGCGCCGACCGGTCGTACGGTCTCGACCGCGAGCAGCCAGCGTTCCAGGGGCAGCGTGCCGTGGCGTGCGGCGTCGATGCCGGCGTCGAGCAGGACCTCGTACGGCGTGTTCGCGAGGTCCTTGACCTGCGGCCGGGCGAGGAACGCGCGGCGCTCGTCGTCGGTGAACTCGTCCAGCGCAGTGCCGGTCAAGCGGCACCAGAGGACGAACACGGTGTTGGCGTCGGTTTGCATGGTGATCACCTCCGCCACCCACGGTCCGCGCCGCAACGCGCAGGAAGGCGTACTCCAGATGTCGCGCAGGCGAACTCTCAACTACAGGTTCAGAGGACGGCGCCGTCGTCGTCATCGTCGCGGTTGGCCCGCAGCCGCATCACGAACAGCACCGTGGCGGTGATGATGCCGCCCACGGCCAGGAACAGGCTGAACTGGAACGGCATCCCGAGCTGGTCACCGAAGGCGAGCAGCAGGATCGCCGCCAGCACGAGCAGCAGGCCGAGCATGATCGGGCCGGTCGGCCGCGGCAGGGGCGGCGGGGTGGGCGGTACGTAGTGGTCCTCGTCGAGCCACGTCGGCCCCTCCTCGTCCGCCGTGCCGGGCGCGTTGAGACGCAGCCGCCAGTCCTCGTCCTGCTGGCTCAATTCCTTCTCGGCGTTGCGGATCGCGGTGTGCGTGTCGACGTGCCAGTCGGCGATGAGCGCAGCGAACTCCGCCTCGGCGTCGATACCGGCCAGCGGGTCGGCGGTGGGCTCGCCGGGCGCGATCTCGCCGCCGCCCGGATCGCCGCCGCTGGCACGGACGACGGCCGCCACGATCGTCCGCGCGTCGGACCGTTCGGCGGAGGCAACATAGAGCCGGAAGGCGCCTTCGGTGCCGGCGGTCTCGGCGAGGTAGGCGGCGATCCGCGCGCGCTCGAGCGCGGTGAGCAGCCGCGAGGCGATCGGTGCGGCGACGTCGGTCAGCGCGACATAGGACGACGCCAGCAGCCCGTTGTTCCACGGGCCGGGGCTCGGCGGCTCGGGAGTCATGGCGTCCGGTCCGGGAGGAGCGAGTCGAAGAACTCGATGCTGCCCGCAAAGATCTGCGGCGCGTCGTTGTCGAGCGTGGCCACGTGGTAGCTCTCGTGCAGCAGCACCTCGTCCACCGTCGTCGCGGTCGCGCCGGCCTTGAGCAGCTTGGCCGAGAGCGGGTCGACCACGTGGTCCTCGACGCTGCGGTACATGCGGATCGGTGCGGTCACCCTGCCGAGGTCGGCGACGGTGACCTTCCACAGCTTGGTCAGCGAGGCGAACGCGACGACCGGAGTGCGGTCGTTCGCCGGCTCCTCGACGCCGGGCTTCTTGATGTCGCCGCCGATGGACGGGCGCGACTTGACCAGCCACGAGATGTACGGCGCGAATTTGGCGTCGACGCGCTCGGTGCCGAACGCAGGGTTGACGAGAACGAGCCCAGCGACCGCGTCGCCCTTCAGCTCGGCGAGGCGGGTGACCAGGGTGCCGCCCATCGACAGGCCGGCGGCGAACACCACGTCGCAGCGCGCAGCCAGCTCGTCGAAGGCGGCCTCGATCGCGGCGTACCACTGCGGCCAGCGCGTCTGGTTGGTCTGCTGCCAGGTCCCGCCGTGCCCGGGCAGCCGGGGGAGGCGTACCGAGTAGCCGGCGGCGGCGAGGTGGTCGGCCCAGGGCCGCATGCTGGCCGGCGTACCGGTGAATCCGTGGCTGAGCAGCACGCCGACCGGGCCGCCGTCGTGCGCGAACGGCTGCTCGTCCTGGGGCACCGAGGGCGCCGATTCAGCCACGTTGCCATTGTGCCTTCCACGGCAAACCCGGGACGAGGTCCGTCCAGGCATGTTCGTGGAAAACCGCGCGTTGGCACTAGGCTCGGTGCGTGTTCTATTGGCTCGCGAAGTTCGTCTTCATCGGGCCGGTGCTGCACGCGCTGTGGCGGCCCTGGGGCGAGGGCCTCGAGAACATCCCGGACGACCGTCCCGCGATCCTGGCCAGCGACCACCTCTCGTTCAGCGATTCGTTCTTCTTCCCGCTGGTCGTCAAGCGCAAGGTCACCTTCCTGGCGAAGTCCGAGTACTTCACCACGCCGGGTCTCAAGGGCCTCATCTCGAGGATGTTCTTCTCCGGCGTCGGCCAGGTGCCGATCGACCGCGACGACTCCGACGCGTCGCGCGCCGCCCTGAACACCGGACTCCGGGTGCTCCGCGCGGGCAAGCTGCTCGGCATCTACCCGGAGGGCACCCGCTCGCCGGACGGACGGCTCTACCGCGGCAAGACCGGAGTCGCTCGGCTGGCGCTCGAGTCGGGCGCGGTCGTGGTGCCGTGCGCGATGGTGAACACCGACAAGATCCAGCCGCAGGGCCGGTTGCTGCCGAAGCTGCGTCCGCGCCCCGGCGTGCGGATCGGCAAGCCGCTCGACTTCTCGCGCTACGAGGGTATGGCCGGCGATCGGCTCGTCGAGCGCTCGGTGACCGACGAGATCATGTACGCGCTGATGGAGCTGTCCGGGCGCGAGTACGTCGACGAGTACGCGGCGAACGTGAAGAAGGCCCAGGGCACGCGCGCGTTCGGCGCGGACGAGGCGCGCGAGATGCGCGACCGGATGCCGGATACCCGCGCTTCGTAGATGAGGTTCTTCTACGACTGCGAGTTCATCGAGGACGGTCGCACGATCGAACTCATCTCGATCGGAGTCGTGGACGAGACCGGTCGCGAGTTCTACGCGATCTCGACCGAGTTCGATCCGTCGCGGGCGATCGACTGGGTGCGTCGCAACGTCCTCGACAAGCTGCCCGGTCCTGCCGATCGGGCGTGGCGCTCGCTCGAGCAGATCCGCGCCGACCTGCTGGCCTTCCTGACCGAGCCCGGCGAGCCGATCGAGCTCTGGGCGTGGATGGCGTCCTACGACCACGTGGTGCTGGCGCAGCTCTGGGGCGACATGCGCGCGTTGCCGCGCGTGATTCCGCGGTTCACCCACGAGCTGCGGCAGCGTTGGGAGGACAACGGCAGTCCGCCGTTGCCTCCGCCCGGCGACGACCAGCACGACGCGCTGGCCGATGCGCGCCACAACCTGGCCCGCTGGACCGTGTTGACGGAGCCCGACTCTCCCCCATGATCAACAGCGCTGAACGGCCCCATAGGGGCGGTTCGCGCCTGTTGATCATGCAGACAGGGGCGGTCGACGGCCCGTCCGCGGACGAAGTGGTCAGTTGTGTCTCGAGTGGTCAGCCGTTGGTGACCACTCGACGCCCGAAGTGACCACTTGACGAAGGTGACCACACGGCTAGACGGCGATCCGCGTCCGGCCGAGGAGGATCGCTAGGGTTTGAGTATGCGTATCGGGGTGCTGACCGGCGGCGGGGACTGTCCTGGGCTGAACGCGGTCATCCGTGCCGTCGTCCGCAAGGGCGTCGGCGTGTACGGCCACGACTTCGTGGGTTTCCGGGACGGCTGGAAAGGCCCGCTCGAGAACATCTCCATGCCGCTCGGCGTGCCCGAGGTGCGCGGCATCCTGCCGCGCGGCGGCACGATCCTCGGCTCGTCGCGCACCAACCCGTTCAAGGTGGACGACGGTTTCGAGCGCATCACGCGCAACCTGCACGAGCACGACGTCGACGCGCTGATCGCGATCGGCGGTGAGGACACCCTCGGTGTCGCGACCCGCCTCGGCCAGATGGGGATCAACGTCGTCGGCGTGCCGAAGACGATCGACAACGACCTCAACGCCACCGACTACACGTTCGGCTTCGACACCGCGGTCAACATCGCGATGGAGGCGATCGACCGCCTGCACACCACGGCCGAGTCGCACCACCGCGCCCTGATCGTCGAGGTGATGGGACGCCACGCCGGCTGGATCGCCCTGCACGCCGGCCTTGCCGGTGGTGCGAACGTCATCCTCATTCCCGAGCAGCCGTTCTCGCTGCAGCGCGTGTGCGCCTATGTCGAGAGCCGCTTCCAGTCGCACTACGCACCGATCATCGTGGTCGCCGAGGGCGCGACACCGGACGGCGGCGAGAACACCACCGTCGACAAGGGCCTCGACGCTTTCGGGCATGTGCGGCTCGGCGGCATCGGCGAGTGGCTCGCGGGTGAGATCGAGAAGGCCACCGGTAAGGAGGCCCGGACGACCGTGCTCGGGCACATCCAGCGCGGCGGCACGCCGTCGGCGTTCGATCGCGTGCTCGCCACCCGGTTCGGGCTGCACGCCGTGGACGCGGCGAACGACGGCGCCTGGGGTCAGATGGTCGCGCTGCGCGGCACAAACATCGTCCGGGTGCCGCTCACCGACGCGACATCCGAACTCAAAACGGTCAAGCCGGAGTTGTACGCCGAGGCCGAGGTCTTCTTCGGCTAGCGCAGGACGTTGACGGCACGCGCGACGACCAGCAGCGAGATCGTCAGCGCAGTGATCGCTTCGACGCTCATCAACACCTTGGCGCGACGCGACAACGGCAACGTGTCGGTCGGGCTGAACGCGGTCGAGTTCGTCACCGACAGGAACAGGTAGTCGACGAACTCGGGAATCCACTGCCCGTCGGTCTCCATCCGCGCCACGTTCGGGTCGTCCTGCGGGAAGAGGAAGTCCGCCTTTCGCGTGTCGACACCGGATGACGGCAGTCGCGCCACTGCACCGCCCCGGTCCAGCTCCCAGAACACGAGCGCGAACGCGATCATGTTCGTGAGCCACACCTGGAACGCGGCGAGCAGGAGGCCACGTCCGCCGACCGACTGGCTCGAGGTGAGATCGCGAATGAGCAGGGTCAACGACACCAGGTTCGCGACGATGATGACCGTGACGAGTGCAAGGCTCGCGATCCGCGACCACCGCGTCTCGGTCGTCAGCCGCACCGGGTTGACCGCGATCAGCGACACCAGCAGCACGGCCTCCACGCTCGGCGCCAACCATCGCGGCTGAAGCAGCAGGCCCTGGGGAAGCGCCGTGTGCAGCACGCCGCCGACGATGATCGCGGCCACGGCCGGCCAGCGCACCTCGCCGTGCCGCGCAGCGGTGCGTCGCTCCACGGCCATGGCCGCATCGTGACACGCTGCCCGCGTCGGGCCCGATCGGCTCGCCGTACCCTTGTCCGGTGACTGTCGCGCCGGTTTCGTCGTCGTCCGCCCCGGACCAGGGGCTCGACGCGTGGCGCGCGCTGCCCGCCGCCCAACAGCCGTCCTGGCCCGACGATGGAGTGCTCCGCGAGGTGGCCGGCACGCTCGCGACGATGCCGCCGCTGGTCGTCGCGTCCGAGGTCGATCAGCTGCGTGAGCGGCTCGCGGCGGTCGCGCGCGGCGAGGCGTTCCTGCTGCAGGGCGGCGACTGCGCAGAGACCTTCCAAACATCATCGCAGGCCGACATCGCCGGCAAGGTGCGCGTGCTGCTTCAGATGGCAGTGGTGCTCACCTACGGCGCGTCGATGCCGGTGGTGAAGCTCGGCCGGATCGCCGGGCAGTACGCCAAGCCCCGGTCGTCCGACATCGACGCGACCGGACAGCTGTCCTACCGCGGCGACATGGTCAATGATCTGCTCGGCGACCGGACGCCCGACCCGCGCCGCATCCTGCGCGCCTACTCGACGGCGGCGTCGACGCTGAACCTGCTGCGTGCGTATGCCGCCGGCGGGCTCGCCTCGCTCGACCGCGTGCACGCGTGGAACACAGCATTCGCGCGCACGACCGAGACCGGCGCGCGTTACGAACGGCTGGCCGCCGAGATCGACCGCGCGGTGCGTTTCATGCGCGCGTGCGGGGTGCACGACGCGGCACTCGAACAGGTCGAGCTCTATGCCGGGCACGAAGCGCTGATCCTCGAGTACGAGCGCGCGCTCACGCGGCTCGAGGACGATCGGGCCTATGACCTGTCCGGGCACTTCGTCTGGGTGGGGGAGCGCACCAGGCAACTGGACGGCGCGCACCTCGACTTCGTCGCACGTATCGCCAACCCGATCGGCGTCAAGCTCGGGCCGTCCACCACGCCGGAGTTCGCGGCCGAACTGGTGGAACGGCTCGATCCCGACGGTGTGCCCGGGCGGCTGACCCTGATCAGCCGGATGTCGAACGGGCTGGTGCGCGACAAACTGCCCGCGATAGTGGAGAAGGTCGAATCGACCGGACACCTCGTGGTGTGGCAGTGCGACCCGATGCACGGCAACACCGAAGAGACAGCGGGCGGCGTGAAGACCCGCCACCTCGACCGGATCATCGACGAGGTCGACGGATTCTTCGACGTGCACGCCGAGCTGGGCACGCATCCGGGCGGGTTGCACGTCGAGCTGACCGGTGACGACGTGACCGAGTGCATCGGCGGCACGGCCGAGCTCACCGCAGCCGACCTGGGCCGCCGGTACGAGACCGCGTGCGACCCGCGGCTGAACATCGAACAGTCGCTGGAGCTGGCGTTCCGGGTCGCCGAGCGGTTAGTCAGCGAGAGAAGGACGAGAGAGGCATCGAGTTGATAGTTGATCTGCGGTCGGACACGGTCACCCGTCCGACGGCGGCGATGCGCGCCGCCATGGCCGACGCCGAGGTCGGCGACGACGTCTACGGCGAGGATCCGACCGTCAACGCGCTCGAGGCCGAGGTCGCCGAACTGCTCGGTCATGAGGCAGGCCTGTACGTGCCGTCCGGCTCGCTGGGCAACCAGCTCGGGCTGCGGCTGCACGCCCGTCCGGGCGAGGAGATCGTGTGCGACGTGCTCGCACACATCGCGCGCGCCGAACTCGGGGCGGCAGCGGCGCTGGCCGGCATCACGTTCCGTACCTGGCACAGCGAGCGCGGCATCGTCGACGCCGAGGCGGTGCGGTCGATCATCGCGCCGAACGCCGGTCCGCACCTGGTCTCGACGACGGCGATCGCGATCGAGAACACGCACAACTTCGGCGGCGGCACCGTGCAGCCCGCCGACCAGGTCAACGCGATCATCGAGCTCGCCCGCTCGGCCGGGCTGGCGCTGCACCTCGACGGTGCACGTTTATGGAACGCGCACGTGGCCACGGGCAGCTCGCTGCGCGATCTCGCGTCGCCGTTCGACACGGTCTCGGTGTGCCTGTCGAAAGGGCTCGGCGCGCCGGTGGGCTCGGTGCTCGTGTCGAGCGCGGACCGAATCGCCGAGGCGCGCGTGTGGCGCAAGCGGTACGGCTCCGGCATGCGTCAGGTCGGCATCCTCGCCGCCGCCGGACGGTATGCGATCGCCAACAACATCGAGCGGCTCGCCGACGACCACGCCCGCGCGGCGAAGCTGGCCGCCGCCTTCGGTGGCGACGCGCCGACCAACATCGTCATGCTGCACGTCGACAACGCGCCGGCCGTCGCCGCGAAGGCACGCGACGAGGGCGTGCTGATCTCGGCCCTCGGACCTCAGCTGCTGCGGCTGGTGACGCACCTCGACATCGACGATGCGGGAATCGATCGTGCGATCGAGGTGCTCGCACCGCTGCTGAGTCCTGCCTAAGCTGGACCGATGATCCGGACGGTCGCGCTCGTTGCCGCCACGGCCGTGGCCGGCGCGCTGGTCGCACTGCCGGCGGGGGCAGCCGCCGCGGCACTGCCGAGGCACGCGCACCACCTGGCGTCCGGGGCGAGCCTGTCCGGCCGCGACGTGCTCACCTCGCCGAACGGCCGCTACGTCGCAGCGCTCAACCGCCGCGGCAGGTTGCAGGTCCGGTACGGGCACCACGTCGTCTGGCACAGCGTCGGGCACACCGGCAAGAACGCGCTGCTCCGGCTCCGGCCGTCCGGCACGCTCACGGTGCGCTCCGGATCGCGGTTGCTGTGGTCCAGCGCGACCGCGGGATCGCAGGCGCACCGGCTGCAGCTGACGAACAAGGGCGCGCTGGAACTGCGGTCACCCGGTCGGCTGATCTGGACGAGCGCCGTCGGCAACCTGTGTCGCGGCGACGCCGGGAACGGCAAGGTCGTCACGGTCGACCTGAGCAGGCAGTTCGCGAAGCTCTGCGACGGTGACCAGCAGGTGCTCACCACCTATGTCACGAGCGGGGCCACCGCGCTGGGTGACGGCACGCCCACCGGCACCTGGCATCTGCAGGGCAAGCAGCGCGACCGCTACCTGTACCCGGCGGCCGGCGGGGCGTACTACGTGCACTACTGGATGCCCTACGACGGCGACTACGGCATGCACGACTCGCCGTGGCAGAAGTTTCCGTACGGCAGTGACAAGTACCGGACCAAGGGGTCGCACGGGTGCGTCCACTTCCCGAGCGCGGCGATTGCCTGGATGTTCCGTTGGGCCCCGATCGGCACGACTGTCCGTATCCACGCTTGATCTTTCGGCGAGTTGACCGGTAGCGCCTGACAACCCCGGTGCCGTCGTGCACACTCTCGCCATGACTTATCCACCACCGCCCGCGCCTGCTGCGCCTCAGCCCGGCGCGCAGCCCCGCCTTCGCGGACGAATCCCGCTGCGACTTGCGATCATCTTCATCGTCCTCGGTATCGCGGGAATCGTCGTCGGCGGCATCATCGCCGTGAACGGCGCGCTGAAGAAGGTCGACGACTTCCAGCGCATCACCGTGCCCCAGGGCGGCGGGATCGCCAGCAAGCAGATCACCTTCAGCGGCACCGGCGGCTACATCGCCTACTACGAGTCCAAGAGCGCCGACTCCAGGTCGATCCCGGCGATTCCGGTTCGTCTGACCGGCCCGTCCGGCCCGCCGAGGATCCTCCGCACGCCTTACGGCGGCACCTCGGGCGGTAAGAACGTCAAGACGCTGACCTACGACTACAACGGCCACAAGGGCGTCGCGCTGTGGCAGTTCACCATCACCCAGAAGGGCACCTACAAGGTCGAGGTGGCCGGAAGCTCCAACGCCGACCCGGACGCCAAGATCGCCTTCGGCCGGTCGATCGGCAAGTCGACGGTCATCGGTGCCGTGGTGATCGTGGTCGGTGTGCTGCTGTTGGTCGCGGGAATCATCCTGCTCATCGTCGGTCTGGTGAAGCGCAGCCGCAGCAAGAAGGAGCGCGACGCGGCGCAGGCCGGCGTCAGCTACGGCGGATTCGGCGCGCCGATGTACGCCCAGCAGCCACCTGCCGGCGGTGCGCCGGGCTACGGAGCGCCGCCGCCCGCGCCGGGCTCGGGCTACGGCAACCAGCCACCCCCGCCACCCGGGTCGGGCTACAGCAACCAGCCGCCGCAGCAGCAGAACCCGTGGCCGCCGCAGAACGACAGCTGAGCTGAGCTACTCCGTCACGAATGCTTGATCAAGAGGGCCGAAACGTCGTTATACGGCGTTTCGGCCCTCTTGATCTTGGACGGAAGGGGACGGCGGTCAGCCGGCCAGGTGCGCGGCCGAGGTCCGGCCGAGCAGCGGCGGGATCGTCATCACCGCCCGGGCCAGCTCCTCCAGCGTGTCCCCGTTGAGCGCCTGCGCGCCGTCGCACAGTGCGGATTCCGGATGCGGATGCACGTCGACCATCACGCCGTCGGCGCCCGCGGCGATCCC
>DASXJN010000143.1:0-11798 GCA_036497365.1 Jatrophihabitantaceae bacterium | reverse complement strand
CCGGCCGACCAGGACGTCGTAGCCGACGCCTGATCGCTCAGACGCCGGCGAAGGCGGTCGCACGCATCGCATCGACCTCGTCGGCGAGCGCGACCACCCGTGCGGCGTCTACCTCGCCGCCGCACGCCGTCACCCAATTGGCAACCATGCGATGCCCGCCCTGCGTCAGTACCGACTCGGGATGGAACTGCACCCCGTCGATCGGCAGCGTCTCGTGCCGCAACGCCATCACCACGCCCGACGCGGTCCGTCCGGTCACCAGGATCTCGGCCGGCAACGACGCGCCGTCGACGGCGAGCGAGTGGTAGCGCGTCGCGGTGAACGGTGACGGCAGCCCGGCGAGCACTCCGGTCCCGTCGTGGATCACCTCCGACGTCTTGCCGTGCAGCAGTTCGGGAGCCCGCTCCACCGGCGCTCCGAACACCGCGCCGATCGCCTGATGGCCGAGGCACACGCCGAACAGCGGCAGCTCACGCGCTGCGCACGCATCGACGAACGACATCGACGCACCGGCCGATTGAGGTGTGCCCGGGCCCGGCGACAGCAGTACGCCGTCGACGCCGAGTGACGGCAGATCGGCCGGGGTCACGTCGTCGTTGCGGCGCACGACGACCTCGACGCCGAGCTGCCCGAGGTACTGGACGAGGTTGTAGACGAAGCTGTCGTAGTTGTCGACGACGAGGACGCGAATCATCACTTGTGCTCCGGGACGGTCACCTGGCTGATCGGGAGGTGCGGCTCGATCCACGGGAAGATCACGAAGAACAGCAGCGCGACGACGGCCAGCAGGAGGATGAGAATCTCAACCATCCTGACCGCGACGTTGCCCGGCAGGTGCCGCCAGATCCAGACGTACATCAGGACTCCTGCGAGCTGTAGAGGTTCTTCACCGGCGCAGGCATCGTCACGCCGGACGCCGGATACGTCTTCGCGAGCACGGCATGCAGCACCATCCGGTGCGACGCGGTGAACTTCGGATGGCACGTGGTCATCGTCATCAGCCGCTCGGTCGGCGTCAGGGCCGGCGAATGGTCGGGGACGGGATAGAGCACGGTGCCGTCGGCCGGGCTGACGATCTCTCGTCCGGGGATGTTTTGCACGGCCGGGTCGGGCGCGTCGATGTTGCCGTCGTCGCCGAGGACGCGGTACACGAACCACTTCGACTCGGTCTGCACGATCACCGCGTCACCGGCCTGCAGGTGATCGAGGTTGAGGAACGGTTCGCCCTTGCCGACGCGGTGACCGGCGACGGCGAAGTTGCCGACCTGCCCCGGCAGAGCAGAACCGATGTAGTGGCCCGGTCCCTTCTCGAGGTCGGCGTCGTCGGTGCCCTGGACGATCGCCCAGGCATAGTCCTGGCCCAGGCGCGGGATGTAGAGGAAGGCGATGCCGGTGCCTTCGGGCACGGTGGGCGTCTTCGAACCGGGCAGCGTCAGCTTGCCGTCACCCGTGCCGCGTAGGGGGTCCTTGCGCTCGACGAACTCCTTCAACAGCTCGTGCTTGACCTTCGACTGCGCCGCGTGCGCGAAGTAGTTGGTGACGTACACCTCGTAGACGACGAACAGCAGGACGACCACGCCGGCGGTGATGAGCACCTGGCCGATTCCGCGCAGCGCGAACCGCACCCAGTCGCCCCAGGTCTTGTGCGGTGCGCTCGCCGGTTCCGGCGACGCCTCCTCAACCGTGTCGACCATCGCTGTCCTCGCTCGAACCCTTCCCTGTCATCTCGTCACTGTCATCGCGTCCTGGCGTGCGCGTACTCGAGCCCGATTGTCCCCGTGTACGCCGGCACGTCGATACCGTTCGTGGCTTCGACCGTGTAGCCGAGGCCGTAGTACCCGGCCGCCTGCCGGAACAGCCGCACCCCGGGGGACGCATCGAGTTCCGCTGTCATTGTCCGGGACGGACCGATGGCTGCAACCCGGAACGGCGGGGAAAACACTTCGCCGTTCAGCAGCAGCGTGTTGCCCACGCAGCGCACGGCACTGGTGGCGATGACCCGTTGGCCGGCGATGCTCATCGCCTCGGCACCGCCGGCCCACAGCGCGTTGACCACGGCCTGCATGTCGCTCTGATGCACGACGAGCTGGTTCGGGTCGACTCCGGCGTTGGCAGCCGATTGCGCCGCGTCGTTGAGTACGACGACAAGGCCGGGCCCGGTCATCGCCGTCAGCCCACCGGGAGTGCGCAGCGGTGCGGCCACCTGCTGCGCGGCGCGCACCGCCGCATTGCGCTGCCCCGCCTGCCGGGTCGCCGCACTGACCTGGCGCTGCAGCGCTGCCACCTGGACGTCGGCGGTTCGCACCTGGGCCTCGGCGGCGCGCACGAGGTCACGCAGGTTCGCTGTGCCCGGCGGCCGCAGGTCGGTGCCGCCGGAGTCGCGCGCGCTCGCAGCAAACCCGAATCCCGCCACGAGGCACACGACCGGGACAAGCACGCGCCAGACACTGCGGCGCCGCGAGCTCGCGCGTGCCGAAGGTGCCGTTTGTGCCGCGCTCAGCTGCGAACCCCTCGCTACCTGGGTGGGTACCGGATGTCGGCGTCTACGCTAACGGGTGAGCACCGGGCGGCTTGGCGGCCGCGCGGGGCATTCACAGCCAACCGCTCGGGTCGTCCGGGCGGCCTCGAAGCAGTCGTGCAGGAGTAGATCAGTGCCCAAGTCCAAGGTCCGCAAGAAGCCGGAAAGCACGCTTCACGCGCAAACGGTCCGGCCGCCGAAAGCTCTGGCACCGAGCCCGGCCTGGTATCCGATCGTGATGGCCGGCCTGCTCGTGCTCGGCCTGGCCTACCTGGTCGTCTACTACCTCACCAACAGCGGCACCAGCCCGAACATCCCGCTGATGGGCGACATCGGCGCGTGGAACTTCGCGGTCGGCTTCGGCATCATGCTGCTCGGCTTGATCATGGCGGTGCGCTGGCGGTGACGGCCGCGGCGCGCGCAGCCGGCGTCCACGCGCTTGTCCATGACTGTGATTACACGGCTGTAGTTCGTCCCCAGCTGGGGACAAAGCTGTGGACGACGGGGTCGGCCTGAGCTCGCCCGAGCGGGCGGTCCGGTTGCGCTTCGGACCGGACCGGCGACTGAGCGCGGTGGTGTTCCTGCTCGCGATCGGCGCGCTGCTGCTGGCGATCACCTCGTCCGATGGAACCGGACGGGTGCTGTTCGGGCTCGCCGCGATCGTGCTGGCCGGCTACTCGATCGGTGATGTCCTGTTCTGGCCGCGGCTGGCCGTCGACGAGGCCGGGGTACGCATCCGCACGCCGCTCGAGCGCGCCGATCTGCCCTGGGCGGACGTCGACGCGATCCGCGCGGACGTGCGTCAGCGGTACGGACTGCGCAGCGTGACGTTGGAGATCGACGCCGGCCAGACGCTGGTCGTGCTCAGTCGGCGCGCGCTGGGTGCCGACCCGGAAGCGGTCGCCGGCGCCGTGCGGCGGCTGGATCCGCGCCGGAACTGAGCGCGACAGTCAGAAGTCGCCGACCGCGCTCGCGACCCCGACCACGAGCAGTACCACGACGAGCACGCCGGCCAGTCCGGCGATCTGCGCCCGGTCCGTCAGCCGGCGACGGGTGTTCGGCAGCCCGCCCATCGCGAGCCCTGCGAGCGCGCCGGCCACGAACCCGCCGATGTGGCCCAGCCGGGAGATGCCGGCGATCGAAAAGGTGAACACGAAGTTCAGAACGATGATCATCAGAACCCATTGCAGGTCCAGGTTCAGCCGGCGGACGAGCACCAGGCAGGCGCCGAGCAGCCCGAAGATCGCGGTCGACGCGCCGACGACGGCGACATCCGGTGAACCGAGCGCGTAGACGGCTGCCGAGCCGCCGAGCGCGGACAACATGTACAGGCTGACGTAGCGCCACCAACCCAGTGAGCGCTCGAGGTACGGGCCGACGAAGCACAGCGAGAGCATGTTGGTCGCGATGTGCAGCAGGTTCGCATGCAGGAATGCGGCGGTGATCAGCCGGTAGTACTGATGCTCGTGGTACACGAAGTACGGCACGAGTTGCCATTTGTAGAACAGCGAACTCGGTGGTGTGCGCGCGCTCGGGTCGGTCAGCCCGGTGTGTGACTGCACCGCCGTGACGAGGTACACGACGACGTTCAGCACGACGAGGGCGATGGTCACGTACGGCGGCGAGTCGCGCAGCACGGCACCGATCGAGGAACGGAGCGGGCGCTGTGTGCGCCGTCCCAGCGCCGCGTCGTCCGGGCAGTGGAACCCGACCGACGCCTCGCGCATGCACTCCGGACAGATCGGGCGATCGCACCGAGTGCAGCGCACCCCGGCTTCGCGGTTGGGGTGGCGGTAACAGGTCAGCGGCGGGGCCGCGGACGGATCGGTGCTCATGCCCCGTGCCGCTTCGCCGTCACTGCCAGGTCATTGCGCCGGATCGACGGTCACCGAGTCGATCGTGATCGGCGTGACCGGACGGTCGTTGCGGCCGGTCGCGGAAGCGGCGATGGCGTCAACGACGGCACGGCTGTCGGCATCGGCAACCTCGCCGAAGATGGAGTGCCGGCGGTTGAGGTGCGGCGTCGCCCCGACGGTGATGAAGAACTGCGAGCCGTTGGAGTTGGGACCGGAGTTCGCCATGGCCAGCAGGTACGGACGGTTGAACGACAGGTCCGGGTGGAACTCGTCGCCGAACTTGTAACCCGGTCCGCCGTAGCCCTCGCCGAGCGGGTCGCCGCCCTGGATCATGAAGCCGCTGATGACGCGGTGGAAGACGGTGCCGTTGTACAGCGGATCGTTCGACTTCGCGCCGGTCTCGGGATGCGTCCACTCGCGCTTGCCGGTAGCCAGGTCGACGAAGTTCGCGACCGTCTTGGGCGCGTGATCGCCGTACAGCCGCACCCGGATGTCGCCGGACGAGGTGTGCAGCGTGGCCAGTGCGGTCGGTGTGGGTTCGGACATGCGTTCCATCCTGCCACGGCTCGCCAGGGCCCCTGCGGTGGTAAGACCGTCCCGTTCTAGGGTAGGTCGATCTGGAGACAGTCGTCCCGTTGAGGAGGTTTGCGATGCCCGCAACCGACGTTGCCGAGATCCGTGAAGTGGCTAAGCAACGTGCTGAGACAGCGCGGGACGTCGTCCTCGCCCAAGCGGCAAGCGCCGGCGAGACTTTGAGTGCCGCCGTTTCCTCTGCGCTCGACACCGCGAGCAAGGAAGGCAAGAAGGCGGGCAGACGCGCCAAGAAGCGGGCGAAGGCCCTCGCCGACGAGGCAGCGAAGTCGGCGGCCGAATCCGCTCGCAAGGCCCGCAAGCGTGCGGAGAAGTCGGCCAAGAAGACCCGCAAGAAGGCGCGCAAGAACATCGAGAAGCGGGCACGCGACATCAACGTTGCGGTACAGGAGAGGGCCGGCCGCAAGCCGAAGAAGGGCCACAAGGGCTTGGTGCTCGGTGGCGTCGCACTTGTTGGTGTGGCGGTGGCCACCGTGGTCGGTCGCAAGAAGGCTGCTCCGCAGTCCGCGCCGCAGCCGACGCCGCCGCCCTCAGAATTTTCGAGCGACAGCCCGAGCGAGGAGTAGCGCATTCAGCGCGGTGTCGTCACGCTGGGTGTGCACGATGACCATCGTGCGTCCGGCGGCAAAGACGCACGCCCAATCACGCTTCCCGTCCGGGCCGAAGAACTTCGTCCGGTAGAGCACTGCGTCGACGCCGGGGACGATGTCCTTGCGGCCCATCGGCTGTTGTCCCGCTTCTGACGTCCGGACCATGGCGTTGTACGCCTCGGTCGAACTGCCGAAGCGGCGCGGCACGATGTCGACGATCGCCTCGTACGGGGGCGCGTAGAAGTAGAACCGGCAGCCGACCGGATGCAGCCTGGTGAGGACGGTCGTTCTGTAGACGTGCGATCCGTCGATGTCCTCGACGTTGGTGTTGCTGTTCTGCTCCGGCGTCGAGGCGACGTACGGGCAGCGCCGTTCACGTTCACCGGCTCGCGGTCGTGCTCCCGGCGGCAACGGCGCAACGCTGGCCGCCGGCGCTGGCGTGAACGTCTCGGTCCTGGTCGGCGTCGGTGCCGGCGCCGTAGTCACGATCGTGCGTGTGCTCACGATCGTCGAGGTGTGCGGAGGAGTAGGACGTGCTCCGCTCGTGCACGCGGCGCAGGTCAGCGCCAGCCAGACAAGCAGACCGACACGGGCTACCGAACGCCTCACCGCGGGCGGCCGACCGCCACCCGCGCCGCGCGATCGGCGAGATCGTCGTCGAGTGGCTCGAGTTCATCGTCGGCCCCGCGACGGCGTAGGGCACGGCGGATGAGGTCGTCCGCGAACTGCGCACTCTTCGCGAGCACCGGGCCGTGCAGGTAGGTGCCGATGACGTTGTCGCGGACGGCGCCCTCGGTGCGGTCCTTGCCGTTGTTCCCGCGTCCGGCCTGCGTGGTGCCGAGTGGACGGACAGCCGGGCCCAACTCGGTCATGCCGCTGTGATTCTCATAGCCCACAAGACGTCCGGCGTCCGCGGTGTCGACGAAGTTGTTGCCGATGAGCCGCTCGTGCTGCCCGTGCGTGACCACGTCGAGCACGCCGACGCCCTTGATCGAACGTCCCTCTTGGGTGATGAACTCGTGGCCGAGCATCTGGTACGTGCCGCAGATCGTGAGCATGACGACGCCGTCGTGGGCCATCGCGCGCAACTCCGTGCCGCGGCTGGCGAAGTCGGCGCCGATGTCACCCTGCGCGGCATCCTGGCCGCCGCCGCCCAGCATGATGTCCGTGCCGGTCGGCAACGGATCGCCGATGTTGACCGGGACCACGCGGACGTCCATGCCGCGCCACTGCAGCCGTCGCTTGAGCACGATCACGTTTCCGGTGTCGCCGTAGATGTTCATCTCTCGCGGATACAGGTGTACGAGCGTGATCATGCAGCGACCTCCCCGATGCGTTGCAGGATCGAGTGCAACGCCCACATCGCGGTGTAGGTGCTGAACACGACGACGCTCGCGCCGGGCGCAACCGCCTCGACGGCCGCGCGGACCGCTTTCTCCGGATCCGACTCGACCTCGGTCGCGTCGATCTCGTCGTAGCGCAGCCGCACGGCCATGTCGGCCGCGCGCGTGCCGGAGGTGGAGATGCGCATCGGTGCCGCGCCTAGCGGGGTGAAGTCGACGTCCCACAACCACGACACGTCACGGCCATCGGCGTAGTCGTCGTTGATCACGATGACGACCGCTTCGGCCGGTTTGTTGTCGAGAGTACGGAGAATCTGTCGGAATCCTGCGGGATTCTTCACCAGTTGCAGCACGAGCTGTCGTCCGTCGACGAAGAATCGCTGCCCACGACCGAATGCCGGCGACACATCGGCCAGCCCGGCGGCGACGGTGGCGCTGTCGATGCCGAAACTCAGCGCGAGCGCTGCAGCACCAGCCGCGTTCTGCGCGTTGTGTGCGCCCTCCGCGCGGAGTTCGACGTCGTATTCGGTGTCGTTGATGCGCATCCGGGTGTTGGGGTCGACTTCGCTCGGCAGTCGCACCAACTCGGCCGCGGCGTGTTGATCCGCGTAGTGCACCGGACCGCCGTACAGCTCCTCGTCCGTCGGGAACAGCTCACGCAGCTCACGTGCCACGCCGTAGTACGAGACGTCTGCAGATGTGCGCTGAGCCAGCGCGGCGACGCGCTCGTCGTCACGGTTCAGCACGACCGAGCCGGTGGTCGCCTCGGCCACCTTGCCGAGCAGTTGCGCCGTCGTGTCGATCTCGCCGAACCGGTCGAGCTGATCGCGCATGACGTTGAGCAGCAGCGCGCGACGCGGCGGGACGAGTGCGACGAAGCGCACGGCCCACGCTTCGTCCAGCTCGAACACTGCGACGTCATATGGCAATCGTCCGGTCCACGAGGCCTTGTCGACGGTTGCGGTGATCGCGCCGCGGACGAAGTTGCTGCCGGTGTCGTTGGTCAGCACCCGGTAGCGGCGCGCGAGCACGGTGGCGACCATCTTGGTCGTCGTGGTCTTGCCGTTGGTGCCGGTGACGACGACAACGCCTTCGGCGAGCTGCGCCATCGCGTGGGCCAGGAACCCGGGCACGACCTTCTCGACGACCAGGCCGGGTAGGGCGTCGCCGCGCCTGCCGATCAGACGCAACGCAGCGAGGGTGACCTTGCCGAGGCAGATCGCGAAGAGGTTCGCGATGCGCCCGGCCATGCATCCAGGCTACCGAGCCTGCACCTACCGCCCGCCGTAGCCGCTGGTTCCGCCGGCGCTGTTCGACGACATCTTCGTGATCGCCTTCCCGGACGGGGTGAGCAGCCACCACTTGGCGCCGAAGTCGTCCAGGCCCTGGCCGGTGACGTCTCCCGCCTTCTTGTCGCCGGCGTAGTAGTAGAGCGGGTGGCCCGCGTAGGTCGCTTGCCGTGTTCCGCCCGTCGTGATCGAGGCGAGCTTTGCGGCCTGGACGCCCTTGCCGGCCGTCACCTTGCCGCCGAACACCGGCCAGTACGACAGGCATTGCCCGCTGCAGCTCGATTTGGTGCTCGAGTCGGACGCGAACATGTACAGCGCCTTGCCCGATCCGTCGGTCAGGTACGTGCCGTCCGCTCCGGATCGTGTCATGACGACTGCCGCCGAGCCGCCCGCCTGGGTCGCGCTGGTCGGCGCGGCGGCCGGCGCTGAGTTCGAGCTGCTGCCGGCCGAACTGCTGCACGCCGAGGCAAGCAGTCCGGCGGCGAGGACGCCGGCAGCCAACCGGCCGCGGAATCGGGTTCTGATGGAAACCATGGGACTCATCTCTCCTTGCAGACGCGAAATTCGCGTCTGTGGAGTTTCACGGCTCGAGGGGAGCGCGAGTTCAGCCCCACAGCGTTCTCATCGGTTCCGGACCGGATGCGCCTAGGTCGCCTCTCTCATCCGGCCGCTCAGCCCCTCCGCCAACCTTGATTTGGTACCGAGTGACCCGATTTTCATGATCGAAATGGCCAGCCGATACCAAATCAAACGGGGTGAGTGGTGGAGACGAGGGGAATCGAACCCCTAACCCCCGCCTTGCAAAGGCGGTGCTCTGCCAATTGAGCTACGTCCCCGAAGCTCGGACCACCTAGCGGGACGAGTCCGAGGTTGCCTCGCGCCAGAGCGCCGCATCGGCCTGGGCCTGGCGCCGCTTGAGCACCGCCACCACCGCCGCGACAACGCCGACGACCAGCACCACCGGCTTCATTCCCGCGACCTCCTAGGTGGGCGAACGTGGGCCTGGGAGGACTTGAACCTCCGGCCTCATCCTTATCAGGGATGCGCTCTAACCGTCTGAGCTACAGGCCCGTACTGCGCACTTGCGCGAAGCAGAACTCTACTGGGCGCGGTCAGCGCCCTCCAAACCGGATACCGCTCAGCGTTCGGACAGTGTGATCTCGATGCCGCCGACCAGATCGGCGCACAGGTTGTAGATCACCGAGCCGATCGTCGTGAGCGCGACGAACAAGATGATGTTCGCTACGCCGATGATCGCCGCGCCGCCGAAGACGACGCCGGCGGTGATCGGATCCTTGGTGCCCGGACCGTTGAGGTTCGTGTACGCGCTGTTGATGCGCTCGACCACGCCGGCGGCGTCGAGCACCCCGTAGAGGATGCCCACGACGATCAGCCAGACGAAGAACAGGGCGATCGCCAACACGCAGGAGAACTTGAGGACGGTGAGCGGGCTGATGTGCCGCAACTGCAGCCGGGCCCGCCGCGGACCCCGGGTGCGCTGCGCGCGCGCATTCGGCGCGCTTCCCGGCCGCTGCCCCGGCGGACCACCCAGGCCCGGCGGACCACCCTGGCCCGGCTGACCGGGTTGGCCGCCCTGCCCGGGCTGCTGACCCGGCTGACCCGGCCCGTTCGGCGACCCGGGCGAGCCGGGCGAACCCTGCGGCGCGCGGAAGCCGGTGTCGGCCTCATGCGGCTGCGTCTCGGTGCTCGATCCGGACGCACCGCCGCGCTGCTCGGTGGCCGTGCCCGACATCGTGGTCGCGCCGAAATCCGAGTTCTGCGGGAAATTGGGCGAAGCGGGACCGCCGTAGGGCGATTGCGTCATCGCTTACTCCTGGTCGTCCGGTTCGTCGGCGTTGCGCGCAAGGGCTACCACATTCACTCCGTCCGGCAAGTTCATCAGCCGGACGCCCATAGTCTGCCGTTGCGCGCGGCGGACCTCCGCGGCCTTCGTGCGGATGACCACGCCGTCGGACGTGATCGCGAAGACCTCGTCCTTGGGCGACACTGCGATGGCTCCGACCAGCCCGCCCCGCGTAGATACGATACGCGCGGTGAGCACACCCTTGCCTCCGCGGCCCTGAACCGGATACTCGTCTATCCGGGTGCGCTTGGCATAACCGCCCTCAGTGGCAACCAAGATTTCCACGTCCGTACTGTCCGAACCGTCCCGAACCACGGACATCGAGAGCAGTTCGTCGCCGTTGTTGAACCGCATGCCGAACACGCCGGACGTGGCCCGGCCCATCGGCCGCAGCGTGTCGTCGTCGGCCTTGAACCGGATCGACATCGCCTTGCGGCTGACCAGGAGCAGGTCGTCGTCGGACGAGATCAGAGATGCTCCGATCAGCTCATCGTCCTCGCGCAGGTTGACCGCGACGATGCCGCCGCTCCGCGCCGAGTCGAACAGCGTCAGCTCGGACTTCTTGACCAGGCCGTGCTTGGTCGCGAGCACCAGATACGGGGCGACCCCGTAGTTCTTGATCGCGATCACGTTCGCGATCCGCTCGTCGGGCTGGAACGCCAACAGGTTCGCGACGTGCTGGCCACGGGCGTTGCGGTTGGCCTCGGGCAGCTCGTACGCCTTGGCCCGGTACACCCGGCCCTTGTTCGTGAAGAACAGGATCCAGTCGTGCGTCGAGCTGACGAAGAAGTGCTCGACGATGTCGTCGGTGCGCAGGTTCGCGCCCTGCACGCCCTTGCCACCGCGGCGCTGGGCCCGGTACAGGTCGGTCTTGGTGCGCTTGGCGTAGCCGGTGCGCGTGATGGTGACCACGACGTCTTCCTGGGCGATCAGGTCTTCCATCGACACGTCGCCGTCGTGCGGGATGATCCGGGTGCGACGCTCGTCGCCGTACTTGGCGACGATCTCGTTCAACTCGTCCCGGATGATCTGCCGCTGCCGGCCCGGCTTGGCCAGGATGTCGTTGAGATCGGCGATCTTCGCCTCGATCTCGGCGGCCTCGTCGATGATGCGCTGCCGCTCGAGGGCGGCCAGCCGGCGCAGCTGCAGGTCCAGGATGGCGGTGGCCTGGGTCTCGTCGATCTCGAGCAGTTCCATCAGGCCGGTGCGCGCCTCGTCCGCCGAGGGCGCGCTGCGGATCAGAGCGATCACGGCGTCGAGCTGGTCGAGGGCCTTGAGCAGACCGCGCAGGATGTGCGCGCGCTTCTCGGCCTCAGCCAGCAGATAACGCGTGCGCCGGACGATGACCTCGATCTGGTGCTCGACGTAGTGCGAGACGAATTGGTCGATGCGCAGCGTGCGCGGCACCCCGTCGACGATCGCGAGCATGTTCGCGCCGAAGGTCGTCTGCAGCTGGGTGTGCTTGAACAGGTTGTTCAGCACCACCTTCGCCACGCCGTCACGGCTGAGCGTGATGACGATGCGCATGCCGATGCGATCGGAACTCTCGTTGTGGATCGCCCGAATGCCGCCGATCTTGCCGTCCTTCACGAGAGCGGCGATCGACTCGACAAGGTTGTCCGGGTTGACCTGGTAGGGCAGCTCGGTGACGACGAGGATCGTCGCGCCCTTGTGGTCCTCCTCGACCTCGACGACGGCTCGCATCCGGATCGAGCCGCGCCCGGTGCGATAGGCGTCCTCGATGCCG
>DASXJN010000142.1:0-8447 GCA_036497365.1 Jatrophihabitantaceae bacterium | reverse complement strand
GATCTACACATTCAGCGTGATGCGCCGCGCCAAGGAGCCTTACACGATCGCTTATGTGACGCTGGCCGAAGGTCCGACGATGATGACCAATCTCGTCGACTGTGATTTCGACAAGATCAGCATCGGGCAGGCGGTAACCGTCGTGTTCAAGGAAACCGAGGGCGGCCCGCCGGTGCCGATGTTCGCCCCCGCTGCCTAAGGCGAAACCCTTCAGAAAACAAACCCGGCGGCGCCGCGGCGTCGAACCAGTCGAGCCATCTGGTGTACCGATCGCGCCACCGGGGCGACCCGGGCACCTCGCCCGCGTCGCGCAGCCACAACGACACGTACGCGGCCGGTTCCACGACCTCGCGCTGCCAGATCCACGCGTCGCAGCCGGTGCCGGCCAGCCAGCCCTCGACCCGCTCGACCCAGTCGCCGTCACGCGGCACGATCCAGTTCACCAGCAGCGCGGCCGTGCCGTCCGGTGCGAGCAGGCCGGGGATGCCGCGCAGCAGGTTCGCGCTCACCGCATCGCCCGCGAGCCCGCTGTCGCGGTAGTCGAACCCGCCGTGACCGCGCGCCAGGCCCGGCGACACGACGAACGGCGGGTTGGCCACGATCGCGTCGAACGACGAGCCGGCCACCGGTTCGAGCAGCGATCCGACGCGCAACTCCCAGGACTGGCCCGAGAGCGCAGCCGTGGTTGCCGCCATCCGCAGTGCCCGGTCGCTGACGTCCGTGGCGACCACGTGTTGCGAGTGCGTCGCCAGATGCAGCGCCTGCACGCCGCAGCCGGTGCCGAGGTCGAGCGCCCGCCCTGCAGGACGCCGGACGACCGCCTGCGCCAGCGTGAGCGACGCTGCGCCGATGCCGAGGACGTGGTCGTCGGCCAGTGGGCCGGGCCGGACGTCGCTGCCGAAGTCCGACAGCACCCACCACGGCTGCTCGGCGTCATCGGCCGCATAGGGGCGCACCTCGAGCCGAGCGCGCACCTCGCCCGCGCTGCACGACACCAGCGAGTCCGCCGCGTCGAGCGCGAGCGGTGCCAGCGCCGCGGATGCGGACGACTCGGCGACCGCCTCGCCGAGCAGGAACAACCGGACGAGTGTCGCGACCCGGTCGTCGGACGGCAGCACGCGCTCGACGCCGAGCAGGTCGGCGCGCTCGTGCGCTGCCCGGCCCAGCGGACCGAGCAGTTCGTGCACCGAATCGACGGTGTAGCCGTCGAGCGCAGCCCGCAGGTCGTCCAGCGCGTGGCCGTCGAGAAGGGGAGTCGTCAGCGGCGCCACACGGCTCATCCTGCCGACCTCGTCGCCGCAGCGCTTAAGTGGTTCTATTGAAGGATGCGTAAACCGTCGGCTGATCAACCCGCGTTGATCACGACGGTCCCGATCAGCAACAACGACGAGTACGACAGGCGCAAGAAGAAGTACGCGATCATGATGGCCACGCGTGCGGTGTGCATCGTGCTTGCCGCGTGCTTCGTGCGCGTGTCGGTGCCCGTCGCCGTGATCTTCGGGATTGCCGGTCTTATCCTCCCGTGGTGCGCCGTGATCATCGCCAACGACGGTCCGGCGAAGAAGAAGCATGCGGATCTCGGACACGTAGCGCGCAGCACCGAACGCGCGCTGCCGTCCGGTAACGACGACCGGGTCGTGGACGGCTGAGATGGCACAATCGGCAACCGTGCAGACCGACGTCAAGGAAAAGCCGGCGCCCTCGAACTCCGACACCGACGAGGGTGACGACCTCTTCCACTACGTGCCGAAGGCCAAGATCGTCGAGAGCGCGGTGACCGGTGCGCTCGTCCAAGCGATCTGCGGCGCGGTGTTCCCGGTGACCAAGGCACCCAAGCCGGGCTCGCCGGTGTGCCCGCGCTGCAAGGAGCTCTACGACGCGCGCGCCTGACCGTCGTCGTCGGTTTCTCCGGCTACCTCTGCCTCGTCGGCAGGAGTGGCGCGCTGCCACTCCTTCGGGTTGAGCACGCGCGGCTTGCGCGGCTTCGACGGGCTGTAGCGCTCGATCGCGGCGTTGAACTCCGCGCCGAGCAGGACCCCGAGCGCGAGCACGAAGAAGAACAGCAGTGCTGCGATCGGTGCCGCGATCGTCCCGTACGCGGCGTGGTTGTGCCGCACGATGAACGTGATGTAGGTGCGCAGCCCGGCCGAGCCCGCCATGAACACCATGATCGCGAAGATGGAACCGGGCACGCCGCGGCGCCACGGCAGCCGGCGCGGCGGCGCCAGGTGGTACAGCGTCGTCAACCCGATCAGCAGCAGCAGGACGACGGTGGGGTAGTAGCCCGCATCGATGATCGTGCTGAGCGTCGATCGGACCGAACCCGGCACGATCCGCTTGAGCACGTCCGGTCCGAGGATCAGCAACGGCAGCACCACAACGCCGATGACCACCGAGCCGAGGAACAGCCACAGCGCCAGAAGCCGACTGCGCACGGCACCGCGCAGATCGCGCATGTCGTAGGCGATCGTGATCGTGTTGACGAACGTCGCCGTCGCGGACGACCCGGCCCACACCGCGATGAGGAAACCCAGGCTGATGATGTCGGCGCGGCTGCTGTGCAGCACCTCGTGCAGCATCGGATGGATGACATCGCGCACCACCTGATCGCTGAACGCCGACCCGAGGGTCGTCTCGATCCGCGTCTCGGTCTGGTTCACGGTGTTCCCGCCGAACCAGCGCGAGGCGTAGCCCAGCGTCGCCACCAGCGCGAGGAACAGCGACGGCAGTGAGAGCAGCTGCCAGAACGCCGCTTCGGCCGACAGGCCGAGCACGCGGTCGCGCCACGCCTTCGCGACCGTGTCACGCAGCAGGTGTGGCAACAGTCGAAGGCCGTGCAGCAGCCGCCGACCGGGGTTCATGGAACAACAGTCTGCCCAGCCCACCCCGTGACTGACCGTCAGCGCCTACCACGGGTGTGTCGTGGCTCGCCCGGCGCGCCACGTCCGGGACCTTCCGAGAAGGCGGTTATGGTGATCGACCGCGGCCGGTATCCGCGACAAGGAACAGCGACGAGCAGGGACGAAAGCGGGGTTCGGCACGACCGTGGCAGCACCCCGCGAGCGCCACGCGCGTGTCCTACGCGCCTGGCAGCAGGCCGCCCTGGCCGAGTACGAGCGCGAGAATCCCCGTCGCGACTTCTTGGTCACGGCCACGCCCGGTGCCGGCAAGACCGCGTTCGCCGTCGCCCTGGCCACGCGGCTGCTCGCCCGGAAGGCGATCGACCGCGTCATCGTCGTGGCGCCGACCGATCACCTCCGCACGCAGTGGGCCGACGCGGCCGATGCGCTCGGTATCGCGCTCGACGGCGCGCTGTCGAACGCGACCGGACCCGTGCGGCCCGACGTCACCGGCTATGTCACCACGTACGCGCAGGTGGCCGCGAAGCCCGCGCTGCACCACGCCCGCACGGTGCACAAGCGCACCCTCGTGATCCTGGACGAGGTGCACCATGCCGGCGACGGCCTCTCGTGGGGTGACGCGGTGGCCACTGCCTTCGAGGCGGCGACCCGCCGGCTGTGCCTGACCGGCACACCCTTCCGCACCCGTCCGGACGAGCGCATCCCGTTCGTCCGCTACGACGCGGACGGCGAGGGTGGCTGGCGCAGCAGCGCCGACTTCACCTACGGCTACCGCGAGGCGCTGCGCGACCAGGTCGTGCGGCCGGTCGTGTTCGCCGCGTACACAGGGACGTCGCGGTGGCGCAACAGTGCCGGCGAGGTGATCGCCGCATCGCTGTCAGAAGCAGCGACCAAACGCACCGAGACGACCGCGTGGCGCACCGCGCTGAACCCGAAGGGGCGCTGGGTGCCGCATGTGATCGCGGCGATGGACGAGCGGATCACGCACTTGCGCGAGACGACGATGCCCGACGCCGCGGGCCTCGTGCTGGCCAGTGACCAGGACGACGCGCGCGCCTACGCGGCGATCGTCGAACAGGTCACCGGCACCGCGCCGGTGCTCATCCTCTCCGACGACCCGAAGGCCAGTGACAAGATCACCGCCTTCACGACCGGCACGGAGCGCATGGCGGTGTGCGTGCGGATGGTCTCCGAGGGGGTCGACGTGCCACGCGCGGCCTGCCTGGCGTGGATGACCTCCTACCGAACGCCGCTGTTCTTCGCCCAGGGCGTCGGCCGTGTCGTGCGGGCGCGCGGGCGGCACGAGTCGGCCACGGTGTTCCTGCCCGCCGTCCGGCCACTTCTCGCGCTGGCCGCGGA
The DNA here is from genome assembly GCA_036497365.1 of Jatrophihabitantaceae bacterium. GTDB lineage: Bacteria > Actinomycetota > Actinomycetes > Mycobacteriales > Jatrophihabitantaceae > RYN-133. The sequence continues at coordinate 4,227 of DASXJN010000142.1, read as the reverse complement.
GCTGGAGGAGGAGCGCAACCACGTCATCCCGCCGCCGTCGGCCGCGGACGACACGCTGCTCGACCTCGAGCCGGTCGAGGCCGAGCCCGGCGACTCCGAAGGATACGAACTCGTGGACGCCGACGCATCGTTCGCCCACGTGCTGCATGCGGGCCGGGCCGTCGTCGCCCCGGCCGCGGACCTCGAGCTGACCGTGGCGGACGAGGACTTCCTCGGGTTGCCCGGCATCCTCTCGCCGGAGCAGACCGCGCAGCTGCTCGCACGCCGTGACGAGCACGCCCGCCGGCGGGCCGGAACGGTATCGGAGGTCGCCCCTTCGCTCGAGGCCGCGTCCTGGCGTGCCGGGGGAACGCTGCGCCGCGAGGTCAATCGCCTGGTCAGCGTGCTGGCCGCGCGCCAGGGCACGCCGCACGGTCAGGTGCACGCGATGCTGCGGCGCGCCGTGCCCGGCCCCCCGTCCGCCGCGGCCAGCGTCGAGGTGCTCGAACAGCGGCGCGACCATTTGCTCGATCTGCTCGGTGGTATCGGCGCGTGACGAGCCGCCTCCTGAGTGCTGTGGGAGCCCTTCGACCGGTTGTGAGAACCCGCACGTCGGGTACCGGGAATCGGTGCGTGGGTACATCCCGTTACACACAGCGAACAACCGCTGTTCGAGGGCCCGACCCTGAACGACTTGGCAACACACGTAACGAGAACGAAACGAACCTGCCGGGGTGTCGTGCGCGTCAGACAACAAACCGGTGGTTTCGTGAACGGTGAACGGACAACGATTATCGCGAATCGGTAAAGGCGTCCGTTCGGCGGCCGAAAGTAACCGATAGGACGACAGATTCACTACCACCGATCGAATACGGTGGACTCAGTGACACAGACAGAGAAGACAGAGAAGAGGTGCCGACGTGACCCCGACCATCGAAGCACGTGAGTTGTCCGCCGTGGATCGGTGCGACCGCTGCGGCGCGCAGGCTTATGTACGCACCGTGCTCGGATCCGGCTCCGAACTCCTCTTCTGCGCGCACCACTGGCACGACAACGAGGCGCGACTGCGCGAGATCGCCGTGAGCATCAACGACCAGACGAACCAACTGGCCGACGTCCCGTCGATCGCCGCGCTCGACGAGCGCTGATCCGTCGCCCGGAGGGTTTCCCCGCGACACAGACGTTGCAGCCCCGTCCCGAAAGGGACGGGGCTGCTGTCGTTCCTGAGTGATAAGTCATGGTATGTCCAGGTTTAGCGAGCGGTCCGCCGGGGCACATAAAGATCATGGTGACCGCAACTCTGGTGATGTTGTCCGTAGTGCTGATCGTCCTTTTGGGCGAGGCGGTACGGGGACAGTGCCGACGGATGCTCACCCCGGACGCGGGCCGGACGGCTGACGCGGTGGCCCGTCCGGTGGGTTCGGAGCTCGCGGCCTAGAGCCGGCTCAGCACCCCGACCACGGGACGTTGTTGAGATCCTTGAACCCCGCTACGTCGATCTTCTGTTTCTGCCCCGTCTGATCCTGGACGAACATCGTGAAGTGCACCGGGTAGGTCGCCGGACAACCGACCGTCGTCCGGAGCAGCACGTTCAGCCAGATGGTGCCCTGCGGGGCCAGACCGAAGTCCTCGAGCTTGGGCGGCTGTAGTTCGCCGCACGTGCCGGTGCTGCGATCGAGCACTTTGAAGCCGCCGTTGGGCAGTTGCACCGACATGTGCTTGAAGATCACCGGCCCCGAGGAGTTGTTGCGGACCTCCACAGCAAGCTCGAGCTGGTGCTTGCCGACCTGCTGCGCGCACAGCGCCCCGGTCTCGGACAGCGAGTGGGGACCGATGGGCACGATCGACGACGACCTCGTCGCCCCCGGGCTGGGTTGTGGAGCATTGCCCGAGTCGTCGGTCTTCACGCTGGCCCGGCCGATGAGCAGCCCCAGCCCGAGCGCGATGGCGATGAGTACGACCGCCGCCCGGCTGATCCGGTACGGCGAAGCGCCGCCGGCGCCCGGGTCGGGCGTGCCGGCGGTGTCACCGTCGGCCAGCGGCCGGTGCGACGTGCTCATGTGCTGCAACTATCCCAGGCCCGGATGCGGCAGTCACGCCGAGCGGGCGGCCGGTTTCGCAGTGCTCGCCGGTGCAGTGGCACGATCACGCCATGAGCGACCCGGTGGTGCGCAGCTTCCGTCCGTCGGCCGATGAGTACGTGTGGACGTTCGGTGGCGCGCCGCCGCTTGCCACCGTCGAACCGGGGACGGTGCTCGAACTGTTCACCGAGGACTGCTTCGCCGGGCGCGTACGCGGTGTGAACGACCTCGTGTCGGAGGTGTGCGAGTTCCCCTACCTGAATCCGCAGACCGGCCCGTTCGCCGTCGCCGGCGCCGAGCCCGGCGACACGGTCGCCGTGCACTTCGTCTCGATCGAGCCGGCACGCGACTGGGCGGCGTCGACGACCGTGCCGTTCTTCGGCGCGCTGACCTCGACGCACGCGACGGCGACCCTGCAGGACGCGCTGCCGGAGGTGATCTGGATCTGGCAGCTGGACCGCGCGGCGAAGCTGTGCCGCTTCGAGGCCCGCCGCGGCGACTACCAGGTCGATCTGCCGATGGTGCCGATGCACGGGACGGTCGGTGTCGCGCCGGCGAACCTCGAGGTCCGCTCGGCGCTCGTGCCCGACGCGTTCGGCGGCAACATGGACACCCCGGAGATGACCGAGGGGGTCACCTGCTACCTCGGCGTGAATGTCGAGGGCGCGCTGTTCTCGCTGGGCGACGGGCACGCGCGCCAGGGCGAGGGCGAGACGTGCGGGGTCGCGGCCGAATGCGCGATGGACACCGTCCTGATCGTCGACCTCATCAAGGGCGTGCCGTGCCCGTGGCCGCGGATCGAGTCCGACACGCACGTGATGACGGCCGGGTCGGCGCGCCCGCTCGAAGACGCGTTCCGGGTCGCGCAGACCGAACTCGTGTACTGGTTGTGCGGCGAGTTCGGCTTCGACGTGCTCGATGCCTACCAGCTCGTCTCGCAGGCCGTCGAGGCACCGCTGGCGAACGTGGTCGACACCAACTACACGTCGATCGCGAAGATCCGCAAGCAGTGGCTGCCGCACCAACCGGTCATGGCGGACACGCACGCGAAGCTGCGCGAGATCGCCGCCGCCTACCGCCGCGGCAAGTAGCCGGGGAGCTCAGTCGAGGTAGTCGCGCAGGACCTGCGAGCGGGACGGGTGGCGCAGCTTGCTCATCGTCTTCGACTCGATCTGCCGGATCCGCTCGCGGGTCACGCCGTAGACCTGGCCGATCTCGTCCAGGGTGCGCGGCTGGCCGTCGGTGAGGCCGAAGCGCAGCTTGACCACGCCGGCCTCGCGCTCGGACAGCGTCTGCAGCACCGACTGCAGCTGGTCCTGCAGCAGCGTGAACGACACCGCGTCGACCGCGACGACCGCTTCGGAGTCCTCGATGAAGTCGCCGAGCTGGCTGTCGCCCTCGTCGCCGATGGTCTGGTCGAGGCTGATCGGCTCGCGCGCGTACTGCTGGATCTCGAGCACCTTGTCCGGCGTGATGTCCATTTCCTTGGCGAGCTCTTCGGGCGTGGGCTCGCGGCCCAGGTCCTGTAGCAACTCGCGCTGGATGCGGCCGAGCTTGTTGATGACCTCGACCATGTGCACCGGGATGCGGATGGTGCGGGCCTGGTCGGCCATCGCGCGGGAGATGGCCTGCCGGATCCACCAGGTGGCGTAGGTGGAGAACTTGTAGCCCCTGGCGTAGTCGAACTTCTCGACCGCGCGGATCAGGCCGATATTGCCCTCTTGGATCAGGTCGAGGAACGGCATGCCTCGGCCGGTGTAGCGCTTGGCGATCGACACCACCAGCCGAAGGTTGGCCTGCACCAGGTTGTCCTTGGCGCGCTGTCCGTCGCGGACGATCCAGCGCAGGTCGCGGCGCATCGGTGCGCCGCCGCTCCCATCGGTGGCATCCGACAGCCGTTCGGCGGCGTAGAGGCCTGCCTCGATCCGCTTGGCCAGCTCCACCTCACGCTGTGCGTTGAGTAGCGCGAACCTGCCGATCTGCTTGAGGTAGGCCCGTACCGAGTCCACCGAGGCGGTCAGCTCGGCGTCCTTACGTGCTTCGCGCAGGGCGTCGGTCTCCTCGTCGTCCCAGACGAAGGTGGTGGAGGCGGGAGCATCCGCCGTCGGTTGTTCCACAGCGCGCGTTCTCGGGGATGCGGGCCTGTGCTCTCGGGTGACCGACGGCA
>DASXJN010000141.1:0-32216 GCA_036497365.1 Jatrophihabitantaceae bacterium | reverse complement strand
CGGCACTGCACACGGTCTGGCGACAAAGCGGCACACGATCGTCGGCAACCAGGTCGGCGAAGCGTCGTTCCCGTACGAGGGCTTCGGCAGCACGATCGTCGCCGGTGACTTCAACGGTGACGGGTACGCCGATATCGCGGCCGGAGTTCCGGGCGGCAAGCAATCGGGCGCGGACAAGCACCCCGGTAACGTCCTCGCGCTGTTCGGCGGCCCGCACGGACTCTCGAAGGACGATGTGCAGCGTTTCGACGAACACATGGCGTACTCGGGGTCGTCCGACGACGACAGCTTCGGTACGACGATCGCCGCGGGCGACATCACCGGCGACGGCTACACCGATCTCGTCGTCGACGCACCGGACGTGAAGGTCGACGGTCACCCGTCCGCCGGCGCGGTGTACCTCGTCCACGGTTCGCCGGACGGGCTGACGGCCACCGACGATCAGCGGTTCACGCAGAGTTCAACGGGCATCCCCGGAACGGCTGCGAAGGACGATGCGTTCGGCACGGCGCTCTACGTCGGTGACTTCACCGGCGGCGCGCACCTCGACGTGGCGATCGGCACGCCGCTGCACAAGAGTTGGAAGGGCTACGTCGTCGGCCTGCGCGGCACTGCGAACGGCGTCACCACGGCCGGGGCGACCAGCGTTGCCTCACAAGCCAAGAACGCGATGTTCGGCAGCGCGATCGGATAGCCGCCCGTCAGCCCCAGCAGAGGCAGAACGGGTGCCCGGCCGGGTCGGCGTAGACCTGGAAACCCGACTCGGCGTCAAGGTCGTCGGCCGGCTGCAGCAGCTTGGCACCGAGTGCGATCGTCTCGTCGTGCGCCTTGCGGACGTCGTCGACGTAGAGGTCGAGATGCATCTGCTGCAGGACGGAGCTGGCGGGCCAGTCGGGCGCGACGTGGCCGGGCGCCAGCTGGAATCCCATCCGGGGCGAACCGTCGACGTAGACCGTGTGCCAGTCGTCTTCGGCTTCGACCCTGCCATCGAGCAGTGCGGCCCAGAAGCTGCTCGAGGCGCCGAGGTCGGCGGCGTCGAGGACGAGGATCTGCTTGTCGATGCGCATGCCGCCAGCCTGGCACCCCGCACCGACAGCGGTCACATGTCGAGGCCGAGCCGGAGGTTGACCAGGTCGCCCAGTTCAACGCCCTCGGCCTTGCGCACTGCGCTCTTCACGGGGACGAGATAGCGGCCGCCCTTGGGGAACAGGGAGGTCGTCCATTCGGTCTCGCCGATCTCGGCCTCGACCGGGATGACGCCCCAGCCGTAGGTCAGTTCGGAACGTGCCGCATGGATCAGAGCCGACTCACCATCCGGAACCGCCACGAAGTGAAATGGTGCCGGGCCACGCCAGTAGAAGATCTCGCCGTCGAAGTGAAGATCCACCTGGTCAGGATAGGGACTGCTGCTCGGTCGGAGCGTCAGCCGACAAGGCCGTCCCACGACCACCGCGGCAGGACCAATCCGGCCGGCACGTCGTCGGCCGAGCGGTGGTAGCGCGACATCGTCGTCGTCGTGGCCCACGCGAAGTAGTCGTGCAGCGCCCGGCGGACCGGGTCGGCAAAGCCGGCGTCGTCCAGCGCCTGGTCGAAGCAGGCGATCGCACGCCGGTCCATCTCGTCGTGCTGGCCGTTGCCGCTGTGCATCCGCACGACGTAGGACTCGTCGCCGTAGTCGCTGGAGTAGGCCGCGGGTCCGCCGATCGCCTCGCCCCAGTAGGCGGCCAGCCGCACGTCGTGCTCGGGGTGGAAGCCGTGTCTGAAGGCGTGCGAGACCACGTCGTCGGCCATCACCCGTTCGTGCCAGGCACGAGCCAGCCGCAGCATTGCGTCCGCGCCACCCGCGGCCTCATAGAGCGTGTGCACGCCCTCACGATCGCACGCCCCAACCCATCATGGCTTGGACGAAATGGATCGCTCCCGTCGTTACGGTCGACGTGATGCTGCATCCCTTGCTGGCGACCCGCTGGAGCCCGACGACCTTCGACCCGGGTCAGGAGGTCACCGGCGACGAGGTCGACCTCCTGCTCGAGGCCGCCCGGTGGGCACCGTCGGCGGGAAACTCGCAGCCGTGGGCGTTCATCGTGGGCCGCCGCGGTGATCCCGTGCACGAGCGGCTCGTCCGTCATCTGCGCGGCAGCGCGCGGCCGTGGGCAGCCACGGCCGGCGTGCTGATCGCGAACCTCGCGCACCGCTACGTCGAGGACACCGACTGGGACTACTCGGAGTTCTCGTTGTACGACCTCGGACAGGCGGTGGCGCACCTGACCTTCCAGGCGAGCGCGCTCGGGCTGTCGGTGCGGCAGTTCCGCGCCTTCGACCGCGAGGCGATCGCCGCCGAGTTCGCCGTCCCCGTGCACTGGGAGGTGACGACGATGGCGGCGGTCGGCCGCGGCGTCGCCGCGGATGCCGAGGCGAACAACGATGCGCCGGCCCAACCCGCACGCGCCCGTCGCCCGATCACCGAACTGGTCTGGCCGGCCTAGGGGCAGTCTTGGTTGGCAGTGGCGACGGCGTAGCTCGGCGTGCTGAAGGTGCCGGCGCTGTCACCGAACTTGCCCTGTGCGGCGAACGAGGCGTTGATCTGCATCTCGACGTTCGCGAGCACCGACCCGCCGTCGGCCGCGCCCTTGGTGTAGGTCGCCGCGTCGAGCCAGCCCCGTGCCGACGCGACTCCCCCAGCCGCGCTGGGCAGACCCTGGGTGATCAGCCGCAGCGGGCCGAGATAGGTGCGCTGCGCCGTCTTCGCGTCGGTCAGCAGCGCGACACCGGACAGCACGCCCCGCCTGGTCTCGAGGTTCACCGTCCACACGATCTTGCCGACCGTGAGCTTGCCGCTGAGGTTGTAGTCGGTCGAGCCGGGTGTCACGTCGGTCTCGACACCCTTCCAGCCACCGCGGTAGGTGACGTACTTCTGGCCGTCCTCGCCGGGGCACGTCTTGGACGTGAACTTAGGCGTGGCGATCAGCCGCATGGACGAGTTGGCCTTGTCGATCTCCGGCACGCCCGCGGTGGCCGCAGCGACGCCGCCACCGATCAGGCTCAGTGCGACGCCGGCGGTCAGTGCGCGGCGCAGTCTCGGACGACGAGGTGAGGTGTTCGAGGTCATGACGACCCTCCCTACAAGCGAATCGTGGCCCAGCAACCGGAAGCCGGACCGGCGCAGGATGCGTCACTCTCCAAGGAGACGCGCGCCGCACCGGCGATACACCCCGCGCTGCCGGAATTTCGCATCGCGGCCTGCGGCAGACTCGGCCGGGTGGACGAACTGTTCGAGTCGACTCGCGCCAAACTCCGCCACTGCGTCGCCCTCGGTCAGGCGACCGGGCGAGCACCTTCGCTGACCGGCGCGGTCGCGCGGGGCGGGCAGGTGCTGTGGTGCGCAGGCCGCGGCTCGATCGACGGCGCCGAGCCGACCGCCGACACGCAGTACCGCATCGGGTCGCTCACCAAGACATTCACCGCTGTGCTGATCATGCAATTGCGCGACGGCGGACGTCTCGACCTCGCCGACCGAGCAGTCCGATATCTGCCCGACCTGCCGCTCGGCGAGATAACCCTCGCGCAGTTGCTCTCGCATACGGCAGCAATCGCGAGCGAGACGCCGCCACCGTGGTGGGAGCGCGTGTCCGGAGACGTCCGCCCGAACCTCGCCGACGTATTGGGTGAGGACTCCATCACGGATGCGCCCGGACGCAACTTCCATTACTCCAACCCGGGCTTCGCGTTGCTGGGTGGCATCGCGTCGGCCCTGCACGGCCGACCTTGGTACGACCTCGTCCGCAGCGAGATCCTCGACCCCGCCGGCATGAGTCGGACGACCCCGATGCCGGAGGCACCGCACGCGCTCGGCTGGGCGGTTCATCCGTGGGCCGATGTCGTGCTGCCCGAGCCGACACCCGACACCGGCCACATGGCTCCCGCGGGCCAGCTCTGGTCGACGACCAACGACCTGGCCCGGTTCGCGGCGGTACTGCTCGGCGAGGTGCCGGACGTGCTGGCCAAGGACACCGCGGAGGAGATGCGCGTCCCGACCTCGCCGCCGACCGACGACGCCTGGCACGGAGCCTGGGGCCTCGGGCTCCAACTCGCCCACGTGAACGAGGTGCCGCTGTTCGGCCACAGTGGATCGATGCCCGGCTTCATCAGCGGATTCTGGGTACAGCCCGACGAGCGGCTCGCCGGCATCGCGTTCGCGAACGCGACGTCCGGGCCCGAGATCACCACGATCGCCGCCGATCTCATCGCCATCGTCACGAAGGAACAGCCGCGGCTGCCGGACACCTGGACACCCCTGGCCGAGCACGATCGGTCCCTGCTCGAGCTCGCCGGGCCGTGGTACTGGGGTGCGTCGCCCGTTGCGGTGCGGCTCGGCGCCGACAGCGAACTGCGCGTGAGCGCCCTCGGCTCGCGAGCGCGCGAGGCCCGATTCCGACGCCAGGACGACGGGACCTGGCGCGGACTGGAGGGTTACTACCTCAACGAGGTGCTCCGAGCCGTCCGCGCGGCGGACGGTTCGGTCGACCATCTCGACATCGGCTCGTTCGTGTTCACCCGCGAGCCGTATCCGCCGCTCGACGCGGTGCCCGGCGGCGTGGATCCGGCCGGCTGGCGCTGACCGGTCCTGCGCGGAAAGAACGACGCCGGCGTGACTAGCGTCGTGATCGTGGGAGATTGTTTCGCAGGTGCTGTCCCGGACGCCACGGCTCGTTCGTCGTAGGTGTGAGAGCCCAGCGTCTACGGAGGTTGCGATGCAGTACGCCCTGATGATCTACGCCGAGCCCGGATACGACGAGAAGGTGCCCGACGAGGAGCGCGCCGGCGTCTACGCCGAGTACGAGGCGCTGGCCACCGACCCGCGCACCGTCAAGGCCGTTCAGCTCCAGCCGGGCGACACGGCGACCTGTGTGCAGGTCGCCGGTGGAAAGACGCTGATGACCGACGGACCGTTCGCGGACACCAAAGAGGTCTTCGGCGGCATCTGCCTGATCGAAGCGGCCAATCTGGACGAGGCGCTCGAGATGGCCGCGCGCGTCCCGGCCGCACGATTCGGCGGCACCGTCGAGGTACGGCCGGTGGTGCCGCGCTGACGGCGCTGGAGGAGGTCTTCCGGGCCGAGTGGGGACGCGTGCTGGCCTCGCTCGTCGGATACCTCGGTGACTTCGACAAGGCCGAGGACGCCGCCCAGGAGGCGTTCGCGACAGCCGCGGATCGCTGGCGCACGTCCGGCGTCCCGGACAACCCCGGTGCCTGGCTGCTCACCACGGCCCGGCACCGCGCGATCGATCGGATCCGGCGCGAACGCACGCTGGCCGACAAACTGCACCTGCTACCGGTGACCGACGCCGTTTTGGACGAAATCGATGACACGGTGATCAAGGACGAGCGCCTCGAACTGATTTTTACGTGCTGCCATCCGGCGCTAGCCGAAGAAGCGCAGGTGGCCCTGACCCTGCGTGCCCTCGGTGGATTGCAGACCGCCGACATCGCGCGCGCCTTCCTGGTCTCCGAGGAGACGATGAAGCGGCGCCTGTCCCGCGCGAAGGCGAAGATCAAGGCAACCGCGATCCCTTTCGCCGTTCCCGAGGCGCATGTTCTGCCGGATCGCCTGGACGCCGTTCTCGCCGTCATCTATCTGATCTTCAACGAGGGCTACCGCGGCCGGATCGACCTCGGCGCGGAAGCGATCCGGTTGGCACGCGTCCTCGCCGCGCTGATGCCCGACGAGCCCGAGGTGTTCGGGCTGCTCGCGTTGACCCTGATTCATCATGCCCGCCGGCAGGCCCGGTTCTCCGGCGACGACCTCGTCCTGCTCGAGGACCAGGACCGCACGTTGTGGGACCGCGCGCAGATCGGCGAGGGCAAGGCCGTGCTCGATCGGGCGATCGCGCTCGGAGGCCACGGTTCGTACGTCGTGCAGGCCGCCATCGCAGCGCTGCAGACCCAAGAGTCGGTCGACTGGTCGCAGGTCGCCGATCTGTATCGCCGGCTGGTCGAGCTGACCGGCTCGGCGGTGGTCGAGCTCAACCGCGCCGTCGCGGTGGCGCAGACCGGCGATCCCGACGGCGCGCTCCGCATCGCCGATGCCCTCCAATTGGACGGCTACCTCTATTTCCACTCGACGCGCGGCGAGCTGCTACGGCGGCTCGGACGCGACGACGAAGCGCGCGCGGCCTACGAGCGCGCGCTCGAACTGGCGGCCACCGTGCCGGAGCAGCGATTCCTCACCGGTCGACTGCAAGCTCTGAAAGATCTCTGACCGAAAATTCCGCCGGGCCTGTCCCCTCCGCGGTGGCTCGATCGTCGCCTTCATGTCAGGACCAAGTCGAGGAAAGGAACCGAGATGGACGCCCGTCTCAACCTGTTCGAGAGCGAACCCTTCATGAAGGCGGTCAAGCACCTCAACTCCGCCGCTCGCGTCGCGCACGACTCCAGCCTGCCCACAGGCACCCAGAACCTGGTGCTGCTTCGTGCGAGCCAGATCAACGGGTGCGGCGTGTGCGTCGACATGCACACCAAGGACGCCCTGGCCGAGGGCGAGAGCCAGCTCCGCCTGAACATGGTGGCGGCCTGGCGCGAGGCGACCGTGTTCACCGATGCCGAGCGCGCCGCGCTCGAACTCGCCGAGCAGGGCACCCGCATCGCCGACGCGGCCGGCGGCGTGCCGGACGATGTGTGGGCCAACGCGGCCAAGCACTACGACGAGGAGCAGCTCATCGCACTGATCATGGTGATCGGCGTGATCAACTTCTACAACCGCATCAACGTCATCACCCGCCAGCCGGCCGGCGACTACCAGCCCGGGCAGTGGAGCTAGCCCTAAGGTGACGGGGTGGGCGAGGACATCTGGGCCGGCCTGGTCGACAAATTTGCCGGTGACGCATACGCCTCGGTCAAGGGGTACGTGCGCACCTACGTCCTGCACCAGCACCTGCTCGAGCATCTGCCCCCGCCGCCCGCGTCCGTACTCGACGTGGGCGGCGGCGCGGGCCACCAGTCCTTTCCACTCGCGCAGGCGGGCTACGAGGTGACCCTGCTCGACTCTTCGCCGGCGATGCTGGACAAGGCCCGGCAGCGGCTCGCACGCCTTCCGGACGACGCGCGGCGGCGGGTGCGGTTCGTCCAGGCCGAGGGTGAGCACACCGAGGAGGCGGTCGAGGGCCGGCGGTTCGCGGCCGTGTTGTGTCACGGTGTGCTCGGGTATCTCGATCGACCGGAGCCGTTGGTCGAACAGCTGTGCCGCTGCGCCGCTCCGAGCGGGATCGTCTCGATCATGACGGGCAGCGCGAAGGCCGGCGCGGTCCGCCCGGCCCTGGAGCGGCGCTGGGACGATGCGCTGGCCGCCTTCGACGCCCGCCGTGAGATCGGTGTGCTGGGCCTGCCCGGGCGAGCAGAGACGGTCGAGGAACTCAGCGAGCTCCTGAAGCAGAACGGCGTCGAGCCGACTACTTGGTACGGCGTGTGGCTGTTCGTCGACTGGCTCGAGTTCAGCGGGGTTGAGCTGGATCCGGACGACGCCGAGCAGGTCATGGCAACGGCCGCGGTCGAACTCGAGGCCAGCCGGCGCGACCCCTACCGGCAGCTGAGCCGGGTGTTCCACATCGTGGGCCGCAAGCCATTGTGACGATCAGGGGCCGCTGCGGGTAGGACGCCTATATGCCACGACTGCTGATCGGGCCGGTTCTGCGTCACGTCGGCACCACCGATGTGACCGTCTGGGTGGAGACCGACGAACCGTGTTCGGTCGAAGTGCTCGGCGCCGTCGAGCACACCTGGACCATGTCCGGCCACCACTACGCCCTGGTCACCGTCGACGATCTCGAACCGGGAACCTCGCATCCGTACGAGGTGAAGCTTGACGGTGAGACGGTCTGGCCGCCGATCGATTCGTCCCGCCCGCCGAGCCGGATCCGTACCCAACGTCCGGACACGACCGAGGTCCGGCTCGCGTTCGGGTCCTGCCGGTACGGGCGCGCAGTGGTGAAGATCGACGATCCGCACTTCGACGCCGACTCGCTCGCCTGCTATTCGAAGGAACTCACCGGTCAGGACGAGTCGAGCTGGCCGGACGGCATCCTGATGCTCGGTGATCAGGTGTACGCCGACGAGACTTCCGACGCCACTCGGCGCAGGATCCGCGCGAAACGCGACATCACCCAGGGCGCCAAGGACCAGGTCGCCGACTTCGAGGAATACACCTGGCTCTACCTGGAGTCGTGGACCGACCCCGACGTGCGCTGGTTGATGTCGACCGTCCCCAGCTCGATGATCTTCGACGACCACGACGTGCGAGACGACTGGAACACCTCGCACGAGTGGCGACAGGACATCCAGCGCACCGACTGGTGGGAGGAGCGCATCATCGGCGGCCTGTCGTCGTACTGGGTGTATCAACACCTCGGCAACCTCTCCCCTGCTGAGCTCCGCGAGAACGACCTGTACCAGAAGGTGCGAGCGGCGGGCAGTGACGTCGCGCCGTTGCTGCGCGAGTTCGCCAAGCACGCTGACGCCGAGGCGGACGGCGCGAAGGGCACTCGTTGGTCGTTCCGTCGCGACTTCGGCCGTACCGCGTTGGTGATGGTCGACTCGCGGTGCGGACGGATTCTCGCCGACGGTCAGCGCAGCATGCTCAGTGAGGACGAGTTCGGTTGGCTCGAGGAACAACTCGACGGCGACTACGACCATCTGCTCATCGGCACTTCGCTGCCGTGGCTGCTCGCTCGAGCGCTGCACGACCTCGAGTCGTGGGACGAGGTGCTCGCGACCGGTACACGCGGCAAACTGCTCGGCAGGTTCGGTGAATGGCTGCGTCGCACCGCCGACCTCGAACACTGGGCTGCCTTCCGCAAGTCGTTCGACCGGCTCGCGGAACTCATCGCGGACGAAGGTCGCCGCGTCGACGCACCGGCAACGATCTGCGTGCTCTCCGGGGACGTGCACCACGCTTACATCGCCCAGGCGGATGTCGGCGACGGGCTCGTCTCGAAGGTGTACCAGCTCACCTGCTCGCCGCTGCACAACTACGTGCCGCCGCTGATGAAGATCGCATTCCGCATCTTCTGGACCCGGCTGATGGAACGGTTCTTCCGGATCCTGCTCGGCATCGTCGCGAAGGTTCCGCCGATGACGATCAGCTGGACGAAACTCGAAGGCCCGTACTTCGGCAACGAACTCGCCGAGTTCGTCTCGGACGGCCGCGCGGCGTATACGGTGCTGCGCCAGTCCGCCGAGGAGACCGAGGACGAACACCTCCACGAAGTCGCCCGCGTGCAGTTGTCCGCCTAGGCGATCTGCACGCAGCGGGTTCCGCTGTAGATGGTGGGCATGCACCGGTTGCAGTGGATGCACTTGGATTGGGTCGACGCGTCGGCCTGTAGCCGTCGCACGAGGTCGGGTTCGCGCAACAGCGCTCGCGCCATGGCGACGAACTCGAATCCGGCGTCGAGCGCGGCGGTCATCACCGGCAACCCGGTCACGCCGCCCAACAACACCATCGGCAGTCGCACAGCGGCACGCACCCTCGACGCATCGGCGAGCAGGTAGCCGTCGGTGTACGGATAGCTGTGCAGTCGACTGCGTCCGAACACGCGCACACCGAGGCGTACCGGCTGCCGCATCGCCGCCGCGAATTCGCGTAGCGGCGCCGGTCCCTTGAACAGGTACATCGGATTGAGCAGCGAGCTGCCGGCGGTCATCTCGAGCGCGTCCACCGATCCGTCCGCCTCGAGCCACTGCGCGACGCGGATCGACTCCTCGATACCGAATCCGCGCCGCACGCCGTCGTCGAGGTTCACCTTGGCCAGGACGGCGATGCGGTCGCCGACCTCGTCGCGGACCGCTCGCGCGATGTCGCGGGCCAAGCGCGCCCGATTCTCGAGCAGACCGCCGTAGTCGTCGCGGCGGCGATTCAACCGCGGGCTCAGGAACGCGCTCGCCAGGTAGTTGTGGCCGAAGTGGATCTCGACCGCGTCGAACCCCGCACGGATCGCGTACCGCGCAGCGTCGGCGTGGGCGACGACGACCCGACGCAGGTCATCGCGCGTCGCGGGACGAACGAGTTGCAGCGACAGCGGCGAGAACAGCCGGCTCGCCGAGAGCGCGGGCAACCGGTTACTGCGCCCGTCGGCGACGGGGCCGGCATGGCCGATCTGCGCCGACGCCGCCCGCCGCAACTGGGCGGTGGAACGCGATCAGGTCATCGCTGACCAGGGCGTCGCGCGTCATGCCTTCGAAGGTCGCCGCCTTGATCGTCCGGTTGCGCAGCGTCAGCGGCCCGAGGCGAGCCGGCTCGAAGATCTGCACGGCGGACGAGCGCGCTCAGCGGGACTTCTCGAGACGGTTGACCGTCTCGTCGAACTCGGCGACGAGTTCGCCGATCAACTCGGCGACCGGTCGCACCGCGTTCATCCGGCCCACGATCTGGCCGACCGGCATCGCGATCACCGACGGGTCCTTGGCCTGCATGATGCGCTGATGGGCCTCGCTGACGAGCAGGTTCTGCAACGGCATCGGAAGCGGCTCCGGTGCACCCGGTTCGGCCCAGGCCTCGGTCCACCGCGACTTCAGCAGGCGCGCCGGCTTGCCGCTGTACACCCTCGACCGGACGGTCTGGTCCGACCCGGCGGCCACGAGCGCGTCCTTCATGGTGTCGCCGGCGCCGAGGCTGTACTCCGACGTCGTGAGCCAGTACGAACCCATCCAGACCCCGCCCGCGCCGAGCGCCAGGGCGGCCGCGATCTGCCGTCCCGACCCGATGCCGCCGGCGGCGAGCACATGTGCGTCGTCGCCCACTGCATCGACGATCTCCGGCACGAGCACCATCGTCGCGATCTCGCCGGTGTGCCCGCCCGCCTCAGTGCCTTGCGCGACGACCAGGTCGACACCGTTGTCGACGTGCGCGCGTGCGTGCTTGGCCTTGCCGGCCAGCGCGGCGACGGGCACCCCGTGCCCGTGCGCCAGGTCGATGACGTCCTTCGGCGGTGAGCCGAGCGCGTTGGCGATCAGCTTGATGGGGTGCTTGAGCGCGACGTCGACGTGCGCGCGTGCGACCGAGTGCAACCAGCCGAGCACGCCGGCCTGGTCGGGATCGTTGTCGTCGGGCAGCGGCGGGACGCCGAGCTTGCGCAGCGTCTCCTGCACGAATGCCTTGTGCTCGTCGGGGATGTAGCTGCGCAGGTCGGTCGCCGTGCCCTCGGTCGGGATCTTCGCGGGCATCACGATGTCGACGCCGTAGGGCTTGCCGTCGGTGTTCTCGTCCATCCAGGTGAGCACCGCGTCGAGTTCTTCGGCGTCGTTGAAGCGCACGCAGCCGAGCACACCCAGGCCGCCTGCGCGACTGATTGCCGCAGCAACGTGCTCGGACGGGGTGAAGCCGAAGATCGGGTGCGCTATGCCGAACTGGTCGCAGAGGGCAGTGCGCATAAGTCCTCTCCTGGGTGATCGGCCGCGTACTGGCTGGCCCAGCGGTAGTTCGCCTTGCCGGTCGCCAGGCGCTGCACCTTGTCGACGAACCAGATGCTGCGCGGTGTCTTGTAGCCGGCGAGTTCGGCCCGCACGTGCTTGCTGAGTTCCTCAGCGGTCGGGTTGGTGCCCGGGCGCGGTTCGATCACCGCGGCCACCCGCTGACCGAGCCGCTCGTCAGCGACGCCGACGACGAGCACGTCGAACACATCGGGATGCGACATCAGGGCCGACTCGACCTCTTCGGGGAAGACCTTCTCGCCGCCGGTGTTGACACACGTGTTGCCGCGGCCGAGCAGGGTGATCGTGCCGTCCGCCTCGTGCCGGGCGAGGTCGCCGGGAACGGTGTACCGCTTGCCGTCCACCTCGACGAACAGCCGGGCCGTCTTCTCCGGGTCCTTGTAGTAACCGAGCGGGATGTGCCCGCCACGGGCGAGCCGGCCGATCTCGTCGGCGCCCGGTGTGAGCGGCTTGTCGTCGACATCGATGACGATGGTGTCCCGTCCGGCCGTGACCCGCGGACCGCCGACGCCGTGCGCGCCGTCCTTGGTGACCATGCTGATGCCCATGAAGCCGGTTTCGGACGAGCCGATCGCATCTGTGATCACCACGTTCGGCAGCGCCTCGAGGTACTCGTCCTTGACGCTTTGCGAGAACAGCGCGGCACTGCTCGATATGGCGAACAGCGTCGACACGTCGTAGCTCTTCCGCCGGAAGGCCTCGATCATCGGACGCGCCATGGCGTCGCCGATCAGGACGATGAGGTTGGCCTTGCGCCGCTCGACGGCGGCCCACACCTCGTCCGCATCGAACTGCGGCAGCAGGACGACGGTGTCGCCGCCGAACAACGCCATCAACGCGGCCCACTGCGCATTGCCGTGGATCAGCGGGGCCAGGCAGATGCGGGTCAGCCCGCCGGTCATCCTGCCCAGCTCGGCCTGGGCGAACTCGTCCTCGAGCGCTTCACCGGTGATGAAGTTGATGCCGCCGCCCAGGGTGCGCCAGACGTCTTCGTGCCGCCAGATGACGCCTTTGGGCGCGCCGGTGGTGCCGCCGGTGTAGAGCAGGTAGTGGTCGTCGCCGCTTCGATCCTCGAAGTCGCGGTCCGGA
This sequence comes from Jatrophihabitantaceae bacterium, assembly GCA_036497365.1. GTDB lineage: Bacteria > Actinomycetota > Actinomycetes > Mycobacteriales > Jatrophihabitantaceae > RYN-133. Next base: position 19,646 of record DASXJN010000141.1, on the reverse strand, counting down.
CGGCTCGACGCGATCGCGTCGGCGAAGCTCGTGCCTGAGTACGGCAGATCGGTCTCGTCGTCGATGACGACGGTGTGCCGCACGGTCGGCGCGCCGGGCAGCGCGGCCTCGATCCGATCGGTGAAGCTGCGCTCGTGCACCAGCGCCACCACGTCGGCGTTCTCGAGCACGTACTCGATCTCGCCGGCGGTGTACCGGAAGTTGATGTTGATCAGGGCGGCGCGCAGCTTGTAGACGGCCAGCATGGTGACGATGGACTGCAACCTGTTCCTGGTACACATGCCGACATGCGTCCCGGCGCCCACGCCGTGCCCGGCGAGATGGTGAGCGAGCCGGTTGGCCTGTTCCTCGAGCTCTGAATAGCTGACCTCGTCGGCGCCGCAGGCGACGGCCAGCCGGTCCGGGAAGTAGTCGACCGCGTGCTCGAAGAGATCCGCGATGTTGTAGGCCATGGCAGAAAACTAGAACGTGTTATCGTTTCGTGCAAGCCCAGAACTGCTGCCGAGGTTGCCGCCGATGACCATTCCGCACACTTCCGTTCCAACGCCGGAGGACCAGCACTGTCTGGTGGAACAACGCGGCGGAGTCCTGATCGTGACGATGAATCGCCCGGAAGCCCGCAATGCGCTCTCCGGACCGATGCTCGCCGGCATGGCCGCGGCCTGGGATCGCGTCGATGCTGACCCCGAGATCCGGGTCTGCGTGCTGACCGGCGCGGGCGGGTCGTTCTGTGCGGGCGCCGACCTGAAGGCGATGGCCTCGGCGCATCCGGGCGACACCGCACGGTCGATGGACCTGTCCGTCATCGAGTCACTGTTGAAGGGGCGGCGGCTGTCCAAACCGCTGATCGCGGCGGTCGAGGGGCCGGCGATCGCCGGCGGCACCGAGATCCTGCAGGCGACCGACATCCGCGTCGCCGGCGAGGGCGCCCGGTTCGGAGTCAGCGAGCCGCGCTGGGGGCTGTTCCCGCTGGGCGGCTCGGCCGTGCGTCTCGTGCGGCAGATTCCGTACACGATCGCGGCCGATCTTCTGCTGACCGGGCGGCACATCTCGGCTGCCGAGGCACGCGAGATCGGCTTGATCGGGCACGTCGTGCCCGATGGCACCGCGCTGGAGAAAGCACTCGAGATCGCCGCGACGATCGCGGCCAACGGCCCGCTCGCGGTACAGGCGATCCTGCGGACGATCCGCGAGAGCGAGGGGTTGCCGGAGAACGACGCGTTCCGGCTCGACGCGAAGCTGGGTATGGCCGTGTTCCAGAGCGAGGATGCCAAGGAAGGTCCGCGGGCCTTCGCCGAGAAGCGCCGGCCCGACTTCAAGGGTCGCTGACGGCGCCCCTGCGGTGATGCTGCACCGGGCTGATGCGAAGCTGGATCGGTGAGTTTCGCTGTGGTGGCCACCGGCTTCGGCGGCCCGGAAATGCTGTCGGTCGTGGACGAGCCGGAGCGCGAACCGTCCGCCGGCGAGGTACGCGTCCGTGTGCACGCCGCCGGGGTGAATCCCTGGGACTTCAAGAGCTACAGCCCGGCGATGTCGGGCGGGACCCTGCCGGTGCGGTTGGGCGCCGAGGCGAGCGGTGTCGTGGACGCCGTCGGCAGCGAGGTCGACGGCGTCCGCGTCGGCGACGAGGTGATCGCCTACCGTGCGCCGGGCGCCTACACCGACGCGCTGGTCGTGCCGGTGTCAGCGCTGACGCCGAAGCCCGCAGAACTGTCATGGGAGCAAGCCGCCGGGCTGATGCTCACCGGAGTGACCGCCGTGCATGCGCTCACCGCGGCGGACGTGGGCGCCGGCGAGACAGTGCTGATCCACGCCGCCACGGGTGGCGTCGGGCTGATGGCGGTGCAGCTGGCAGCGGCGCGCGGTACTCGGGTGATCGGCACCGCGAGCGAGCGCAACCACGACCTGCTCCGCTCACTGGGGGCGGTTCCGGTGGTATACGGGCCCGGGTTGCTCGATCGGGTACGCGCGGTCGCGCCGGACGGCGTGGACGCTGCGATCGACCTGGTCGGCAATGACGAGGCGATCGACGTGTCACTGGAACTCGTGCGGCCGGCCAGCCGGGTGGTGTCAGCGGTGGCCATGCAGCGGCGCGCTGACGGGATCACGCTGATCGGCGGCGGCCCCGGCGCCGACCCTGGCACCGAGATCCGCACCGCGGCGCGGGCGCAGCTCGCTGAGCTGGCCCGCGCCGGGTCGATCGAGGTGCTGGTCGAGCGTGCCTACCCGATGACCGCTGCTGCCGAGGCGCATCGCGCCCTCCAGCAGGGTCACACGGTCGGCAAGCTCGTCCTCACCGCCGGCTGAACTGCGGCGCCGCGGCCGGGCCGGGCGTGGTGATCGATCCCTTCGGGCCGTAGTTGTACTTGCCGTTGGCGCGGCGCACACCGGCTTGCCACGTATAGGTGCGCGGCGAGGTGCACGAGGCGTGCGCGGTGAAGATTGCCGTCCTCCCGTGCTTGGCGTAGATGCGCCTGTCGGTCGCGCCGCCGATGATCAGCACCATCGTGTGCTTGGACGGGTTGGCCAGTGCGCTCCACGTGCCGTGCTTGCCCAGCTTGGCGAGGCCGATGGTCACCGTCGCCTTGGTGCAGTTGGCACTCAGGGTGACACCGACCGGTGGCACCGCCGGGCAGTCGACCGTGAACGATCCACGGGCCACAACCGGCTTCGACCAGCCGTGCTTGGTCTTGAACTGCCAGCGCGACCAGACGTGTTCGCCGTCGCGGGTGGTGATCTGCTTCTTCTCGCAGATGCGCACCGCGCTCTTCGGGAAGTGGATGGTCGCGGTCTTCTTGCCGTAGTGGATCACCAGCCGGCTCTTCTGGTGGTTCTTCGGGTTGCACGCTCGCACCGTGGTCTTCGGGCGGCCGTTGCACGTGGTGGTGCACGCGTACTTGTGCCGGAAGCCGTTCGGCGACGCTTTGAAGCTCACCGATCCGCGCGTGTGCGTGGTGTGCACCGGGCTGATCATGTGCTGCGCGTCGTTGCCCGGGTGGTTCTGGTACACCGACATCGACGGCAGGTGCTTGGCCGAGGCGACGATGTGCACCTCACCCACGTCGGTCACCCGGAAGCTGAACCGGGCGATGCCCTTGCCGTTGGCGAACACGTGCTTGGGCAGCCGGACGTTCTTCGAGCCGCTCAACGTGATCGGGATGTGGCGCAGCTTGCGCCCGGTCGCGATCGAGCTGATGGTGACCGACGCGGTGCCGTCCTGGCCGGGCAACACAGCGTGCCCGGTGCGCACCTTCGTGACGTACGGACCGTAGTAGCGGTGCACGGTCTTCAGGTGCGCGCGGACGAGCTTGGCCACCGAGTCGGGCAGCTGTGATGCACGGCGCGAGACGTCGGCGAGGTTGCCGACGATGGTGTTGAGCACCTGGCTCTCGGCGGCGGCCGCCTTGTTCGTCCCGGCGTCGCCCCACTTGCCGAGGGCGTAGGAGAGTTGGGCCGACTTGGCCGCGCTGAGGCCCGGGTAGTGCCTCACCTTGGTGAGCGTGATCGACGACGGGAGGCCGCGTCGAGGGCTCAGGCAGTACAGCTTGCGGCCGGTCGTGGTGACGTAGTAGCCGACGAAGTCGCCACCCGAGACCGAGTACCCCCTGCCTTCGCGTGGGGTGCCGCTTGCCCTGGCAGACGACGGTGACGCCAGCACAATGCTGACGCCGAGCAGCGCGAGGGCCAGGGTGAGAATCGCGGCTGCTGTGCGGACAATCGGGTTCGGCGAGGTCGAAGCCATCGGCGCAGGTCCCTTCCAAATCGCGCTTCCGGGTTTCGGATAGGAACACGATGGCGGGAAACAAATACGATTTGTTGCAAGATTTCCTCTGTTGTGGATAACACTGCGAATTGAGGAAATTGCTGCCGGTCAGTGATCTTCAGCTGCTATAAGCGATGCCAGACGGCTCAGATGGCGCGTTCCCGGCCGGCCCAGCTGGCGTCGCGGAGCTTGCGCTTGTACAGCTTGCCGTTGTCGTCGCGCGGCAGTTCGTCCAGGTACTCGACGATCTTCGGCAGCTTGTATTTGGCCAACCGTGCCGCCGCGAACTCCTGGATCTGCTCGGTCAGCTCGTCGGACGGGACGACTCCCTCGGCCGGCTGGATGACGGCCTTGATCGCCTCGCCCCAGTGGTCGTCCGGCACGCCGAAGACGGCCACATCGGCGATCGCCGGATGCATCACGAGCTCGCCCTCGATCTCGGCCGGGTAGATGTTCACCCCGCCCGAGATGATCATGTCGCTCTTCCGGTCGCACAGGAACAGATAGCCGTCGCCGTCGAGGTAACCGATGTCGCCGACCGTGAACAGCTCGCCGACGCGCGATTCACGGGTCTTCTGCTCGCTGTTGTGGTACGAGAACGTCGAGCCGCCCATCTGCATGTAGACCAACCCGATCTCGTCGGCCGGCAGCTCGGCTCCCGTGTCGTCCAGGATCTTGATCGTCGAGTACGCCCACGGCTTGCCCACCGAACCCGGCTTGCGCAGCCACTCGTCGGCGAAGATCGTCGCGCCGCCGCCTTCGGTCGCCGCGTAGTACTCGATGAGCACCGGACCCCACCAATCGAGCATCGCTCGCTTGACCTCGTTCGGGCACGGTGCGGCGCCGTGGATCATCGCTCGCAGCGACGACACGTCGTACTTCGCACGGACGTCCTCGGGCAGCGACAGCAGTCGCGTGAACTGGGTCGGCACCATGTGGCTGTGCGTCACGTTGTACCGCTCGATCAGCCGAAGCATCTCTTCGGCGTCGAAGCGCTCCATGAGCACCGCGGCGTGGCCCAACTGGATCGAGATGCCGACGAAGTTGAGCACGGCGGTGTGGTAAAGCGGCGAGCCGCAGATGTGCACATGCTCGTCGAACGGTGCGATCCCGAAGTTGGCGAAGAACGCGGACGACGCGATGGGTACGTCGTCCGGATTCGCTCCGGTCAGCGGCCGCTTCACGCCCTTCGGCTTGCCGGTCGTGCCGGACGTGTAGACCATCGGCGCGCCCATCGTCCGGTCCGCCGGGCGTCCGCTGTCGTCGCGCAGGTCGGCCAGCGGACGGAAGCCGTCGATGTCGCCCACGGCGAATCGTGCCTGCTGGGGCACCCCGGCAGCGGCAACCGTCGCTGCCGCGGCGAACCGTTCGTGCCCGACGAACGCCTTGGCCTCGCTGTCCTCGACGATGTAGGCGACCTCCGGCCCGGTGAGATGCCAGTTGATCGGGACGATGTAGAGCCCGCACTCGAGCGCGGCGAAGTACAGCGCCACCAGCTCGATGCTGTTCGGCATCATCGCGACGACGACGTCGCCGACGGAGAGGCCGAGGCCCCGTAGCCCGCAGCCGTACCCATCGGCCGCCGCGGCCAGGTCGGCATAGCTGATCTCACGACCGCTCGGGTCGACGACCGCAGTGAGCTGCGGTTGCTCGCGCGCGATGTTCCACAGTCCGGTGTCCACCACGTCGCCAATCTAGAACGTGTCTCAGTATTCGACAAGTGGAGTCAACCCAGTGTTCTGCCTGCTCTGACACACTTGTTGTCGACATTACGAGAACGTGTTTCACTACAAGCATGACGGTTGTCGAGCCGCTGAGCGCGCCCATCGAGCTGAGTTTCGACTACACCCGGTCCCTCGGGACGACGCTCGGCGCGTTCATGACCGGGCTGGCCGGCGGGCGCGTTCTGGGCACTCGGGGCGCGGACGGCCGCGTACATGTGCCGCCCGTCGAGTACGACCCGACGACGCATGAAGCCCTCACCGAGACAATCGAGGTTGCGGATGAAGGTGCCGTCGTCAGTTGGTCGTGGGCGGCCGAGCCGCTGCCCGGTCAGCCGCTCGACCATCCGTTCGCCTGGGTGCTCGTCCGGCTCGACGGCGCAGACACGACGCTGCTGCATGCGCTGGACGTCGCCTCCCCGGACGACGTCCGGACCGGCCAGCGGGTGCGTGCCCGATGGCGCACCGACCGGCGCGGCGCGATCACCGACATCGCCTGCTTCGAACCCGCGGTAGGCGAGCGCCCGGCACTCGATCGCAGCGCGACCGACCAGGTCACGATCACCACCACACCCGTGTCACTCTCGGTCGAGCACACCGCGTCGGTGCAGGAAACGCGCTATCTGCTCGGGCTGCAGGACGGACGACTGCTTGCGCAACGCTGTCCGCAGTGCGGCAAGGTCTACATCCCGCCGCGTGGCGCGTGCCCGGTGGACGGCGTGCCCACCGATGTAGAGGTGGAGCTGCCCGACAAGGGGATCGTCACCACGTTCTGCATCGTCAACGTGCCGTTCTACGGGCAGCGGATCACTCCCCCGTACGTCGCTGCGTACGTGCTGCTCGACGGCGCGGACATCCCGTTCCTGCACCTGATCCTCGACTGCCCCGCCGAGGACGTGCGGATGGGCCTACGAGTCGAAGCCGTGTGGAAGCCGCGCGACGAATGGGGTCCGACGCTGCAGAACATCGACCACTTCCGTCCGACCGGAGAACCCGACGCCGACTACGACACATTCAAGGAACATCTGTAATGGGTGACCACAACGCGATGAGCGCTCGCGCGAAGAGCAAGCGTCTCGCCCAGCGCCGAAGGCGCTGTGCAGCAGCTCCGATCGGACTCGAGCGAAGCGAGCGGTCCAGGAGGAGATGCTGATGCGAGACGTAGGAGTAGTCGGGTTTGCACAGTCGCCGCAGTTGCGACGGAGCGAGGGCACGACGAACGGCGTCGAGATGCTCGTACCGATCTTCGCCGAGGTGCTCGGCGGGCTCGGGCTGACGAAGCACGACATCGGGTTCTGGTGCTCGGGCTCGTCGGACTATCTCGCCGGTCGGGCGTTCTCGTTCATCTCGGCGATCGACGCGATCGGGCCGGTGCCGCCGATCAACGAGTCGCACGTCGAGGCGGACGCGGCCTGGGCGCTGTACGAGGCCTGGGTGAAGATCCAGACCGGCGAGGTCGACACCGCGCTCGTCTACGGCTTCGGCAAATCGTCGGCCGGCAACCTACGCCGCACGCTCGCCCTGCAACTCGATCCGTACACGCTCGCCCCGCTGTATCCGGACTCGATCGCGATCGCGGGGTTGCAGGCGCGCCTGGGTATCGACGCCGCGCTGTGGAGCGAGCGCGAGATGGCCGAGGTAGCAGTGCGCTCCCGCCGCGACGCCGAGACGAACTCGTCCGCACAGCTGACCGGATCGAAGGACGTCGACGAGCTGCTCGCCGAGCCGTATCTCGCCGACCCGCTGCGCAGGCACGACTGCGCGCCGATCACGGACGGAGCGTCGGTGATCGTGCTCGCCGCGGGCGATCGGGCCCGCGAGCTGGTCGATCGTCCCGCGTGGATCACCGGCATCGCACACCACGTCGACTCGGCCAACCTCGGCGGGCGCGACCTCACCACATCACCGTCGACCATGGGCGCCGCCCGGGCGGCCGGGATCGACGGCGTCGAGATCGCCGAGCTCTACACCCCGTTCACGCACCAGGAACTGCTGCTCCGCCGTGATCTGGGGCTCGGCGACCGGGTTCGCATCTCACCGTCCGGCGGCGCACTGGCCGGCAATCCGATGTTCGCAGGCGGGCTGGTGCGCATCGGCGAAGCGGCTCGTCCGATCCTCACCGGCGACGCAAGCCGGACCATGGCCCACGCAACGAGCGGCCCTGCCCTGCAACACAACCTGGTCTGCGTCATGGAGGGTCGATGAGCGACGCTTGCGGAGCGAGGGGACAGCAATGAGCAAGCAACGCGCCGCGGTCCTGGGGACCGGGCAGACGCATCACCGCGCGAAGCGGCAGGACGTGTCGATGGCCGGATTGCTGCGCGAAGCGGTCGACCGCGCGATGGCCGATGCGCAGGTGGGTTGGGACGACATCGACGCAGTGGTCGTCGGCAAGGCACCCGACTTCTTCGAGGGTGTGATGATGCCCGAACTGTTCCTGGCCGACGCATTGGGCGCGGTCGGGAAGCCGCTGCTGCGCGTGCACACCGCCGGGTCGGTCGGCGGTTCGACGGCGATCGTGGCGGCGAGCCTCGTCCAGGCCGGCGTGCACGAACGGGTGCTCGCGGTCGCATGGGAGAAGCAGTCCGAGTCGAATGCGATGTGGGCGTTGTCGATCCCGGTGCCGTTCAACATGCCGGTCAATGCCGGTGCCGGCGGCTACTTCGCGCCGCACGTGCGCAGCTACATCCGGCGCAGTGGCGCACCGAGTCACATCGGCGCGCTCGTCGCGGTGAAGGATCGGCAGAACGGTGCGAAGAATCCGTTCGCGCACCTTCGCCAGCCGGACATCAGCTTCGAGTCCGTGACGGCGTCGCAGATGTTGTGGGACCCGATCCGCTACGACGAGACCTGCCCGTCGTCCGACGGTGCGTGCGCGGTGATCATCGGCAGCGAGTCGGCAGCGAAACGCTCCCCCGGGCCGGCGTGGATCCACGCGACGGCAATGCGGTCCGAACCGACGACCTACGCGGGCCGTGACCAGGTCAATCCGCACGCGGGCCGCGAGGCTGCGCGAGCGCTGTGGCAGCAAGCCGGCATCACCGATCCGCTCGACGAGATCGATGTCGCCGAGATCTACGTGCCGTTCTCCTGGTTCGAGCCGATGTGGCTCGAGACGCTCGGCTTCATGCCGGAGGGGGACGGCTGGAAGCTCACGGAGGCCGGCGAGACAGCGATCGGTGGCAGGTTGCCGGTCAATCCGTCCGGCGGTGTGCTCAGCTCGAATCCGATCGGCGCCTCCGGCATGTTGCGCTTCGCCGAGGCCGCCATGCAGGTGATGGGACGTGCCGGCGACCACCAGGTCGACGGCGCACGCAAGGCGCTCGGGCATGCCTACGGCGGCGGCTCGCAGTTCTTCGCGATGTGGGTGGTCGGGAGTGAGCCGCGATGACCCGCCAGTTCTCGTGCGCGATCGCGATGAGCCCGCTCGACCAGATCGTCCCCATCGCGCAGGTCGCCGAGGAGTGCGGCTTCACCTCGATCGCGCTGCCGGACTCGCTGTTCTACTCCGAAACCGTGTCGGCCGACTACCCGTACACGCACGACGGCAGCCGGATGTGGACGGCCGAGACGCCGTGGCCGGATCCGCTCGTTGCCGCCGGCGCGATCGGTGCGGCCACCTCGACGATCCGCTCGTACACGCAGGTGCTCAAGCTCGGGTCGCGGCAGCCGCTGCTGCTCGCCCGGCAACTGCTCACCGTTGCCGCCCTGACGCAGAACCGGTTCGGCTTCGGCGTCGGCATCGGCTGGTCGCCGGAGGAGTTCCGCTGGTGCGGCGAGCCGTATGAGCGCCGCGGCAAGCGCGTGGACGAGATGATCGAGGTGATCCAACTCGTCCTCGGCGGCGGCATGGTCGAGTACCACGGCGAGTTCTACGACTTCGACAGACTGCAGATGAGCCCCGCGCCGAGCGAGCGCACGCCGATCTATGTAGGTGGGCACACCGAGGTCGCGCTCAAACGCGCCGCCCGCATCGGCGACGGCTGGACCTCGGCAATGATCAAGTTCGACGACCTGGTCGCGACGAAGAAGCGGCTGGACGAGTTGCGCGCCGAATACGGCCGCGCAGACGAGCCGTTCGAGATCCAGGCGGTGTGCATCGACCGGTTCGGGGTGGACGGCTACATCGAACAGTTCGAGGCCGGCGTCACGGACATCATCACGATTCCGTGGGCGTTCTACGGGGTCGGCTTCGACGGTCCGCTCGAGGCCAAGCTGGACGGCATCCGTCGGTTCGCCGACGAGATCCTGACCAAGGCGCTCACATGACCGATGCAACGAGCGAATCGGTCGTCGAGTGGAAGGCGCCCTCGAAGGCCGCCCATCCGGCGCGCGACGTGGCGTTGGCCAGCTACGACGCGGTGAGCCGCAAGGACAAGGACGCCTGGTTGGCGCTCTTCGCGGAGGACGGCTGGATCGAGGATCCGGTCGGCCCGTCTGTCTTCGATCCGGACGGCAAGGGACATCACGGCCCGGACGGACGCGCGCACTTCTGGGATCTCACGATCGCGCCGGTCGAGCGGTTCGTGTTCGAGATCAAGGACTCGTTCGCGGCAGGCAGCGAATGCGCCAACTACGCGACCTTCCACACCACGCTGGCCAATGGCTATTCGGCCTACACCGACTGCGTGGTCATCTACCGCGTGAACGACGACGGCAAGATCGTGTCGCTGCGCGCGATCTGGGAGTTCGACCGCACGATGAGCACGGTGCGAGCACCCGCCGACGGCACCTGATCCATTTTGCCGAGCAGTCGGCAGGATCGCGACTTCCGCGCAATACTCGGTCTGTGCACCATCACGTCACCGCCTTTGTGCTCAGCGTGCCGTACGTGCTGCTCGCGGTGCTGACGACGATCGGCAGCTGCCGGCGCGGCGTCTCCGTCGGGCCGAGCGTGTTGTGCGGGCTGGTCTTTCCGGTGACCTGGGTGGTCTGGTACGTCCGCGACGGCGGACTGTCCGGCTGGTCGGCAGACGGTCAGAAGAATTCGTCGATCAGCCGGTAGAACGCGAGCTTGTCGTCATCGACCTCGTCGTGTTCCAGGCGATGAAGGAATCGCTCCCCCGTCTGCCCGCTGTACTGCGGGTTGAGATCGTTCGACGTGAGACTTCGGTGCATCAAAGCGACGTCGGCGTAGCGATCCGCGCGTCCTAGCCGCGCTGTGTCGACCAGGGCGATGACCGAAACCGTGTCGGGGTCGAGGATCACGTTCGGCAGGCACAAGTCGCCGTGGGTGACCACGAGCCGCTCGCGATCGATCATCTCGGGTAGGGCTCGGTCGAGTTCGGCGACGAGTTGGGCGGCGGACCAGCCTCGACGCTCCTCATCGAGATCGTCGAGATCCACCAATCCGGTGTCCGCTCGCTCGCGCGCGAGCGGCGACACCGTTGCCAGTGAGCGGTCGAAAGGGCAGCCCTCCACCGGCAAGTGATGCAGCGCGATCGCGATGTCGGCGAGCGCGTCGACGACCCGCTGGTGAGCCCCGCGTGGCCAGGGTTCGGCCGCCGTCCGGCCGACGACCTCCCGGGTCACCACCCAGGAATCCGTCACGTCGATGACTTCGGGAACCGGCAGGCCTTGGCTCGCCAACCACTCGAGCGTTGCCGCCTCGAGGCGCGCGGTCGGCGAGACCTTTCGGTACTCGCCGTCGCGCCGAAAGACCTCGTCGCCGGACCGTCCGGTCTCCACGCGCGTCCACATCGTCACTCCGCGACGGTCCGCGAAGCCGGTCGCTACGACCCGGTCGCCTCGTAGTCCTTGATCCGTGCCCGCATCAGCTGCTTCACCAGTTTGGTGGGCAGGTCACGGTCGTACGGAAGCTTCACGAAACCCTCCCCCGCGTCGTAGCCGGCGGCCTCCACGGCAGACTTCTGGCTCGCGAAGAACTCCGGCGTGAAACGCAAGGAGCAGTGATTCTTGAAGTTCTGCAGCATCCACAGATTGGTGTTGTCGCCGCGGACGTACACGGGCAGATTCCACTTCAGTTCCTCGCGCGCCTTCGGATCGGCCGCCTTGCTCAGGTCTCGAAGCGCCTCGAGGTGCGCGCGTTGATTCTCATTCAGCTTGGCGAAGAAGTCGTCGACACTGGTGCGCTTGGGCATCGGCATGAGGTCAAGTTACCTTGGCAATCACGTGCCCCGGCTGCCGTCCAGGGTCTCGCGGATGATGTCGGCGTGACCGGCGTGCCGCGCGGTTTCCTCGATCATGTGCAGGACGACGCAGCGCACGTTGCATTCGATGATGTCGGTCCGAACGCAAGGGTCATCGAGCTCCGTAGCGGCAACGATCTGCCGAGACGTCTCGACGGCCGCCTCGTAGCGCGTCACCCACGCCTCGACCGTGTCCTGCCCGCCGACCAGGAAGTCCTCGTCCGCGATCGAGGCCTTCCGCTCCGGCCAGCCGTCGGCAAGCGATCGTCCGCCGACGACACAGTGGAACCAGCGTTGTTCCCACACTGTCGAATGCTTGACCAGGCCGAGGAGCGACAGCGAACTGACCGTCGGCGCGCGGCGGGCGTCGTCGTCGCCGACGCCCTGCACCTTCTTGACCAACGCCTCGCGCTGCCGGTCGAGGAAGCTGGCCAGTCCCTCGCGCTCGCTCGCGGTTGGTATCGCCGCCGCCACGAGCGAGATCCTATCGACGCCCTGGTGCGACTCCGGCGGTGCTGAGCTGCACAGGCTCCGCACAGCGAATTTCCGCTACACCGCAATCAGAATCAGATCCAGCTGTGAAGGGTTCCGTCGATGGTTGCTCGCACTCGCATTGCCCGCCTGATGGGAGCGGTTGCCGCTGCCGCGTCTGTTGTCTGTGCAGCTGCAGCCATCGGGACTCCAGCCGTCGCCCAGGCGACGATCCGCGTCGACACCGTCCACCGCACGATTCATGCCCGGCCACTCACGAACGGTTCCGCGCCGAAACTGACCGGCGTGCGACCACGCAGCGGCGACGTGAGCGGTCGCAACTCGGTCGCGCTGTCGGGACGCCTGAGCAACGTGGCAACCGTCTACTTCGGCACGAACCCGGCGCGCATCAAAGACGTCCGTCCGAATCGCATCCTCGTCGCAGCACCGAAACATCCCGCCGGCAAGGTGCGTGTCAAGCTCCTTGACGGCTCGGGCCACGTCATACCCGCCAAGCACGGCCACGACTCGTTCACCTACCGCGACAACGGCGCCCCGAAGATCACGACCAAGCGCCTCCCGACCGCAACCAGGCTGGTGAGCTACGAGGTGGCGTTCGCCACCGCGGACGATCGGCGGGGCACGTGGTCGATCACTGCGGGACATCTCCCCAACGGGATCCGGCACGAGACGTCCCGGCTGTTCGGCACTCCCACAACCGTCCAGAAGCGCACCTTCACGATCACGTTCACCGACAAGAACGGGCAGCGTGCGTCCCGCAAGCTCGGCATCCACGTGCTCGAGCAGCACTGGCGACAGGACAACAGCAACTACGGCGACCCGGCATGCACCGACTCCGCCTGCTACCGGATCGAGTGGGGCGAATCGGTGACCATCAGCGGCGAGAGCGGCGGCGGTACATGGACGGCACAGGACATCGACCCGGGCAACGTCGAACCTTTCGACGGCGCCACCGTCGCCGACATCGCGTGCGGTGCCTCGATCTGTGCTGCGGTGGGTGACTACGAAGAGGACGACGACCCTGATCAGGTTCCACTGTTCGCTCTGACCTTCGAGAACGGCACCTGGACCGCATCCAAGCTGCCCGGCGAAGCGGAGTTGACGGACGTCGACTGCTCCGACGCCCGGTGCATCGCGGTCGGACCGGACAGCGCTCCGGCCGATCCGGCGGCGGACCAGCCGAGGATCCTCACGATGACCAACGGCGACTGGACGGAATCGCATCCGTCGCTGTCGGGCTCGGACCTGACCGGACTCGATCTGACCGAGGTCGGGTGCGGTCCGGACGGCAGCTGTGCGGCACTGGGCGTCGGCAAGACCGGCACGGGCGACTGGGGCGCCGGCGCAATCAGCGTCGCCGCAAACGGCACGACCTCGGCGCAGACGCTTCCGGAACCTGCCGGGGCGTCGGGCCAGGTCACGGTCTACTCGGTCTCGTGCAACGCCGCCGACGATTGCGTGGCGCTGGCGCGATACGGCACCGACGGCTTCCAGGACGGGTCGGGCACCCCGTACTACCTGCGGCGGTCAGGGTCGGCGTGGACCGCGCACGACCTGCCTGTACCTGCCGGCGCCGATGCAGGCTCGATGACCCCGTCAACGGTTGCCTGCAACGGCGTCTCGGTCTGCTACCTCGTCGGACATGCGCAGGCGCACAACGCGAAGGAACCGGTCGTGATTCGCTTCGCGGGTACGACGCGGACGATGTTCGTCCCGGTGTTCCCGGACGGAGCCGCAGACGTCGGCAAGCTCGACGCGGTCACCTGCGCACACGACGGCCAGTGCTTTGCGTCTGGCCTCTATCGCTACGCGGCGCACGGCGTCCCTCCGCTCGAGCAACTCGCCTTTGCCCACCTCGGCACGAGCGCAGCGGATACCCCGATGCAGCGGGTCACCGGTGAAGCGTTCTTCGGCGGCCTGTCGTGCGCGGACAACGCGATGTGCGTGGGCAACGACAAGACGAAGTTGCCCGCCTGAGTCGGTACGGGCCCTGTTGAGCACCGTGCGTCGCCGCGGTGATCAGCAGACGCGGCTACGACGGGAAGTGCCGCCACTGTCCTTCCGAAACGATCTCGATGCTGCCGTCGACGACCTTGATGGCCGTCTGATCGTCGATCGCGTATGCGGGGTTGCCGATGTCAGCAACCCATCGCTCGGCGCCGGACATCGTGTTCTCGGGCATGGACTCGTGTCCGAGGTGCGGGAAGATCGAGAAGTCGACGAGACCAAGAGTTCGGTCGCCCGCTGATGACTTCCAGTTGACGAAGTCGTTCCCGATCCGCGGTGTCATGACCATGCTTCCGGCGCTGACGCCCACCCAGACCGTGTCGGGTAGTGACGGCAGCAGGTCCGCCAAACCCGACTCACGCATCCAGTGGCAGAGATAGGCCGCATCGCCGCCGTCGACCAGCAGAACGTCGGCCGCTCGCAGCCATGGGAGCCAGCGCTCCTTGCCGATCGAGGGCAGTGCGGTGAGCTCGAGCACGCCGATCGACTTCCAGTCCAGGCACGTCGGCGACGACTCCTGACCTGCGATGAATCGCCAGGTCGAGAAGGGCGTGCACATCGGATGGCCGTATTCGGCCGTTGGGATGCACAGCGCTGTGGAGTCCGCGATCGGCTTGCCCAGCAGGTCGACCAGCGCGTCGCGGATGCTCGTGTTCGTGACGCCTCCGGACGTGAGCAGAAGCTTCACGAATGCCTCCTGGATCGGTCCGATCGAATGCCGGCGCACAGAGAGTAGATCAAGGGCCGCGCGCCGCGGTCGCGACGAGGGCGCGCTTTGGAGCTAGCCTCGCGTCGTGGCGAAGGACGGCGTTCACGCGGGCGATCTCGAGATCGGAAACGTCGTCCGTTTCTAGGCGGGAGACCTGGCGGGTTCCGCTAACCGGCCCACGCGTCGACGACCACTTGATCGGCCACGACGACCGTGACGTATCCGAACAGGAGTGACTGCTCGTAACCCTGTCCTGCAGCCAGCTCACGAACGCGGAGCTCGCCAGTCGAGGCGATGAGTCGATGCACTTCGTCGATGTTCATCCCGACGAGCGTCGGTGCGATGCGACGTGCCAGCACGATTCGCTCGTCCATCGGACGAACCTACTGCCGGGAAAATCGTCCGCACACCGATTTCCGCCACGATCACCTGATGAGGTCGTCCGCAGAGTTGCGATCGATGAGCCTTCGTGACGGTACCGGGTGCCCAGCTACGCCATGCCGTTCTCGCATCCCACGTAGCGTTTGACGACGATCGCCACGGTCAGACCGGCGATCGGAAAGATCGCGCCGAGAAGGAAGAAGCGAGCAAAGTTGCGCGGCGTCGAACGCCATGAATACCCGACCACGCCGGTGGCGACGCTCAGCATGAGCCACAGCACGAGGTACTCACCCGGACCGAGGTTCACGCGAGAATTATCGGTCAGTCGATCGTGTGGTCGCAACGCATCACTTCGAATGCCCGCATTACGCAGTGGTCGTTGTCGGTGGGATGCGCAAGGGTCGGTCCATGGCGACTGAGTTCCAGGTGACATTCGACAGCGCGGACCCGATGGCGCATGCCGCCTTCTGGGCCGAGGCGTTGCACTACGTCCTGCAGCCCCCGCCGCAGGGATTCGACTCATGGGACGCCGCGCTCGAGGCGTGGGGCGTCCCGCCCGAGAACCGTGGCGACCGCTCGGCCCTGATCGATCCTGACGGAGTTGGGCCCCGGCTGTTCTTCCAGAAGGTGCCCGAACCGAAGACGGCCAAGAATCGCGTGCATCTCGATCTCCGTGCGGCCGCCGGCCTACCACGCGAGGGACGATCGGACGCCCTCGAAGCCGAATGCACCAGGTTGGTCGCACTCGGCGCCCGTCGAGTGCGCCGCATGGACGCAGACGGCATGGACGACGTCTGCATCGTGATGCAGGACCCCGAGGGCAACGAATTCTGCCTGGATTGATCCGAACCGCCGGACGTCGCCCGATCCGGATCAAGCTTTGAGCGACGCGCTGCTGTTCCGCGACCGCGACTGGAATCCTGACGTGGTGGCGCCGACCCTTGTGCTGATTCCGAGTCCGCTGCTGGGACCCGCGAGTTGGGCGCCGGCCGCCAAGGTGATGGAGCGACGCGGGCGGCAGGTTCGAGTGCCGAACCTCCAGTGCGTTTCGAGCGCCCCGCCGCCCTACTGGCCGACCGGGGTGGACACGATCGTCCGCGCCGCCGGCGCCGATCCGGTCGTGCTCGTGCCGCACAGCAACTCCGGGCTGTACATGCCCGCGGTCCTCGCCGCGCTCGGAGATCAGGTGCGCGGCGTGGTGTTCGTCGACGCGGCACTTCCGGGCGCCGGGTACATCTCGCAGCGAGACTTCCTGATCGACCTCGCCGGCCCGGACGGGCGCCTTCCGGTATGGACTTCGTGGTGGGATGCCGCAGACGTCGCCACGCTGTTCCCGGACGCCGAGACACAAGCCCGCGTGGAGGCCGAGCAGGAGCGGATGCCGCTGGCGTACTGGGACCACCTGCCGCCCGCTCAGGCCGGTTGGGATCGACCGCCCTGCGCGTACCTGTGGTTCGCCGAGCCCTACGCTCCCGGAGCCGAGCAGGCGGCGGCCGCCGGCTGGGCAACCAGGCACGTCCCCGGCGACCACCTGCACATGCTGGTCGATCCCGACGCGGTCACCGACGCCGTATTCGAGCTCAGCGGCGGCTAGCCGGTGGACGAGCAAGACTGTTGGCCGCTGCGCAGGGCGACACGCCGGCGGGGAACCTGCAGGAAGGCCAAGACGGGCGACTGCCAGGTCAGTGCGGCACGGGGCACTTGTACTGGACGGGCAGTTCCTTGACGCCGTTGAGCCAACCGGAGCGCAGCCGCTTCGGTTCCCCGATCATGTTGATGTCGGGCAAGTGGTCGGCGATCGCGTTGAAGATCAGGTTCATCTCCATGCGGGCCAGGTTCGCACCGATGCAGTAGTGCGCCCCCGTACCACCGAAGCCCAGGTGCGGATTCGGGTCGCGGGTGACGTCGAACCGGTACGGGTCCTCGAAGACGTCGGGATCGAAGTTGGCTGCCGCGTAGTACAGGCCGACGCGCTCCCCCTTCTTGATCGGCTGACCGCCGATCTCGGTGTCCTCCTTGGCGGTGCGCTGGAACACGACCACCGGCGTCGACCACCGGACGATCTCGTCCGCCGCCGTCTCGGGACGCTCCCGCTTGTAGAGCTCCCACTGGTCGGGGTGCTCCATGAACGCGATCATGCCGTGGCTGATCGCGTTGCGGGTCGTCTCGTTGCCTGCGACGGACAGCAGGATGGTGAAGAAGCCGAACTCGTCCGAGGTGAGCTCCTGGCCGCCGATGTCGGCGGTGACGAGCTTGGTCACGATGTCGTTCGCCGGGCACGCCTTGCGGTCCTCGGCCATCTCCATGAAGTAGCTCAGCATCTCGAAGGAGGCCATCTGGCCGTCCTCGGGATCGAAGTCCGGGTCGTCGTAGGACACCATCCGGTTCGACCAGTCGAACAACTTGAGCCGGTCCTCCTGCGGCACGCCGAGCAACTCGGAGATCGCCTGCAGCGGCAGCTCGCACGCGACGTCGCGGACGAAGTCACCTGCGCCACCCGCCAACGCGGTCTGGACGATCTTCTCGGCGCGCGCACTCAACGCTTCCTTGAGGTTGTTGACCGCACGCGGAGTGAACCCGCGCGAGATGATGGAGCGCATCCGGGTGTGCTGCGGGGCGTCCATGTTCAGCAGGATCACCCGCTGCATCTCGATCTGATCGCGCGTGGTGATCTCGTTGAACCGGATGATCGCGGTGTTCTCGTACGTCGAGAAGATCGCGTCGTTGCGCGAGACCTCCTTGACGTCAGCGTGCCGGGTCAGCACCCAGTGGCCGCGGTCCTGGAACGCGTCACGCCCCGGCGGCTGCTCCTGCCACCAGATCGGCGCGGTGCGGCGCAGCTCGTCCCACTCGGCGCGTGGCAGGTGCGAGACGTACAGGTCGGGGTCGTTGACGTCGAATCCCTCGGGCAGTTGCGGAGTTGCCACGAATGCCTCCCGGCACGGCCGATTTGAAACACGTTCTACCTGAATTGAAGCACAGCGGGCCTGCCGATGAGAAGTCGGAGGGCCGGTCGGCTTGCGTCAATATAGGAACCTGTTCTACTTTTCGCACATGGGTATTCCGGTTCTCGTCGAGGCGGTGCGCACGCCTATCGGCAAGCGTGCCGGAGTGCTGGCCGGGTTGCACGCGACCGAGATCCTGGGTGCCGTGCAGCGGGCCGTCGTCGAGCGAGCCGGCATCGACCCTGCGCTGGTCGAGCAGGTCGCCGGCGGGTGCGTCACGCAGGCCGGCGAGCAGTCGAACAACGTCACCCGCACCGCTTGGCTCGGTGCGGGCCTGCCCTGGCAGACCGGGGCGCAGACGGTCGACTGCCAGTGCGGTTCGGCACAGCAGGCGAACCACCTGATCGCCGGATTGATCGCCGCCGACGTCATCGACGTCGGCATCGCCTGCGGCGTCGAGGCGATGTCGCGTGTGCCGCTGGGCGCGAACGTCGGCACGACCGGCAAGCCGAAGCCCGAAAGCTGGCACATCGACCTGCCCAACCAGTACCTCGCCGCCGAGCGGATCGCGATCCGACGCGGTTTCAGCCGCGACCAGGTGGACGAGTTCGGTGCCCGCTCGCAGCACAATGCCAGGCGCGCGTGGGACGAGGGCCGGTTCGATTCGCAGATCGCCGTCGTCAAGGCACCGGTGCTGGACGACGAAGGCAACCCGACCGGCGAGTTGCGCAGCGTCAGCCGCGACCAGGGGCTGCGCGACACGACCGTCGAAGCGCTCGCGCGCCTCAAGCCGGTGCTCGAGGACGGTGTGCACACCGCCGGTACGTCGTCACAGATCTCGGACGGCGCCGCGGCCGTGCTCCTCATGGACGAGCAGCGCGCCAAGTCTCTCGGGCTGACACCCCGCGCACGCATCGTCACGCAGTGCCTCGTCGGCGCCGAGCCCTACTTCCACCTCGACGGGCCGGTGCAGGCGACGACCCGGCTGCTCGAGCGCAGCGGCAGGTCGATCGGCGACATCGACATCTTCGAGGTGAACGAGGCGTTCGCCTCGGTGCCGATGTCGTGGCTGCAGGTACACGGCGCCGACCCGGACCGCCTCAACGTGAACGGCGGGGCGATCGCGCTCGGCCATCCGGTCGGCAGTACCGGATCGCGCCTGCTGACCACCGCGCTGCACGAGCTCGAACGCCGCGACGCGAGTACTGCTTTGATCTCCATGTGCGCCGGCGGCGCACTTGCCACCGGAACCATCATCGAGAGGATCTGACCACCATGGCTGACGAGGCAGTCGGACTGACCGATGTCGTGAACGCTCCCGTCGACAAGATCATCGACGCGCTGACCGACTTCGACACCTTCCCGCAGTGGCAGGACGCCGTGATGGAGTGCGAGGTGCTCGAGCGCGACGACGAGGGCCGTGGCTCGCTCGTCCGCATGAAGGTCGACGCGAAGATCCGCAAGGTCGACTACGTCGTG